>NZ_JANXSO010000058.1 GCF_025352645.1 Iodobacter sp. | reverse complement strand
CAGCTCCGGCAGTTGGCGATAAAAGAAGGTGAGCAACAGAGTACGGATGTGCGAGCCGTCCACGTCCGCATCGGTCATGATAATGATGCGGTGGTAGCGCAGTTTGTCGATATTAAAATCGTCTTTACCAATACCGCAACCTAGCGCGGTAATCAGCGTGCCGACTTCTTGGCTAGAGATCATTTTATCGAAACGTGCGCGTTCTACGTTCAGGATTTTACCTTTCAAAGGCAGAATCGCTTGGAACTTACGATCACGGCCTTGCTTGGCAGATCCACCCGCAGAATCACCCTCGACGAGGTAAATTTCAGATTTTGCAGGGTCTTTTTCTTGGCAATCCGCCAGTTTACCCGGCAGGCCTAGGCCATCTAATACGCCTTTACGGCGGGTTAGCTCACGGGCACGGCGGGCAGCATCGCGGGCGCGGGCTGCATCTACAATCTTGCCGCAGATGATTTTGGCGTCACTTGGGTTTTCTAAGAGGAAATCGGCCAAGGCTTGGCTGATGACTTCGCTGACAACCGGGCCAATTTCGCTAGAAACTAACTTATCTTTAGTCTGGCTGCTGAATTTTGGATCAGGCATTTTCACCGATAGCACGCAGGTCAGGCCTTCGCGCATATCGTCGCCAGAGGTTTCTACCTTGGCTTTTTTAGCGTGATCGTTTTGCTCAATATATTGATTAAGCGTACGGGTCATCACTTGGCGCAGCGCCGTCATATGGCTGCCGCCGTCCCTTTGCGGGATGTTATTGGTAAAGCATTGCACGGATTCTTGGTAGGAATCATTCCATTGCATCGCTACTTCCACAATCATGCCGTCTTTTTCGCCAACCGCATGGAAAATATGTGGGTGCAATACGGATTTATTGCGATTCATATACTGCACAAAACCGCTTACGCCGCCTTCATAGGCAAAGTTTTCTTCTTTGCCGTGGCTGCGATCTAGCAGTTGGATTTTTACACCATTATTCAGGAAAGACAGCTCGCGAATACGCTTTGCCAGAATCTCGAAGTGGTATTCAACCAGGCCAAAAGTCTCGATCGAAGCCATAAAGTGCACTTCGGTACCACGGCGCTCAGTGTCGCCAATCACGGCCAGCGGCGCAACCGCTTCACCTTGACGAAACTCCATGCTATGCGCTTTGCCATTGCGGCGAATAGTCAGCTTCAGCCAGTCAGACAGTGCATTCACCACCGATACACCCACACCGTGCAGCCCGCCAGATACCTTGTAGCTATTCTGGTCAAACTTACCACCGGCGTGCAGCTCGGTCATGACGATTTCGGCGGCAGAGCGCTTAAATTCGTCGTCTTCTTTGATATCCGTTGGGATACCACGGCCGTTGTCTTCCACGCTAATGGAGTTATCGGCATGAATAATCACTTTAATAGTGTCGCAATGCCCTGCTAACGACTCGTCAATGGCGTTATCCAGCACTTCGAACACCATATGGTGCAGGCCGCTGCCGTCCTGTGTATCACCAATATACATGCCCGGACGTTTCCGAACGGCTTCAAGACCTTTCAGAATTTTAATGCTATCGGCGCCATATTCTTGTTGCTCAGACATTGCTAATTCCTTAAATCAACATACGAGCTTGGCCCATTTTTGGCCAAGCTAAATTTTTATAAAGATGTACGCAGTGTGTTCAAGCCCAAAAGCTTGAAACAAAGCCAATCAAAATCATAAAAACAGTGCGAATTATTCTTCGCAACAGGCCTAAATCTAACATCTTACAAATGCAAAAGGCCGGGGCAACCCCGACCTTACTCGTAAACTTACCGAAGCTAGATACGCATTGGCATCACAATGTATTTGAAATGCTCGTTATCTGGAATAGTAACCAGTACCGAAGAAGTGACATCGCCAAAGGAGAAATGCAGCGTTTCAACCGATGTATTGGTCAGTACATCCAGCAGATATTGGATGTTAAAACCAATATCGAGTGGCGCACCGCTGTAAGCCACTTCAACTTCTTCTTGGGCTTCTTCCTGCTCATTGTTATTACACATGATCTTAAGCAGGCCGTCGGTAAGCACTAAGCGCACGCCGCGGAATTTTTCATTCGATAAAATCGCAGCGCGTTGCATAGAGGCCAATAACATCTGGCGCTCAATCAACAGGCCTTTATCATTATTTTGTGGAATCACGCGGTTGTAGTCGGGGAATTTACCGTCCACTACCTTGCTGTGAATCACAATATTGCCAAAAGCAAAGCGCACTTGATTGCTGGCGATATCGATGGTGACTTCGTCATCCGAATCGGCCAGTAATTTGTACAGCTCTAAAATGGTTTTGCGCGGCAAGATCACTTCGTTCTTAGCAAAATCACCAAGGATTTCAGCTGAGGCAAAGGCTAAACGGTGGCCATCAGTGGCAACCAGTTTCAGCAGATTGCCTTCAGTAACCATAAACAAGCCGTTCAAGTAATAACGGATGTCTTGGTGCGCCATCGTAAATTGCGTACGCCCAAGCAAGGCTTTTAACTGGCCTTGTGGCATACGGATCGTGGCGCGCAAATTGGTATCTACCGCAAGCTGCGGGAAATCAGCCGCGGGCAGCGTTTGCAGATTAAAGCGGCTTTTGCCGGCCTTAATCGTCAGACGGCCATCAGCCTCTTCCATGCTAACCACGGTTTTATCCGCAATAGCACGCAAGATATCAGACAGCTTTTTAGCCGCAACTGTAATGGCGAAATCATCGCCAGAAAAGCCTTCCGCCTGACGGCTACTGATCTGAATTTCAAGATCGGTGCCGGTAAAAGACAGGGCGTCACCATCCTTCCTGATCAACACGTTCGAGAGGATGGGCAGGGTGTGCCTGCGCTCAACAATACCGGTGACCGTGGCCAGCGGCTTCAGGAGCGCATCGCGTTCGGCTTGCAAGAGTTGCATGGCGCCTCGTTCCGAAAAATGGGTTTAACCGCAGGATTCTAACCGATTTACAGCATGTGTAGGGAATGAATGGCGCTTCGCCATGTTAAATAAGCACAGCAACATCCAAACTTACAAAACCCGCCTTTTTTTATACAAAACGCATAAACGCACATTGTATTTAAACAAGCGGTAGTGCAGCAGTGGCAACTAAGCCGCCACGCTAAGGATTAACTACGCAGCATTTGCAGCAGCACACCGTACTGGTGAGCAATTTCGCTATCGCTACCGCGCATTTCTTCAATGGTACGGCAGGCATGCAGCACAGTGGTGTGATCGCGCCCGCCAAAAGCTTCACCAATTGCCGGTAAAGACATTTGGGTCAGTTCTTTAGTCAAGGCCATGGCAATTTGCCTTGGCCTTGCAATATCCCGAGTGCGCTTTTTAGAGTGCATATCTGCAATCTTGATTTTATAAAAATCTGCGACCGTTTTCTGAATATTTTCGACCGATACCTGACGGCTGCCAGACGCCAAAATATCTTTCAGCGCTTCTTTAGCTGCATCTAGTGTAATCGGCTGATTGGTAAAGCGCGAATAAGCCAATACCCGTTTCAGCGCACCTTCTAGCTCTCGCACATTAGAGCGGATATGTTTGGCCACAAAAAACGCCACATTGGCATCGAGCTTAAAGTTTTCACGCTCGGCCTTTTTCATCAAAATCGCCACGCGCATTTCTAGCTCTGGCGGCTCAATCGCCACCGTTAAGCCCCATGAAAAACGCGAGGTTAAACGCTCTTGCAAGCCGTCAATTTCTTTTGGATAGCGATCCGAGGTAATAATAATTTGCTTGTGCGCTTCAACAAGGGCGTTAAAGGCGTAGAAGAATTCTTCTTGGGTTTTATCTTTGCCCACAAAAAACTGAATATCGTCGATCAGTAGTAAATCTAGCGAATGGTAGTAGCGCTTAAATTCGTCAAACGCTTTGTGCTGGTAGGCACGCACCACGTCTTGCACGTATTTTTCGGCGTGAATATAACGAATCTTTGCACCAGGATTGCGCTGATGCACATAGTTACCAATAGATTGAATCAAGTGAGTCTTACCCAAGCCCACGCCACCATATACAAACAGCGGGTTGTAGCTGACACCGGGGTTTTCTGCCACTTGAATGGCCGCAGCGCGTGCCAACTGGTTGGCCTTACCGGTAACCAGCGTTTCAAAAGTAAAATTAGGATTAAGCCGCGTGGTTTCATGATTAGCCGCCGAAGCGCTGATCACGGCCTTGGCAGGCGCAGGCTTAGCAACACCGCCCTCTTGGCTGCTGGCTTGTAAGGCAGCCACCGGCCTTGGCATTACACCAACACGCAAAGCAATAACTGGCGCATCGCCACCTATGGCAAAAGTTGCCGCGGCTTCTTCAATCATTCCAAGATAACGATCACGGATAAATTGTAAAAAGATCTGATTCGGCACGATCAGGTTTAAACCCTCATCGGTCATTTCTACCGTAAGCGGTTTAATCCAAATACGAAACTGGTCCGCGCCCAAACGACGCTCCAACTCAGCAAGGCAGTGGGGCCAGCAATTTTCCAGCACAGACATAGGGGTATCCTGTTCGCCGTGATCTGCAAAGATACAAAACAGCCCCACACTGGGGGCTCACGACGAAAACGGTGATGTTTTCAAAAGAGAACGAGGGGCGATTGTACCGCTTCACCCACGACTTATCCACAGCCCGATTATGATGTCGCTTAATAAAATACATTGACACAAGGCCATAGAAGGCATATAAACGGCGGTTTACTTCGATTTTGTTTGGCAGGGATCCAATATTATGAAACGTACATTTCAACCTTCAGTTATCAAACGCAAACGCACTCACGGTTTTCGTGCCCGCATGAAAACAGTTGGCGGCGTTCGCGTTGTTAACGCTCGCCGCGCAAAGGGCCGCAAGGTTTTGACCGCTTAATTGCGGGCATAACCTTGATGCTAAGCTTTGTTGGGACACTCCCAAACTGGTTTTGCGCGCAATATGCGCCTGCTAAAAGCGGATGAATTTTCATCCGTTTTTAGTTTGCG
This sequence comes from Iodobacter sp., assembly GCF_025352645.1. Classification (GTDB taxonomy): domain Bacteria; phylum Pseudomonadota; class Gammaproteobacteria; order Burkholderiales; family Chitinibacteraceae; genus Iodobacter. The sequence continues at coordinate 21,781 of NZ_JANXSO010000058.1, read as the reverse complement.
CTGTTCTTCTTCCAACGATTTCTTTCAAGTACTTGGCAAGCCCAACGGGCTAGATCACGCTAGGCTTGGCGTTGTCGTCGGGAAAAAAACAGACAAACGGGCAGTTGGCCGCAATTACATCAAACGCACAGTGCGAGAAACATTTCGCCTGAACGCAAATAAAGTAACCGGCATCGATCTGGTGGTACGTGCACGTCGACCATTTGGGCGAAAAGAAGGCGCTGCAGCACGTGAAGCACTTATTTCACTGCTCGGCAAGATTCACAAATGTCGAAAATAATCGTCGCACTACTGACACTTTATCGGTTTACTATTAGCCCGCTCCTTGGGGCCCGCTGTCGCTACACGCCAACTTGCTCCCAATACGGCATTGAAGCTGTTACACGCTACGGTGTGATAAAAGGGAGCTGGCTAACTATTCGCCGGCTGTGCCGTTGCCACCCTTGGGGTGGATGCGGCCATGATCCGGTACCATAAATCCGCATACCATTTCGAGCACCAATGGATACCAAGAGACTCATCCTCTTTATCGCGTTGTCATTCGGCATCCTCTTCTTCTGGCAGAAGTGGATGGAACAGCGTTACCCTCAAATAAAAACCACGCCTGCTGCTACAGCAAGCGCCACCAATGGCTCTACACCCCAAGCTGCCCCAGGCCAAGCACCTCAAGATGCTGGCAGACTGCAACGCGGTCAGCGCATTACGGTAAAAACCGACCTCTTCAATGCTGAAATCGACACCACCGGTGCCGATCTTCGCCGTGTAGAGCTGCTTAAGCATGGCATGATTGATAATGCTAAAAAGCCATTTGCACTACTACAAGACGAAGGCGAGCATATCTATGTAGCCCAAACCGGCTTGATCGGTGCTGGCCTGCCTACGCATAAAAGCACCTTCACCAGTACCCAAAGCGCTTACCAATTGGCCGATGGTCAAAATGAAGTTGCGGTTCGTTTGGAAGCTGCGGGCCCAGATGGTGTAAAAATCGCTAAGGTGTACACCTTTAAGCGTAATAGCTATCTGATTGATGTGAAGTACGAAATCGTTAACGGCACAAGCAAGCCTTTAACCGCATCGGCTTACTTCCGTCTGCTGCGTGATGGCAAAACACCTGAAGGTAGCGGCGGCCATATGGGCGCAACCACCTTTACTGGCCCCGCTGTTTACACCGACAAGAAGAAATTCCAAAAGGTGGACTTCAGCAAGCTAGACAAGGGTGAAGGCGATTATGAGCAAACTGCCAAAGACGGCTGGGTTGCCATGTTGCAACATTACTTTGCTACCGCATGGATTGTATCCCCAGTGGGTGCACCTGCTGTAGGCGGTGCAAATGGCGTTCGCTACGAGCTGAAAAAGCTGCCAGATGGCTTGTACTCTGCGGGTGTGATTATCGATTTGCCAGCGGTTGCAGCCAATGCCAAGTACGAAACAACCGTGCCATTGTTTGTTGGCCCAGAAGAAACACGTGTACTTGAAACCGTATCGCAAGGCTTTGATCTAATTAAAGATTATGGGATTTTCACCATTTTCTCTAAACCTATCTTCGCCGTGATGGATTTCATCCACAAAATAGTAGGCAACTGGGGTTGGTCAATTATTCTACTGACCATGCTGATCAAAGCGATGTTCTTCCCACTCGCCGCCGCCAGCTACCGCTCAATGGCTAAAATGCGCAAGCTTGCACCGCGCATGGAACAGCTTAAAGCTAAACACGGCGATGACAAGATGAAGTTCCAGCAAGCCGTGATGGAAATGTATAAAACCGAGAAAGTGAACCCGCTAGGTGGTTGTCTGCCGATGCTGGTGCAAATTCCTGTGTTTATTGCACTCTATTGGGCACTGCTGGCATCGGTTGAATTACGCCAAGCGCCGTGGATGTTCTGGATCACTGACTTATCAGTGAAAGATCCTTACTACGTGCTGCCAGTATTGATGACTATCTCGATGTATATCCAAACATCGCTGTCGCCACCACCGCCGGATCCGATGCAAGCTAAGATGATGAAAATTATGCCGCTGATGTTCAGTGTGTTCTTCTTCTTCTTCCCTGCCGGTTTGGTACTGTACTGGGTCGTTAATAACGTGATTTCCATTACTCAGCAATGGTTTATCACGCGCCAGATTGAAAAAGCAGATAACGATAAGCCTGTTAAGCTAGCTAAAACTTAATAAGCCATTCGCCTAAATAACGCCGCCTTCGGGCGGCGTTTTCATTTCAGAGCAGTCGATTTTTTGTGATGACAACACAGCACATCCATGCCGAAATTGAGCAATTTTTTAATAGCTACTGCCTTGCTTACAATCAGCAGAATAGCCTGAGCATTGCAGCGCTATTTGCCATGCCTTCAGGGATTGCTCAGCATGGGCAATACACACATTTTTCTAGCCCAGATGCCACGGCAAACAATATGCAAGAACTTTGCCAGTGGTATACAGAGCAAGGCTTTTTAAAGGCTAGCTTTAAAATTAATCAGCTATTTTTGCAGGGTACTCAACACGCCATCGTAGATATCGATTGGCAAATTGAGCGCAAACAGCCAGCGCCGTGGCAGTTCCATACCACGTATAATCTGATTCAAACACCACAAGGCTGGCGCATCCTGCTTTGTACCGCTTATGAAGAAAGTTTCACTTAATCCCCACACCGAGTTCGCCATGCTCTACACCCCCGACATCATCGCCGCCATTGCCACCGCCCCCGGTCGAGGTGGTGTGGGCGTTATTCGTATTTCTGGCCGCAATCTGGGCGATATCGCCGATCAACTGATCGGCAAGCCACTTAAACCCCGCTACGCCCACTTTGCCCGCTTCAAAGCAGCAGATGGCAGCGTAGTGGATGAAGGGATTGCGCTGTACTTCCCAGGCCCCAACTCTTTTACCGGCGAAGACGTGATCGAGCTGCAAGGCCATGGCGGGCCGATTGTGATGCAAATGCTGTTAGCACGCTGCATTGAGCTAGGTGCGCGCTTTGCCGAAGCGGGCGAGTTCAGTAAACGTGCCTTCTTAAACGATAAAATGGATTTGGCCCAAGCCGAAGCCGTTGCCGATCTGATCGACGCCCAATCTACCGCTGCCGCAAAATCAGCGCTTAAATCACTGGATGGTGCGTTCTCGCGAGAGATTCATGTACTGGTTGACGAGCTAATCACCCTGCGCATGCTAGTTGAAGCCACGCTAGACTTCCCTGAAGAAGATATCGATTTTCTGGAAGCCGCCAATGCCCACGGCAAGTTGCTAGAGCTACAAAGCCAGCTACAACGGGTACTTGGCACCGCCACCCAAGGCAAAATGCTGCGTGAAGGCGTGCATGTTGTGCTCATTGGCCAGCCAAATGTGGGTAAAAGCAGCCTAATGAATGCGCTAGCAGGCGAAGAAATCGCCATTGTTACCGCCATTGCTGGCACCACCCGCGATACGGTGCGAGAACTGATCCAGCTTGACGGCGTTCCTGCCCATATTATTGATACCGCAGGCTTACGTGACACCACCGATACCGTTGAGAAAATCGGCATTGAGCGCACTTGGGCAGCCATTGCCAAGGCCGAACTCGCCCTGCTGCTGATCGACAGCCGCGAAGGCATCACTGCAGACGATCAAGCCATCTTGGATAAACTGCCGCCACAACTACCCGTGCTACGGGTATTTAACAAAATTGATCTAACCGGTGATGTGCCAGGCATCGTGGCCGATAATGAAATCCACGTTTCGGCCAAAGCCGGCATTGGCTTAACTGAGCTGCGTAGCAAGCTACTCACCTTGGTTGGCTGGCACGGCAATGACGACAGCGTGTTTATCGCCCGTGAGCGCCATCTCAACGCCATTCGCCGTGCGGCAGCCCACCTTGCTACCGCTGATATCGCTTATTTGCAAATTGAAATCTTTGCCGAAGAGCTACGCCTAGCCCAAAACGCACTCAGCGAAATCACTGGGCAATTTACTTCAGACGATTTACTTGGCGTGATTTTTAGCCGCTTTTGTATTGGAAAATAAAATAATTTACTAGCCCGCTTTATGCGGGTTTTTTATATAGATGATGTTATAGATAACAATTATTCTTCCACGAAAAACACGCAACAAAACCAGCTAGGCTGGCTGCTACTTTATTTCTCCTGATTATGCCTCTTGCTTAATGGACTATGTGTAGGGTGGGCGCGTTTTTTGCCCACGCTGTGTGCCATCCGCGTGGGCAAGATAAACCACCTTGCCCACCCTACATGGTGTGCCTAAGTTGATAGGATTGGGATACAACCCGTCATGCCAAAGCAAAGTGCAGTTGAAAAAATTGATTTACGTAGGCGTTATTAAGCAAGAGACATAATCAGGGCACAAGGAATGGCCACTATCTAGTGTCTGTTCGTATTTTTCGTGTAGTTTAGTGAAATACAACTATTTACCCTTACCGCGTAACATCCGTTATGTAAAAAATCTATTTTATGCTATGAATAAGGGCCTAGCTAAATCAAGCGGCTCAATTAAACGCCAAAAACAAAAAACAATAATCTATTCATAGCAGATAATTAAAACACTATGAACACACCGTCCTCCAGAGGTTATATTCCAGAGATTGATAGCCTGCGAGCCATCGCCGTGCTATCCGTGATTTTATTTCATTTCAATCCCCTGTTATTACCAGGTGGTTTTGCTGGGGTGGATGTTTTTTTTGTGATTTCGGGCTATGTAGTGAGCAGCAGCCTTGCTAAGCATAATCAAGCTTATTTTCTTAGTTTTACACTCCAATTTTATGCGCGGCGGATTATCAGGATTTACCCTGCACTCCTCGCCTGCTTGGTCATAGTGGGCCTGATTCAAACACTTTTGGTACCTGCATCATGGCTAAGCAATAGCAGCAACAATACCGCCTTATATGCCTTTGCAGGCTTAAGTAATTTTGCCTTAATTTGGTTTAACGACGGTTATTTTTCTCCCCGCGTCGAATTCAATGCCTTTACCCATACTTGGTCTTTGGCCGTAGAAGAACAATTTTACTTATTGTTTCCATTTATATTTTTTATTTGGATAAAATTTAATCAAAAATCTAATATCATTGGTTTTTTATCTCGCTATCTACTACCACTGTTACTGCTTAGCTCTCTTATTTATGCAGCCTATGAAACAAAAACATCACCAGAGCATGCTTATTACCTACTTCCTAGCCGCTTTTGGGAATTAGCCAGTGGCGCCATTTTATTTATTTTACATCAGAAAAATACGTGTTTAGCCCAGCAAAAACACACTTCCAATATTGCGCTATTTTTAGGCTTTGCTTTAATTGCCTTAGGGTTTGTTTATTCTGAGCCGAAGTCATTCCCCTTTCCTTGGGCGCTATTGGCCAGTAGCGGTACCATTTTACTGATTTCGGGGGTTGCCAATGCATCGAACCAAGGTTTATTAAAAAAAGCACTACAGCCTTTACCGCTTGTTTATATCGGAAAAATATCCTATTCACTTTATTTATGGCATTGGCCAATACTAGCGATGTTTAGATGGACTGTAGGTTTAGATCAGCCTATCTATTTAATTACTGCCGCGCTGCTAACAACCTTAATAAGTGTTTTTTCCTATCACTTTATTGAAAAGCCTATTCGCAAGCATCCATTGCTTCATAGCAAACCAAATTGGCAAATTGTCGGTGCAGGCGTTTCTTTTATTATTTTGAGCTTTATATGCACCCAATTTATCTTTAAAGCTCAGCCGTTACTCAGTCTTAGCGTCACCAAAGATGCACAAAATTGGTATCCAGAGCCTTGGGGCTCCGCCAACAACTATCCCCCCATCGCCCGCCATTTCACTAAGCGCAAAATTTTTGTAATGGGAGATTCGCACACAGGTGCTTACCGCACCATGTTAAGGATGTTAAGCGATCAACAAGGCGTAGAAGTTTTCTCTTACTCCGCCGCTGGCTGCGCCATTGCCAACCTGCGCTACACCGCCAATCCTGATTGCAAACGCTTTATTAGCGAATCCCTCGCTGAAATAGAAAAAAACTCAGCGCCAGGTGATGTGGTTTTCTTAGCTTCTTTACGTATGCCACGCTTAAGTGATCAATGGGTTACGTTTCAAGATGATCAAGTCATCGACTCCAACAAAACTGCAGATAGCCCAGAGATGCGCGAGCAAGTGGTAAAAGAAGCCGAAGAGATCATCACTCGCCTAGAACAAGCATCACTGATTGTAATGTTGGATGCCCCTAAACCCATATTTAAATCACCCGCATTTCGTTGTGCGGATTGGTTTAACGCGCAAAACCCCGTTTGCCGTGGTGGGCTAAGCATTAGCCGTCATTTCTTACAAACCATGAGCCAACCAGTAATACGCACCATCAGCACACTGCAAACTAAGCACCCCAAGCTTGTGGTTTGGGACACCATCCCCATCCTCTGCAATACAGAAAACTGCTCGGCCTTTGATGGTAAGCAACCTTTATTTTTTGATGGCGATCATTTAAGCGCCCATGGCAATCGTGTGCTCTATCCCTCATTTCTTTCCATACTCACTGCAATATGGAAAGCAAACCAAGGGTAACGAAGTAACCAAACCCATAAATGAGCGCTATTCACATAGGCTTAAACAAAGCAATGTAGCATCTTACTTGCAGCTGCCTAAAAGCGAAGTGCAAGCTATGCCTTGACTGTATTATTATGCCAATAGTAAGTATCAATACAGCAGAAACTATCTCTGGGTTTGCTTGTCATTCAACTTATAACGCAATCCATACCTTCTTATTTATATTAGCAACTGCAGCAAAGGAGCCCTCCATGAGCACTACTAAGGAACAATCCGTTAAGCGACTTTTTGAACTCATTAACCTTGATGACCTTGCCGCTGTAGAAGCTCAATGGGCAGCCTTTGAGGAAGAAGTCGCTAACTTAGACGATAGTGAAGATGATGAGGAAACCGAAGTCATCTGGATTATCAAAGATGTGATCGATTGGGAATCTGGTTTCTTTGTCGATTGGAAAGACACCGAGTCATTTATTGCCAGCATAGACGCACTGGCAGAGCGGGTAGAGATCAGCATTGATTGGGGCGTTGAAGACACCGACGATGATGATTTTCTAGACAATACCAGCGTGCCAGATCTGATGGAAGCCGCTTACGGACAGCTTAGATCGCAAGGCTATACACTTTGGAACTGGGCCACCGAAGGCGATTGCTACGGCGGTTGGCTAGCCAAAAGCACGGATGACGAAGAAATGCTTAGCCTTTCAGAAGAGCTCGGTGTGGAATTCAGAACCGGCGATATGCCGTTTTAGACTTCAATATGCTGAGTTGATTGGATGTGCGCGTGGGCAAGATAAAGCTTTTGCCCACCCTACAAAACCGGTATTACGCCGCTAGCAGTCTGTCTGACTTTGGCGACCGTAGCGAAAGAATGACCGATTCGAGACAGATTTCACGCATTTTTGAGGCAAATAGCTAGCTTTTTAACGAAAAAATGCGTGGAATATGGCCGAATCCGGCGTTTTTGCAGTAGGTCAGTCCTAAGTCCGACAGGCTGCTAGCAAAGCCCCAGCCAGTGCAAAGCCTGAGCGGTAAGCGCCCTCCACTTTGCCCCCAGCCAGCCAATCCCCAGCTAGCGCTAAGCCATCTGCACTCACTGCATACGGCATTGTGCCTTCTGCCAAGGCTCCACTTGCAAAGCGCCAGCGGTGGGCGCTCATTTTTAGCAGTTTAAACACCGGTAAATGCTCGAGCGGCATATCGTGGAACACGTCGCCAAAAGCACGCGTCAGCATGGCACAGGCTTTATCTGGCGTTAAAGCCAGATGCTCGCGTGACCACTCTGGCGAGGCATGTGCCACCCAGTTTTCTTCTCCGCCACGGCCTGGCTTGCTGGTGTTTCTAGCCAGCCAAGTAAACGGCCCCTGATTAATAAACAAGCCATCAAAAGGCAAATCTATCGGCCTAGCAGAATGAATCAGTAGCGCCCAGCATGGCTCCATCTGGCACGATGCGGCTAATGTAGTGAGTGCGTGCTCTGCGGGCAGTAAGCTGCTGAGTTGCTCAGGTGGCGTGGTCAGCACCACCTGCTTAGCCTGCCAGCTTTGATCCTCTGCCTTCAGTTGCCACACGCCCTCCAACTGCAGCAGTGACTCCGCGTTTACATCAAACAATATATCCAGCCCATCGGCCAGAGCATGCAGCGGCGAATTCATGGCAGGCACACCCACCCAGCGCTGCATTTTGCTAGGCTTGGTGAAGCGTTGGCCATCCCAAGCCTGAATCTTAGCGCTCCACTCGGCTACACAGCCTGCCTGCTGCCAAGCCGCAACTTGCGCAGAAAAACCAGCATCACTGGTGGTAAAGTATTGAGCACCATGATCCCAAGCGCCTTTTTCTGTGCGCCTGCAAGCCATACGCCCCCCTAGGCCACGGGCTTTTTCAAGCAGCAATACTTTTTTGCCTTCATCGTGCAAACGTCGTGCACAGCTTAAGCCCGCCATGCCAGCACCAAGAATAAGGACGTCGTAATGGGAAGACATGAATTCTCTCTTAATTGAATGATTTACTGATCTGGCGAATATTAACAGCCTGCACCTAAAAACCGCAGCCAGCCACAATAAACATAGCCCAAGCCAGTGTACATTTAAGCCACAAACCAGCGTAATTACTTGCTTCTCAGCTTACTGTTTCCCAGATAAACTCTTGCGCTTAAAGAAAAAATATCACTTAGCCATTTCGAGATCACACACATATGACGCTGTTTAAATTATTGGGCGATTTTGTCCGCCGCCACTGGCGTGCCTATATTTTGGCGGCGTTAATGCTATTTGCCGTGGCGGTGCTCACGGTATGGATTCCGCGCAAGGTGGGGTTTCTGATCGATGGCCTAGTCAGCAAATCGATGAGCAATAACGCCATGCTCTGGCAACTGGCTGAGCTGCTCCTCATGGGCCTCGCCATTTATTTTTTGCGCGTTGGCTGGCGCTTACAGCTATTTACTGCCGCCTACCGCCTAGGCATTGAGCTGCGGGTGCAGCTTTACCAAAAGCTTGCGGCTCAGGGCCCAGCGTTTTACCACCGCCAACGTACCGGCGATTTAATGGCACGCGGTACCAATGATATCGATGCAGTAGAAATGGCCGCAGGTGAAGCCATGCTGGCTGGTTTTGATGGCTCGATGACGCTGATCCTGGTGCTGGCCATGATGACACTGGGCATAGACTGGCGCTTAGCCGCCGTTGCCCTGCTGCCTTTTCCGCTGATGGCATTTGGTTTCTGGCGGCTATCCCGTCAGGTGCATCAGGCATCAACCGACTCTTTGCAACGTTTTTCGGCTCTGAACGATCATGTGCAAGAAACGCTGGCTGGGGTAAGAACGCTGCGCGCGCTGGGTTTAGAAGGGCGAAACAGCAAGGTGCTCTCTGACTTGGCGGCCAACGCGGCCAAAGCCAGCCTAGACGCACAGCGCTGGGAAGCGGCCTTTGAGCCAGTCGTTGGCATGACGCTCACCGCCGCCAGTGTATTAACATTGTCTTTAGGCGGCTATCTGGTCTGGCATAGCGAGCTAACCATTGGTGAGCTGACCAGTTTTAGCATGTATCTAGGCCAACTGATCTGGCCAATGTTTGCCGCAGGCTGGGTGCTCTCCCTCTTAGAGCGCGGCAAGGCGGCATGGGAGCGGCTTGATCCGCTGTTAAGCCAGCCACTGACTGTAGACGATCATGGCATCGTTGAAGCCGCACCCAGTGGCTTGCTCAATTTTGATGCCATTGAATTTACTTACCCAGAACAAAACCACGCCGCGCTGGCGGGTATTTCTCTCACTCTTGCTGCTGGGCAAACACTGGCGCTGGTTGGCCCAACCGGCTCGGGTAAATCTACCCTGCTGCGTATGCTGCTGCGCCAGTACCATCCTCAAAGCGGCGCAGTGCGTTGGAACGGCGTTAATGTTGAAGACTATAAGCTGCAGCAGTTGCGCGGCAGCATGAGCTGGGTGCCGCAGGAGTCGTTTTTATTCTCGGCATCAGTCGCAGAAAACATTGCCTTGATTAAACCAGACGCCACGCAAGCAGAGATCGAGCATGTCGCCAAGCTGGCTGCGGTGCACGACGATATCCTGCGCTTGCCGGATGGATATGCCACGCCAGTCGGTGAAAAAGGCGTATCGCTTTCAGGTGGACAGCGCCAGCGCGTCGCCATCGCCCGTGCCCTGCTTTCTGATGCACCACTTTTACTGCTCGACGACGCGCTGTCGGCGGTGGATACACAGACCGAAACGCAAATTCTGGATCACCTAAGGGATGCCAAACAAGGACGCAGCATGATTATCGTCAGCCACCGCCTCTCCGCCGTAGTCGACGCCAACCATATTGCGGTGCTGAAGCACGGCAAGGTAGTAGAAAGCGGCAGCCATCAGGAATTAGTCGAAAAAGATGGCTGGTACGCCAGCCAATGGCGCTATCAACAACTGGAAGCAAGCTTGGAAGAGTAATTAAATAAACCCAAATCTTAAACCACGGAGGAAATGAGAACACGGAGGGCAACGGAGGAAAAACATTCGAGAGAAGGTTTTCTCCCTGAAACTCCGTGTCCTCTGTGTTTGAAGATTTGGGTTTTTAAGCCTTACACTAAATTTGCCCCCAAAGATTTGATATTGGCATTAACCAAAAAGGTTTATTGAATGTCCGAACGTAAGCAGGCCATTTCGCTTCTTAACCAGGCTGCCCTGCCGGAGCGCCGCCATTTGTGGCTGGGGTTGTTTTTTCTGATCTGCGCTGCGCTGCTAGAAGCCGCTGGGCCTTTGCTTGGCAAGGCGTTTATCGATCAGCACTTATTGCCCAAGGTTTTAAACTGGCCTCAGATTTTTATGCTGCTTGGCGGTGCGCTAGCCTGCGGCTGGGCGGCGTCTATCTTGCGCTACTGGCAGTTGCTGCGCCTTGCCGGTGTGGCGATGCGCTCGGTCAAACGCTTGCGTGAGCAGGTTTATAGCCATGTGCTGGCGCTACCCATGGCGTTTTTTGATAAAGCCATCACCGGCCAACTGGTTAGCCGCGTGACCAACGATACCGAATCGGTTAAAGCACTCTATGTGCAAGTACTGTTTGTGATGCTAGACAGCCTGATTGTGGTGCTCGGCACCTTGGCGGCTATGGCGTGGCTAAACTGGCGCTTAATGCTGATCGTACTGATTTTGATTCCTGCCGTGGTTCTGATTGTGTGGCTGTATCAGCGCTGGAGCGCGCCTTCGGTCACCAGAGCGCGCCAATTACGCAGCGATATCAATGCACAAATGGCCGAGTCCATCGCTGGAATGAGCGTAGTACAAGCAACGAACTCTGAGCAACGCTTTAGCGCGCGCTTTGAAAAAACCAACCACAGCCTCTACGCCGCCCGCATGGCTGAGCTGCGTGCCAACGCTTGGCTGCTGCGCCCTGCGCTGGATTTCTTAAACGTGGCGCTGCTTGCCACGGTAATCTGGATGTTTGGCCGGCAAAGCTTCAGCGGGCTAGAAATTGGTGTGCTGTACGCCTTTGTTAGCTATATCGCCCGCGTGGTGGAGCCGCTGATTCAGATCACCATGCAATTTAGCCAGATTCAGCAAGCAGTGGTGTCTGCCGCCCGTGTAAATGTATTGCTGAGCGAAAAACAAGCCACCAACGGGGAAGGCGCAGGCGCGATCAGTCGCGGTGCGGTGCAGTTTAAAGACGTCGCTTTTGGTTATGACGCCAAGCACCCAGTGCTACACGATCTATCCCTGAATATTCCAGCCGGTGCGTTCTACGGCATTGTGGGCCACACCGGCAGCGGTAAATCCACCCTGCTCTCTTTACTGCTACGCTTTTATACACCGCAGGCTGGCAATATCGAAATCGATGGTTTTCCACTATTAGAAATTGGCGACACGGCGTTTAGGGCCGGTGTCGGCTTAGTACCACAAGACCCTTTTCTGCTGGCTGCCAGCGCCCGCGACAATATCGATATGGGCCGCAACCTCAGCTTTGAAGAAATCCAAACCGCGGCCATCGCAGCCAATGTTCACGAGCTGATTTTAAGCCTAGAAAACGGTTACGACACCGATATGGGCGAGAGCGGCACGCGGCTATCTACCGGCCAAAAGCAGCTCATCGCCATCGCCCGCGCATTGGCAGGCAAGCCACGCATCTTGCTGCTGGATGAAGCCACCTCGCATATCGATAGCGAAACCGAGCAAATCGTCCAGCAGGCCCTCAGCCGCTTGCACGGTAAAGTGACCATGATCTCCATCGCCCACCGCCTGTCTACCATCCGCGACGCCGACCAGATCATAGTACTGAACCACGGCCGCATCGCAGAAAAAGGCCACCACGACGAGCTGATGCGGATAGATCGCGGTATCTACCAACGGCTGTACCTCTTGCAGCAGCTGGATGCAATAGTTTAAAAAAACCCAAGATCTGTAGACACAGAGAACGCAGAGTTAAAAGCAGCACATGGAGAAAACCTTAAGATATTTAGGTGTTTAGTTTGTGAGCTCCGTGCTCTCCCTGCTGTGTCTGCAGAACTTAGCTTTCAAAGGCCCCTATGTACACCCCTGCCGCCTTTGCTGTCGATGACGTCGAAACCCTTCATGGATTTATTCATGATTACGGTTTCGCCACGCTGATTAGCCAAGTGGATGGCAAGGCGTTTGCCAGCCATTTGCCGCTTACTTTAATTGCAAAAGAGCAAAAGCTGGTTGGCCATATCGCGAGGGCTAATCCACATTGGCAGGCATGGCAAAACAATGCTCAAGTCTTGGCGATTTTCCAAGGCCCGCACGGCTATATCTCGCATCGCTATTACCCCTGCGGGCCACAAGTGCCTACATGGAACTACAGCGCAGTGCATGTGACCGGCCAGATTCAATTATTAGATAATCCCGCGCAGGCCTTAGCCACCCTTGTCTCCCAATACGAAGGCGAGCCCTATGCGCGGCCAGATATCATGCCCGCCGAATTTATCCAGCGCTTGCAGGCGGCGATTGTGAGCTTTGAAATTAAAATTGAATCACTAAGCGGAAAATTCAAACTTTCACAAAACAAATCCCACGCCGAGCAAGACCGCATTATTCAAGCCTTAACCCAAGGCTCGCCAGCCGATCAGGAACTGGCGGCTTTTATGCAAAAACACAAACCCACGTCTTGAAACACAGAGCTCTAGGACACACGGAGTTTCACGGAGAAAACTACTCCTTAAAGTTTTCTCCGTGTTCTCCCTCTTCTCATTTAGCTCTGTGTCTACAGAACTTCGCTTTTAAAGTGTGCAGGGGGGCCTTTGGGCTAAGAACTTGCCAGCTTTTATGCAAAAGTAGCCAATAATCGGGCAAAATAGCGGCCTGTTGCTCCACTCTGATGCCTTAAGGAATTGCGATGACCGGCCTTACCACAACCAACCTGACCAGCCTGACTAAGATTTACTCGGGCAAAGTGCGCGATTTGTATGCGATTGATGATGCACGCATGCTGATGATCGCTACCGACCGGCTTTCCGCTTTTGACGTAATTCTGGCCGAGCCAATTCCAGAAAAAGGCAAAATCCTCACCGCTATTTCTAACTTTTGGTTTGATAAACTAAAAGACGTAGTACCTAGCCATTTCACCGGCGAGCGTGCAGAAGACGTGGTCAGCGCAGCAGATCTGCCCCAAGTTGAAGGCCGTGCCGTGGTGGTAAAACGCCTGAAACCCGTTGCGGTTGAAGCGATTGTTCGTGGCTATATCGCAGGATCGGGCTGGAAAGAATATCAACAGCACGGCACCATTTGCGGCATGGCTTTACCCGCTGGCCTACGCGAAGCCGATCAATTACCTGAGCCTATTTTCACGCCATCAACCAAGGCAGAATTGGGTGATCACGATGAAAACATTAGCTACGCACGTTGCGAAGAAGTGATTGGGGTAGAGCTTGCCGCTAAAGTGCGCGATACCGCCATTGCGCTGTATAAAGCCGCCAGCGTTTACGCTGCAACGCGTGGCATTATTATTGCCGACACTAAGTTTGAGTTTGGTCTAGACGTAGACGGCACCCTCTGCCTGATGGACGAAGCGCTAACGCCAGATTCCAGCCGCTTCTGGCCTGCTGATCAATACGTGCCGGGCAGCAACCCACCTAGCTACGATAAGCAATTTGTACGTGATTGGCTGGAAACCACTGGCTGGGATAAAACCCCGCCAGCCCCTGCCCTGCCTTTAGAAGTAGCGGAAAAAACTGCAGCTAAATATCGCGAAGCACTGGATAAGCTGACTAAATAAGCCGTATTAGCCGCCCTAGCTATGCTGGGGCGGCTCCTCCACGCCATACTCTTGGCATAAAGCTAAATTCTGCCTAAAATTTCAGCGATTCACTACGTCAAACATGCCTTGCAATAGTAAGACGGTATAAAGCCTACGCGGCTGCTAAACTTAGACATTCCCGTGTCTAGTGTTAAGCCAATATGCTTAAATTCTTACAAAAACTCTTTGCTAAGCCCACTCCAGCTCCCGCCCCTCCAAGTAAACCCATTCAAGCAACGCCAGCCATTGCGCTGCAACTACAGCATGTCAATATTATTGATGGCAGCAGCAGAATTGTTGGCAGCCTGCTACGCAGACGGCAGCAAAATAAAGAAAGCATTGCCCAAATTTTAGCCGAAGAGGCGGCATTAATTTGCCATACGGTACGCCTAGGTACGGTCATGGGGAAAAAACGTCTACGACTATTGGAAATTTCTGCGGGTAGCCTGCTTCAGCCTGAGCTCACTCAATTTGCTACACAAAACGGCATGCTGCTGCTCAATACCAATACCGCGCTACCAGAGGGCGGCTTAATTACCTTACAAAAGCTACAAAAAGCAGGCCTAGGAGTAGCCCTGCAGCTTCCTGCCACTTGGTCTTCCGAAATCATCGCCCAAGCGCAATGGCTCGCTTTTTCTGTAAATGGCAAACTTGCCCCTGACATAGAAAGGCTGGTGCGCCGTATCAAAGCACAGGGCCCAAACAAGCCTGTGTTGATGCTTGATCTAGCATGGCATGATGAGTTTCAACTCTGCCAACAACTAGAAATCAGCTATGCCGCAGGGCGCTTATTTCATCAAAACACCTGGCAAGAAGGGCCAATTGAGGCAGGTTTTTTACGTGTGATGGATTTACTTAATCTACTACGCCAAGATGCCAGCAATAGTGATATTGCCCTTTCACTTAAAACTGATCCACTGCTCTCTTTCCGAGTATTGGCGCAAGCCAATTCTGCCGCCGAAGCTAGAAATAAAAAAATTGATACGCTAGATCAAGCTTTAGTAGCACTAGGGCGGGAGCGGCTTTATCGCTGGTTATCTTTGCTGCTGTTTTCTTTACCTGGCCAAGAAAAACCCAATCCTTCTCTCTTAGAACACGCCCTATTACGTGCCGAGCTCACTGAGCGCTTAGGTAGCCAGCGCTGGCCACAGGAAAAAGATCATTTATATCTACTCGGCCTGTTTTCAGTGCTAGAGCAATTAATACACCGGCCCTTATCCCAAATTGTTGGGCTACTCAAGCTACCAGAGGCCATTTGTGCCGCCCTACTCAAAGGCACAGGCCCCTACGCCCCTTTTCTCAACTTAGCCATCGCCAGCGAATCAGCACAGTGCCCAGATGGAAAACTCTTGGTTGAGTGCGGTATCAACGCCAATCACTACTTCACCCTTTACTATGAAGCCCTGCTTAGCGTTGAGGCAGCTTGTGAAGAGCACCAGTAACTGATGTTACGCAGCCAAAACCCAAATCTTGAACCACAGAGAAAAACAGAAGCTAAATTTAGATTTTTTTGGGGTTTTTAGTCATTTACAAACCCTGCCTTCTGCATTTTTATCGCCACTCGCGGCACGGGGCTTAAAGCTCCCCTTGAAGCACGCATCCGATCCAGCGGGGCGGGGGATTGCTTGGATGCGAGGCACGAGCCAAACCCGCCGCCGCCAACTCGATTGGACCGCAGTAGGGAATTTAATGCTGATGAGGTTTCGATTTTGCTGCCTTTCTTGGCCGTTCAAGAAAGGGAGTCCCAGCAGAGGGCGCACCAACATCAACGTGCTAAAGGCACTTAAAAGTTGATCACTGCGCAATATCAGTTAGTAACTAAAACAATCGCTCAGCAAACAATGCGGGTTCAAATACCTTGCGCCACTCTGGCTGGTGCGCTGGAACAAGCGTATCAGACGCACGGCTGCATAGGCTAGATAAGGCCCCCCAGAACGGGTCATCCCCAGACACCAGCTGAGCCAGCTCCCCTGGTAAGCAAAACATCGGTTTCTCCGCTAGATTACTCGCCATACTGGCTGCCAGCTCTGGCGTGCTGGCCTTGATAAACAGCGGCACTTCGGCGCGTTTACGCCACTGCGCCGGAGTCAGATTGTAGGCAAATCTAAATTTATCATTGCGCTCACCTTTTTCCCGGAAGAAACCGTCATCAAACACACCCTTGCGGTAAAACACGGCCGTTAATGAGGGTTTGTGATCACCAATCAGAGCAATCACTAGCGGGCGTTTGCGTTTTTTTGCCTGCGCTTCCAGCTGTTTTACAAATTTCTCCAGATGCGTCACTGCCGCATCCAAGCGCTGATTGTAATCTCTAAGGCCGCCGTCAAAATCTCTGTCGGTGTAATTACCGTGTGTCATCACCGTCACCAGCGACAACATAGTTTTGCCTTTGGCGGGGCCTTCCGCGTAAGCCTTCAGTGCCGCACCGTACAAAAGACCATCGTCCGGCCAGGTTCTGGTTTTCCATGACATTTCTTCTACAAAGCGCGTCGAATCAAAACCAAAGCTTGGGTAAACATCTCGGCGCTTCCAGAAATTACCATGAAAGTTATGCATACCTATCGTTCGGTATCCGGCATCTTTGTATCGGGATACCAAGGTTGCCGCGTTGCTGCGATAGCTGCTGGCGTAATTTTGATAATCAATTCCTGGCAGAACTGCCGAGGATAAACCGGTCAGCATTTCAAACTCGGCCTCGGCAGTACCACCGCCATACACGGGGCTGAGCATCATACTGGCGCTAAAGCCCTTTTCTTTTAAGCGGGCGATTGGGGTAGTAAAACGCTCGTCATTCAGGCTGGTAAAACAAGCCTCACACAAAATTAACGCCACATCAGGCTCTATCACTTCCTGTGTTTTAAGCGCGCCCAGCTGATAAAAAGTGTGTGGCCCTGCGGCAGGTAGCTTAACGCTTTCAGCGGTTTGGTAAAGATGGACTAAAAGCCCATTCTGGCGGGTATTTTGGATAAAATTATAGGAAAGGTAAGGTGCCTTAAAATGATCAACTAGATTGTTTGAGATGGTCTTAGTTAAAATACCGTGATCAAAAATACGTACCAGTAACAGCACGGGCAGCAGCAAGGCCAGCACCAAACGCCACCAAGCAAAGCGCGGCCTTTTCCAAATACCAAGGCCAATTGCCAGCATGGCAAGCAGCGCAAAAACAATCATTTCCCAGTTTAAATAGCTAGCCAGTGACGCGCCTTGCGAGACTTCAAATAAATCTCTGGCTAACAGCGGCTCGCCTGTCTGGCCTTCTTTTAACCAGCTAGCGTGACACAGCAAGCCTTCAAAGCTGATGGCGGCCACAGCGGCAGCCCAGCGATTCAAGGGCAGCGCAAGCAACGCAAATAGCAAAGCAGAAAACAAGAGGCGCTGTGGGCTCCAGCTGCTATCCACCAAATAACGCCCGAGCAAAAGCAGGGCAAGCGGCCCAGCAATCAAAACCAACTGGCCGCTGATTTTTTTAAAAGAATTAAGACTCACAGAGTACGACATAGTCATAAATAAACGAGTACACATCATCCAGAAGGGCGGCAAATCTAGCATAAAATCAAGAGATTAGCGTCTTAAAATTGTCATGAAGAACAATATTTACAGTGTATTCCACACTTTATAAGCGCCCGCCTCCCTATTCTGGCAATAAAAACCTACATCATTCATCTGGCATTTATACCAGACATGCTATCCATATAGCCGTTATCCTCAGGCATAAGCGATATGCACATAAAGGATAAAGATGTATCAGGGAGAGCGCTTTAATAGCTGGAGCCATCTGATCGGCTCGGCCCTCGCGATCAGTGGGCTGATTCTGCTAATCACCTTTGCAGCCATGACCGGCGACCCGTGGAAAATTGCTAGCGTCACCGTTTATGGCAGTACGCTGGTGGTGCTGTATGTGATCTCCACTCTCTATCACTCGCTGACAGGTAGAGCTAAGGCGGTTTTCCAACGGCTGGATCACTGCGCCATTTATTTGCTCATTGCAGGCAGCTATACGCCATTTGCACTGGTCACCCTGCGCGGCCCTTTAGGCTGGACGCTATTTGGTGTGATTTGGGCACTGGCAATCATCGGCATCGTACAAGAAAATATTCTAGGCAAACGCACCCGCGCCTTGTCGCTCGTGATTTACGTAGTGATGGGCTGGTTAATTATTTTTGCCATCAAGCCCTTAGCAGCGGCCCTGCCTGCAGCGGGCATGACTTGGCTGGCGGCTGGCGGGGTGGTGTATACGGTGGGGATTGTTTTTTATGTGCTCGACACCCGCATCCCGCACGGGCACGGCATTTGGCATTTATTTGTGCTGGGTGGCAGCTTGTGCCAATTTATCAGCATCTTGTTTTATGTAGTGTAGGGTGGGCACACGCCCTATCGTGCCCACGCGGGGAGCACAGACGCGTGGGCATAAAAACTTGCCCACCCTACATGACTTCTCTCCGTGGAGCTGCGTGTCCTCTGTGGTTCAAGGTTTAAGTTTTGTCGCTGGCCAGCTACTGCAATAAGCTCCACAGCATCTTACTTGCCAGCACAATTAATAATGCTGCAAAGCATTTCTTCAGCACCGGCACTGGCAGGCGGTGTGCCGCCGCTGCGCCGACTTTTGCCATGGGGAAACTCGCCAGTACAATGCCCGCTAAGGCGGGTAAATAGACAAAACCTAGCGCGCCCTGTGGCAAGCTGGCTGCAGACCAGCCGCTGACGATATATCCCAGCGCACCGGCCAGTGCAATCGGCAGGCCAATCGCTGCCGATGTGCCGATCGCTTCTTTCACCGGCACATTGCAAAGCGTCATAAACGGCACTGACAAAGAACCGCCGCCAATGCCCACCCAGCTAGAAACAAGGCCAATCGTCGTCCCCACCACGCTCATCCCGCCCACGGCAGGTAATGCTCTGGATGGCTTAGGCTTGAAATCTAGCAACATTTGCGCCGCCACCAAATAAGCAAACACCACAAAAAACCACTGTAAACCTAGCCCAGGCACAGACGCCGCCAGCTGCGCGCCCGCAAAAGTGCCAAATAAGATCCCTGGAGTAATCATCTTCACCACAGGCCAGCGCACCGCTCCGCGCCCATGATGCGCTTTCAAGCTGGCAATGCCGGTAAAGACAATCGTCGCCATTGATGTGCCTAGCGCCAAATGCTGATGATGCTCGGGAGGCAGGCCCAGCAAAACAAAGACATACAGCAGAGCAGGCACAATCACGAGGCCACCGCCCACACCTAGCAAGCCCGCTAAAAACCCAGCCACCAGTCCTACACAGAGATAGGCCAAAATTGCAGTTAGCATGCTAGTTTTTCCAAGATAAATGCGGCATCTTGTGCAGCCACAGGGGTAATCGACAAGCGCGAGCCTTTTTTCAGCAACAGCATTTCGGCCAGCTCCGGGTAGCCTCGTAGCTCGTTCAAACTGAGCAAGCGGGTTTTTTGTATGAAACGCACGTCAACTTGCTGCCAACGTGGGGATTCTTGCGTCGATTTGCTATCAAAATACTCAGAGCTGGTATCAAACTGAGTTGGGTCTGGATAGGCGCAGCTATCAACCTTGGCAAGGCCTGCAATACCCGGCTCTTTGCAGCTGGAGTGATAAAAAAACACTCGATCACCTAGCTGCATCTTATCCCGCATAAAATTACGCGCCTGATAATTACGCACCCCATACCAGCCCACCGTCTGCTCTGGGCAAGCCGCCAGATCATCAATCGACACCTCATCCGGCTCAGATTTCATTAACCAATAATTCATAATTAGCCCCAACTTGTAAGCACTCCCGAGTGGTTTATTGAGCTAAACCTTAACCGTATCCCATACCAACTTAGAAATCAGCGTAACTGACAAAATCAAAAATAACCGCCGTACCCAGACGTTGCCGCCTTTTAATGCCATTTTACTCCCCACTTGCGCTCCAGCGATATTAGCAAGGCCCATAGGAATGGCGTAGCCCCAGATCACCATTTGTGCGGGGATAAAAAACATCAGCGCGGCCAGATTGGTGGCTAGGTTGACCACTTTGGCCGATGCCGAAGCACGTAAAAAATCAAAATGAAACAGCCGTACAAATAAGAAAATCAGAAATGAGCCAGTGCCGGGGCCAAAAAAGCCATCGTAAAACCCAATCACTACGCCAATCAGTAGGCCGATGTATAAATCGCGGCGGGTCAGCTCACGCTCAGCATCTTCGTGCCCAAAAGAAGGCTTAAGCCAGGTGTAGACCAACATAACTGCCAGCAGGCCAATCACCAACGGGCGCACCCATTCCAGCGGCAAAAAGTGTAAGGAGCGCGCCCCCAGATAGGAGCCAACAAAGGCAGCAGCGGCGGTTGGCAATAAGATATTCCACGGCAGCTTAACCCGCCGCGCATAGCGAACGGCGGCAGAAGCCGTACCCATCATTGATGCTAGTTTATTGGTGCCAAACAATGCCGCTGGGACTTCACGCGGCAAAATAGCAAATAGACCAGGAATCATCACCAGCCCACCGCCCCCCACGGCGGCATCAATTAAACCGGCAGTAAAAGCGAGCGGAAGCAGAAGAATTAAATCAGTAAGCATAGAGACTCGCAGATGCAGATAGCGGACTATTATCGTGCAAGCTTTGGATAAGTAACAGAGGCAGATTTCTTTAACATCCACCGTAACAGATAAAGAAATAGAGCACAGATGTGCTCTATTTCTTCAAAGATGGGCAGCAAGTTGCAGAGACTTTATGCAGGAGGAAATACAACCCCATAGACACTAAGCCCTTTTTATTCTTTAGCAAAAACAACGAAAAGCGCATGGACTGCACTCTCAAAATGGGGCTTTAGAGTCCCCTTGAAACCGCGACACGAGGAACAAGCGGGCGGGGTTTCGGCGAGGACTGTTTGAGCGAAGCGAGTTCCTCAGCCGCCGCTCGATTGTCCGCAGATGAGGAGTCTTCGTGTTTCGTGGGGTCGCCTTCTTTGCTTACTTTCTTGGCGAAGCAGAAATCAAAGACTTCGCGGGGGCCCCCGCACCTAAATCAACGTGCCGAAGGCACTAAAAAGACAAGTACTTTGTAACATCAGTTGCTAAATATGAAAAAAACAGAACGCCGCAGCGCTCTGTTTTTGATGGCAGGGCAAAATGCCCACCAAACAATTAGCCTAACAAAATCCGCAACATACGGCGCAATGGCTCGGCAGCGCCCCAGAGCAGTTGATCACCAATCACAAAGGCACTGATATATTCAGGGCCCATATTCAGCTTACGTACACGGCCTACGCCAATATCCATTTTGCCGGTGATTGCAGCGGGAGTTAGCTCTTTAACCGTAACTGCACGATCATTTGGCACCCATTTAACCCACTGATTGCCAGATTGAATCAGCGCTTCAATTTCGCTTAGCGGCAGATCTTTATTCAGTTTAATGGTTAAGGCAAGGCTATGGCAGCGCATTGCGCCGATACGCACACAGAGGCCATCAACGGGGATTGGCGCTTCATTACCGAGGATTTTATTCACCTCAGCTTGACCTTTCCATTCTTCCTTAGTCTGGCCGTTATCAAGCTGCGCATCAATCCAAGGG
>NZ_JANXSO010000104.1 GCF_025352645.1 Iodobacter sp. | reverse complement strand
TGCACCAGCAGCCAGCTTAAGCGCACCCACACCGACCATGGCGCTGCTACTTAAGGCGCGGTCACTGCTCTTTGCCAACTGCTCACAAACGCCACTACTTAGCTCACTTACAACAGCAAGCAGGCCCAAGGTGGCAGCGGTTAACTCTGCTCTTGCCCTAGGGGTAGAGTCCTTCGCCATGCTTTTGCTTTTTAATAAAATATTTGCCAGCTCTAATAGCGCAATCACCGTACCAAAGCGCACACCATTCATCTGAGATGAGCCACTTCCTTGGGTCAGAACCTTATTGATTTGATCCCTTTGGGCCTGATGTACAAGGGCTGATCTGGCCGCATGGATGGCAGGATCAGGATAAAATTCTGCCATATTTTTATCTAAAATCTTGCCCAAACTCAGTTTTAATAGCTTTTGCATGGTGCTGGAAGCCATGACCTGTTTGTCAATAAATTTACCCCCAGGCATATTAGCCAGCATAACGCTGCCCGCCTGCATAATAAGCAGGCTAATTCCCCCCATTTGCCCCGCATTTCCTGTGTTTTGGTTATGTTCAACAACCCCTTTAATATTATTCCATGCATCAGTCAGGCCTTTTCCACCCTCCTGAAGTTTATCAAACGGCAAAGGTGTACCGCTTAATCCGCCAGCGGCAACAAAGGCATCCATACTTTTTTTATTATTCAGCATCAGGCCATTTAATAGTAAAGTGCCCGGCGCAATTTTTTTTGCATTGGCTTGCTCAGTTAGCCACTTTACTCCTGGCTCGCTGCCATTTAAGCCATGAATACATAGGCCCACATGCGATGCATAAGCGCCACAACTTTCTAAATGCGCATTATCATAAAATGCCAGTGTATCGTGCAATAAAGACGAATTAAGCCACAGCAGCCAGTCCAAGCTGCGTTCCGCATGCTGAGCATCGCTTTTAGCCGCCAAATTATTGAAAATATTGCGCGTTCCTTCGTACACTTCCTTTTTGAGCAAGCGCGTTCCATATTTATTCCACGCACTATCGCCAATCTTTTCTATTGCCTTGGTGTTTTTATACCACTCATCTTTAGCCCGATTATAATCAGCATCATTCTGATAGATAGAGGCGTTGCTGTAGTTTCCATAAGTCGCCGGCATCGAGCCTCTTTTTATGATTTCTTCTGCAGTTGTCCCTTTTTTTGGCTCTTTTCTTATCAATGCATTATTTTTTATGGCCTGTTCTGCGGCAGAAACAGCATCGATAATTGAAATTAACTTTTCATTTTTAATACCATATAGTGGATCTTTTTTCTCCATTAATTCGTTTAATGGATACATAACAGAGTTAGTCCACCGACCTAACTCCTGAGTCAAACCAATTGGGTCATGCAAGACGACAGCTATCCCTTTTTTTGCAATTAAATCTGCAGATATATTTTTAAGCCGAGCAGCAAAAGGGTAGGGAACGTTTTTCTCATAAACAGCACCTGCACTTAATGCGGGGTGAAGGTGATTATTAAAAAGCCTAGCTAGGCGTTTTTCAGAAATTTCTACGGAGCGAAACTCCATCACTTTTTTTGCGATTTCAGTAGGTAAAAGTGCGTGATCCTGACTGACTGGTTTCGCTTTAAACTTTTGTAACTTATCACTCAGTACTTTATCTTTTTCTATTTTATTTAACGCAGACAAAGTCAGCGGATCAGGCAAAAACAAAATCCTAACCTCTGTGACTTCTTTTGCATTTTCAATTGAAATCATTGATGCGTTTACACCATGAGTTTCAGGCGCACAGCTAAATGATGGCGGAGGTGTGGCTGCTCCTAAAGGAATCGACGAGATATATCCTTCACTATTAACCGCCCAAGCACTTTCCCATTTTAGTTTTTTAGTTCTGTCGGTCATTACATATAAATAACCATGACGGAGCATTCGCACTGTATATGCGGCATTCTTTAATTTTTTATCTGTAACACCTTGACCAAGTGTGCCGCTTAATTCAGGAAAATCTGCGTAGCCGCCCACATGGGCAGCCAAGGCGTAGCGCAATGGTAAAATCATTAAGCCTTTTTTGCCGCAAAATTTATTTTTACACTCAGTTATCTGCTCAGCCACTTATTCATCCCTTATTATTTATGCAACGCATTTATTTGTTGGCTCCAAAACGCTTCGCCTGCGAATGTTAACCATTCTGTTAAGGTTGGGCGGCCCGCAATTCGGTATTGTTGCAGCTCATTGGCAACATCAGGCAATTTATCTTGGCAGTCTTGCCCCAAAAGGTGCCAAAGCACAGCGCATCCAATCATTTCTTCTTCGTTCTTATTCCACCCCGCCAAACTTGCTAATTGAAAATTTTGATAGACCTCTTCATAAAGAGGTAGCTTTTCAAATTTAATCAGCTCTGGGTGTAATTCATTTAGCCCAACCAGCACATGAATTAATTTATGGTAAGAACTTGAACAATCAAGCCTATCCCAAATATCATTACTTATATTTAGTCCTGTCAGGCTATCCACCTCTACAGCACTAGTAATACACTGGCACTCTCCGGAAAAAACTGGATACCACCATTCATTTATAGGGCCAAGCAATCTTAACTTATCATTGCCATCTAAATACTCATCTAATACAGAGGTAATTCTTGGATCATAAAACCGTAAATGATGCATTTCTCCAGATGGATGTCTGTGTGCGCATAATTTTTTTAAATGTGCCACAATTTTTTCAACCGGCTGCGATGAATATAACCATGCGCTCACCAATGAATGACCACCTTGCCTAATTGATTTATCAAATCCTTTAGCGCCTAAATCAAACCACTCTTCACGCAACTGTGAATCAAAATCAGGGCACAGGGACAAATCAATCAAAACAGGCGCATGATCGATATTTCGTGCAAAAAAACGATCATCAATCACATGAACTGCATTATTTGGAAAATAGCTTTCTGCAGCACCGTCAAGGAATGGATTTGCCTGTGAACGATCCATTAACAAATAAAATCCTTGTACGCTACCGCCCCTTAATATGTTTTCTAATGAATATGCCATTAATTACTCGCAGCGCTAGGATATGGAACACTTGCTGCACCAGACTGAGCGGCATCTGCTGCTTGAAAATTGCAAGGCTGTGGTGGCTTAAATGATGGCATAGCAGGTGACATGCTCGCCGGCCCACTTATATCGTGATTAGCACCTTTAATACTCACTTCCCCAGGGCAATGAATCTCGATATCGCCGCCTTTTAGCCGGATATAGCCGCCACCCGCCGTAACTAAAATTTCATCTTTAGCCGAAATGCTGATCAGCCCTTTGCAAGCCGTGACTTTTAGGTCTTTATCCCCCGTGATTTCAATATCGTCGCTCTGCGCTTGCAACTGGATTTTGCCTTTGGCAGCGATCAGTTTTAACGCAACTTTATCTTTTACACCTGCCACAAACAGGCTGATATGCTGGCCTACGTTATGTATCCAGCGGCGGCCAGAGGTTTGATTGGTGTCGCGCTGGGCGATTTGATCTAGGTTTGTGCCTGCCGAGATAGTTTGGCTTTGCGGGCTGGTAATGGCAACGCCATCTTCCCCATGTAGCAGGATAATTTTTTGCTGCCCAGCTTGGTCTTTAGATTTGCTCTTACCGTCTTTGTCTGTGTTGCTGCCCGCTTCAAAGCTTTTGCTGGCGTGTACGTGGTGGTAAAGATGGCCGGTGCTGGCTTTGCTGCCGGCGCTATTATCGGCCTCAACGGTTTTGCCTTCTTCGCCGGTTTCTATGGTATCGGCAAGCTGG
>NZ_JANXSO010000023.1 GCF_025352645.1 Iodobacter sp. | reverse complement strand
GGCGTTGATATCGTGGTTGGCCTGCGTAAAGGCTCAGCGACTGTAGCTAAAGCTGAAGCTCACGGCCTGAAAGTAACTGACGTAGCGACTGCGGTTGCCTCTGCCGATGTAGTGATGATTCTGACTCCGGATGAATTCCAGTCAAAATTATACAAAGACGAAATCGAGCCAAACATCAAGCAAGGTGCAACCTTAGCTTTTGCTCACGGCTTTGCGATTCATTACAACCAAGTTGTGCCACGCAAAGACCTCGACGTCATCATGATCGCGCCAAAAGCACCTGGCCACACTGTACGTTCCGAATTCGTTCGTGGCGGCGGCGTACCTGATTTGATCGCTATCTACCAAGATGCATCGGGCAAAGCCCGCGATATCGCTATGTCTTACGCTTCAGGCGTGGGCGGCGGTCGCACTGGTATTATCGAAACCACATTCAAAGACGAAACCGAAACTGACTTGTTCGGTGAGCAAGCCGTCTTGTGTGGCGGTGCGGTTGAATTGGTTAAGATGGGTTTTGAAACCTTGGTTGAAGCCGGCTACGAGCCAGAAATGGCTTACTTCGAGTGCTTGCACGAGCTGAAATTGATCGTTGATCTGATGTTCGAAGGCGGTATCGCCAATATGAACTACTCGATCTCAAACAACGCAGAATACGGCGAATACGTGACTGGCCCTAAGGTCATCAACGAAGAATCCCGCAAAGCCATGCGCCAAGCTCTAAAAGACATTCAAAACGGCGAATACGCGAAGAAATTCATTGTTGAAGGCGCAACTAACTACCCATCCATGACCGCTTACCGCCGCAACAACGCAGCACACGGTATTGAAGTAGTCGGTAACAAGCTGCGCGCCATGATGCCTTGGATTCAAGCGAATAAAATCGTAGATCAAACGAAGAACTAATTGGCCTTGATTTGAAATGCAAAAAGCCAGCTTTTGAGCTGGCTTTTTTTGGAGCATTTACTTGGGAATGATGGGTATCGCTAACGCTCAACCCATCCTACGCGCTAAATAAAACACACACAGAAAATATGTTGTATTCTCAATTACATTTGGCATCTGAATTTCCCTAAATTAATACTTTGGCAGTAAAATTATTTGCCACCCTAGGGATTAAAGTATAATCATACGGCGCCACTTATGTTAAATCTATAAATCAATTTGGAGTTTTATGTCCTATTTAGCAGACACAGAGGGTACTTTTCATAAAGAAAGTATACTTAGCGATGATATTGACGAAACCATCAATTTTTGTGCAACACAATTAAATTTAATTGTTAATGAAATTTTTGATTGTGGTTTCAATGATGATAATGAAGATAATCCTTGTGTATCATGGAATATAACCACAAACAAAGGAACCCATATATTAAGTGTATTTCCAGATAATTCTTTTAATTTTTATAAAAGTGATTGTGAATAAACTAACTAAGTAGTTAGGCATAAATTATCAGGTATTTTTCAATGAAAAATCATGTGGTTTTCATAGGATGTAAAAGCGTTTTTTTGCACATTGGCCTTGGTGCGTAACGACCTCATCGTTCCCCCCTTTATGAAAAAGCATGATTTAAGAATGTAGCATTGGAGGTTTGGCATGTTTTATCTGCCCAACATGTCGCAATGGCAAAGTATTTGGCTAATAAGCCCTTAGCCAAACCTACGGGCTAATTCAACATTTTCATTGTTGAAACGAAAAACCCAGCTTTTTAGCTGGTTTTTTTATGATTCGTATCGAGAATGATGGGCATCGCTAACGCTCACCCCATACTGCGCACTATTTTTTGACTTTTACAACAACGTCCCAACATTCAAATGGAAATTTTATGTTTTCTCAACTCGATCACAACGAATTCATAATCAACAAAACGATGAAAGAAGTTCTAGCTGACGCGATTTCCAATACAGAAATCATACTTGCTATGAGCTTTGCATTTGATGACGACAGCTATGATCCCGACACAGCAGATAGTTATGAAAACTTTCATCTTGCATGTATTAATGAAGTCGCAGAAGAACTGGGGGCCGCAGTATATAGTGGAAATTACGATCCGGATGACGAAGAATTTGTAAATTGGCTCGCTCGCGTCTGCCCTAATAAATGCACTGATTATGGTGGAAGTCACTGGACGGATCAGCTCTCTGTTTGGCAGAAAGGTTCAAGCTTGTTCTACATCCGTTACAGTTGGTGCGATCGATACGCCCCAATCGAAATACTATTTGGCAATACTGAAACGGTGGAATGATTTATCTTTTTTTGCGCAATTATCTCAGATGTTGGGCTTCGCTTCGCTCAACACCAACCTACCGCAAATGACACTCGATTTTGTAGGCTGCGGTTGAGCATGCGAAGCCCTGCACTGAGTCACAACGAAATCAAATCACTCACAGTGGTTACTTTTTCTACGCGTGTTGCACAGCTCGTAGGATGGGTTGAGCGTAGCGATACCCATCAATCCCTCCTGCAAATCACTCTCCAAATACCCCCTCACCATTCCCAGCACCCCACTCTAAATCCATTTCCCCATCCACAACATAACGATGAAATGACGACCACAGCCAATCTTGAACCCGATGTACGTGACCGTGTTTCACTGGATTAAAATGAATGTAATCAAGATGCCTCGCGAAATCGGCATCGTCGCGGATTAAATGCTCCCAATAACGCCGCTGCCAAATGCCTCGCTCGCCCCTCGTCAATCGACTTGCCGAAATTCGCTCGCCGCGAGCAATGCCGCGAGAAAACCCAGTTTTAATAAGACGCCAGCGCAGCGAATAATCAGCATCCCCTTCTGGCAAGGTCCAAATCGCATGTAAATGCTCGGGCAACACCACGATGGCATTAATTTTGAATGGATGGGCTTGCATAACATGTCGAAATGATTGCCGCAGTAAATCAATATGATCGACCAACAAAGTGCGTTGGCGATCAGCCAGATTAACCGTAAAAAACCAAGTGCCACCTACTGTAAAATCGCGGCAATATGCGGTCATAATCAACACCTAGTACGTAGAGTTGATGCTTTTCAGCGATACCCTTCGCTCACGTGAGATTGATGGGTATCGCTAGCGCTCAACCCATCCTACATGTTACCACCCCACAAAAGTAGCACATCAATCCCCCATCTTCTCGCCCATCTGCACCGCGCGTTCTGCCACCCAGAAGGGGTTAAAGCTGCATTTACCTTTGGGAAACAGCATCACAACGGTGGAGCCAAGCAGGAAGCGGCCCATTTCTTCGCCTTTTTTCAGCTGGATATCCTGGCCAGCATAATCCCAGTTTCTGACTTTCTTGCTTCTTGGCGGATTAACAATGCCGTGCCATATGGTTGCCATACTGCCAACGATCGTCGCCCCCACCAGTACCAAGGCAAAGGGGCCGAAGTCGGATTCAAACATGCAGACCACGCGCTCGTTGCGGGCGAATAAGCCATCTACGCCACGGGCAGTCACAGGGTTTACCGAGAACAGCTCGCCGGGCACATAAATCATTTGCGTCAAGCGGCCATCGCAAGGCATGTGGATGCGGTGGTAATCACGCGGGCTAAGGTAGATATTGGCAAAACTGCCATTGATAAAGGGCTTAGCCAAGTTGCTATCGCCGCCAAGCAGTGCAGTTGCACTGAACTCCTTACCCTTGGCTTGAAAGATTTGCTCTGCTTTAATCGGCCCAAGCTGGCTGATTTTGCCATCCACGGGGCTGACAAAACGCGCAGTATGAATGGGGCGCACGCCGGGCTTTAAAGCGCGGGTAAAGAATTCATTAAAGGTGGCAAATGCAGCTGGATCCCCATCAGCGGCTTCGCTCATATTGACTTTATATTTGCCAATAAACCAACGAATAACCCACTGGCTAAGGCCACCCGCTTTTAAATTCGCACCTGCCCCCGCCAAAGCAGTCAGCGCAAGTTTAGGCAGTACGTGTTGCAATAGAACAAACAGACGCTCCGACACAGGCGTATCCCCAGCATAAATCAAACCGCAGATTATAACGCATCGCAGGCCCTGAACTATCGACCCGCTACGCTGTCAGCTACAATTCAAATTCAATATATTCAGAGGCTTTGTGAATGCAAGCTAAACGCCCTATCAGTTTTCGCCATCAGGGCATTTATTTGCTGCCCAATCTGTTTACCCTTGCCGCACTATTTGCGGGCTTTTACGCCATTGTGCAGGCGATGAATAAGAATTTTGATCAAGCCGCCGTCGCCATTTTTATTGCCATGGTGCTGGATGGTCTGGATGGCCGAGTGGCGCGTTTAACCCATACGCAATCGGAGTTTGGTGCGCAGTTTGATTCGCTATCCGACATGGTGAGCTTTGGCGTGGCCCCTGCACTAGTGGCGTATGAATGGATGTTGCGTGATTTTGGCAAGCTGGGCTGGATAGCGGCGTTTATCTATTGTGCAGGGGCTGCAATGCGGCTGGCGCGCTTTAATGCCAATATTGAGGTAGTGGATAAGCGCTGGTTTCAAGGCCTGCCATCCCCTGCTGCTGCGGCCATGGTGGCGGGGTTGGTGTGGATTAGCCATGAATACGCAGAGGAGCTCACCCCTATCAGTGGTGCATTACCTTATCTGGCTCTCATGTTTACCCTGTTTGCAGGGCTCACAATGGTTTCTAATGTACGCTTTTGGAGCTTTAAAGAGCTGCATATGCGTAGAACCGTGCCCTTCTTTGCCCTATTAATTACCACGCTGATCTTATTAGTCATCGTTGCCAAACCACCCCTGATGCTGTTTTGCGTGTTTATTGGCTACGGCATATCGGGCTATGTTTACTGGTTATATCGCTGGATTAAACCAAATAAAGAGTAGGGTGCCACGCGTAAAGATCTCCATTCCCCTTCTTCAGTCTCCCTTCCCCTTTAGCGTGAGCAGACCACGCATGTCTTTATTCCCCTCCCGCGCGTGGGCATGGGCACGGATGCCCACCCTACGCTTCTTACACACAGCATTACATTCAAAACCCAAAACATCAGACAATATGTCTAATATTTTTGCATAAAATACGAAAAATATACCCACACCAACTTTTTATTCCAAATAATTTGACATATTGTCGCTCAATAGCTAATCTTGAGCATATAAACCCTGAGGAGATAACCGTGGAATTAGACATTGAACGTCTAATCGCTGATTTTGGTGGACCAAGCGTATTAAGCGAGGCAATCAATAGTCTGTTTCCGGACGATCTGATTTCGCGGGCAGCGGTCTACAAATGGCGCGAACGCGGCAGTATTCCGCTCGGTGCGATTAATAAACTAGCATTGCTAGCAGCTCATCAGGGTAAGAGCTTCAACATTCAGCACTATTTCTTGGGCAGCAGCCCTAAGCCATTGATACAAGGAAACTCCGGCATGAGCGATCGTTTGTACATCTTTGACACCACCTTGCGTGACGGCGAGCAATCACCTGGCGCTTCGATGACTAAAGAAGAAAAAATCCGTATCGCTCGCCAGCTAGAGAAACTCGGCGTAGACATTATTGAAGCGGGCTTTGCCGCGGCTAGCCCAGGCGACGCCGACGCGATCAAGGCCATTGCCAGCATTATCGAACACTCTGTCGTCTGTTCATTGGCACGCGCAAATGAAAAAGATGTGCGTGCCGCAGGTGAAGCAATCAAACCGGCAAAACGTGGCCGTATCCATACTTTTATTGCAACCAGCCCCATTCATATGGAACACAAGCTGCGCATGAGCCCCGATCAGGTGGTGGATGCAGCGGTGAAGGCCGTTAAAATTGCGCTGGAATATACCGATGATGTGGAGTTCTCTGCCGAAGACGCCGTGCGCTCGGATATGGATTTCTTAATTCGTATTTTTGACGCGGTGATTCAGGCGGGTGCCAAAACCATCAACGTGCCAGATACCGTGGGCTATAGCATTCCATCGGTATGGGCCGCTAGAATGAGCGAGCTGATTGCCCGCGTGCCTAATTCAAACAGCGTGATCTGGTCTACCCACTGCCATAACGACTTAGGCATGGCCGTCGCCAACTCTTTAGCCGCCGTGCAAGCGGGCGCACGTCAGGTTGAATGCACTATCAACGGCCTTGGCGAGCGTGCGGGTAATGCCAGCTTAGAAGAAGTCGTCATGGCGGTGCGTACCCGTCGCGATCTGTTTAATTTAGAAACCGGCATCGACCCAAAACAGATTGTGCCAACGTCCAAACTGGTTTCTACCATTACCGGCTACCCAGTGCAGCCCAATAAGGCAATTGTAGGCGCAAATGCTTTTGCTCACGAATCAGGCATCCACCAAGATGGCATGCTGAAAAATCGTGAAACTTACGAAATCATGAGCGCCGAATCAGTAGGTTGGAGCGCCAACCGCCTGACGCTGGGTAAATTATCTGGCCGCAATGCCTTTAAAACCAAATTGCACGAGCTGGGTATTGATTTAGCCAGTGAAGAAGCCTTAAACGCCGCCTTTGCCCGTTTTAAAGAGCTAGCCGACCGTAAGCGCGAGATTTTTGACGAAGACTTGCACGCGCTGGTTTCGGATGAAATGGTTGCCATTGAGCATGAATATTTCAAATTTACCGCACTTAAAGTGATGTCAGAAACTGGCGAAATGCCATCTGCACACATTGTGATGAGCGAAGACGGCGTAGAAAAACAAGCGACATCTAGCGGCTCAGGCCCTGTGGATGCAGTGTTTAAAGCCATCGAAAGCATGGCCAATAGCGGCGCAGAGCTGCAACTTTATTCCGTGAATGCCATTACCCAAGGCACCGATAGCCAAGGGGAAGTGACCGTACGTTTAGAAAAAACGGGCCGTATCGTCAATGGCCAAGGCGCAGACACCGACATCATCGCCGCCAGCGCCAAGGCTTATATCTCTGCGTTGAATAAGCTGCATAACAAGGAAACGCGCATTAACGCGCAGGGTCCGGTTTAACCCTCACCCACGCTTATCAAAATATAAGACCGAGATACGGCAGGCCAATCAGCCCCGCCGTCGGGATGGTTTTACTCAAACCTACCCTAATCTGCCACAGCAGGGCCACAAGCTTTGTGCTGGACAGACACTCAACACAAAAGGCCAGCAACCAGAGCTAAAGTTAAGCCTCTGGTTTTTGACCTTTTTGGTGTCAATGCAGGGTGAGCAGGCCTTTATGCCCACGCGTTTACCCCCGCCCAATACCATGCACAGAAAAATCAAACCTGCACAGCCTCCCCCAAAGAGGGCCGTGTATACCAAGCAAACGCAACAAAGCTAGCAAAGCACAGGCTAGCCAAAGCGACTTCTGCCCCAGCCAAAATTTGCGATAGGCCATGATCGCCCCAAGCGCGCATCACGCCTTCTACAAACCACAGCAAGATATACATCGAGCCCCATTGATAGGTGTAACGACGGCCTTTCAAAACGCCCATTAACATTGGCAGTAACAGCAGCGCCTTTAAGGCCAGCCAAGAACCACCTTCTTTCATCGGCGCAAGCCATAGCTCCCAAGAAATACATAGTGCAATCAAGGCCACTAGGCTAATGACGGAAGCCCAATGGCTAAGGGTAATTAAACGCTGATCTTTCATGATGCCACCGCCAGCTTTAAAGCCACCTGCGCTAGGCGTTTGCCTTGGGCGATGCATAGTTGTTTTTCATCTGCAGAGAGCGGCTGATTAGATTCACGGCCCGCCACATGGCTAGGCCCGTAGGGAGTGCCTCCCGTGGTGGTGTTACTCAGCGCGGTTTCTGAATAAGGCGTGCCCACAATCAGCATGCCGTGATGCAGCAGCGGCAACATCATGGTGAGCAGCGTGGCTTCATTACCACCGTGCATAGAGCCGGTGCTGGTAAACACCGAGGCAGGCTTGCCGATTAGAGATCCTTGCAGCCAATCGCCCACGGTGCTATCCCAAAAATACTTCATTGGCGCGGCCATATTACCAAAACGAGTGGGGCTACCAAGCGCCAGGCCGATACATTCTTTTAAGTCGGCCAGCTCCGCATAGGGTGCTCCGGCATCAGGAACCACGGCTTCTACCGCCTCGCAAACCGTTGAAATACGCGGCACGGTGCGGATACGGGCGGTGACTCCCGCCACAGACTCCACCCCTCGGGCAATCAGCTGCGCCATCTGACGGGTAGCACCATGTGTGCTGTAATAAAGGACAAGGATCTCTGGCATTACAATTCCAAAATAGTGGGGCTGCGGTATTATAAAGCTCATCCTTCATTTAATCGCATAAGATGAACCTAATCCCCCGCTTTGATCTTGGCATTTTTCATCGCCTATTTGGCTTTGGCCGTTTTGTTGGCCGTAGATTGATCGCCGACCGCTGCTTGGAAACCGCCGGCAGCCTAACTTACACCACGCTACTAGCGCTGATTCCGCTGCTGACCATTGCGCTATCGCTCTTCTCTGCCTTCCCCATGTTTGGCGACTACAGTAGTAAATTTAAAATATTTTTGCTGACCAATCTGGTGCCTGATGCATCCGGCAAGGTAATCAGCGTGTATATGCGGCAGTTTTCTGATAACGCCGAGCGCCTAACGGCGCTGGGGATGATCGGTCTGCTAGTCACCGCCCTCCTGCTAATTTTTACTATCGAAAAAACTTTCAATGAAATCTGGGGAATAAAACGCCCCAGAAAATTACTGCAAAGAACGATTATCTACTGGGCAGCGCTCACGCTTGGCCCGCTATTAATCGGCATTAGTATCTCACTCACTTCTTGGCTCTATGCCCAGACCGGTTTGCACAGTGATACCAATCTACTGAACCTGATGCTGCTCAAGCTTGGCCCCTTGCTCTTGATGCTTGGCTCTTTAACCCTGCTGTATCTGGCTGTGCCCAACTGCTATGTGCCACGCAGCCATGCCCTGATCGCAGCCTTGGTAGTCGCCGCTGCATTAGAGCTAATGAAGCGTGGCTTTGGGCTTTATATCCAGCAATTTGGCACGTTTAAGCTGATTTATGGCGCATTTGCCAGCTTCCCTATCTTTTTGATGTGGCTATATGTAAGCT
Source organism: Iodobacter sp. (assembly GCF_025352645.1). GTDB lineage: Bacteria > Pseudomonadota > Gammaproteobacteria > Burkholderiales > Chitinibacteraceae > Iodobacter. The sequence continues at coordinate 61,260 of NZ_JANXSO010000023.1, read as the reverse complement.
GGGTGATTATTTTAGGTGGCGCGGTACTTTCTGCCTGTCTTTCTTACTGGCACGCATCGGCATGGCGCTGGGAGGGCCATCAGGGCACACGTTTAGAACAATCTATCCGCCTGCTGCTGGTTTTGGCTGAAGCGCATAGCCAAGGCAAAGTCTTACACATCGATAAACTACGCCGACGCACTCAGCTGGGCTTAGATGCCAGCTATTCCCTACTTGAAGAAATGGCTTTAAAAAACTGGGTGGAATCAACCCGTGATGGGGAGTGGATTTTAGCCGTCGACCTAAAGAAAATCACACTCAGAGATGTATTTGAAACCATGGTCACCCCCCTATCCGCCCGCCTAGAACAAGGGCTGACGACAATTCACCAAGAGCTGAAAGGGGTGTTGGAGATGACGTTGGCAGAATATTCAGAAAAGAATAAAACAATATAATAGCGGGGTGGGCAAAATTATCTGCCCACCACCCCGCACAGCAATTAAATGATTACTCGCTACAGCCAGCCTCTAATGCGGCAATAATCGTGTCACGGCTCAGCTCGCCGATATAAGACTCACCAAGGCACTGCATCAATACAAATTTGATTTTACCGGCGTCTACTTTTTTATCCTGCGCCATTAAGTCTAAGTAGCGCTCATGCCCCAATACCGGCGCTTTAACCGGTAAACCCGCTTTAAGTAGCAGAGCTTTGATCCGCTCAATATCGTCATCGCTTATCAAATCTAATTCACGCGATGCATAAGCGGCCAGCATCATGCCGGCAGCAACCGCCTCACCATGCAGCCAAACTCCATAGCCCAGCCCCGATTCAATCGCATGGCCAAAGGTGTGGCCTAGATTTAATAGCGCACGCTGGCCCTGCTCTTTTTCATCCCCAGCCACAATTCGCGCTTTATTCTGGCAGCAGCGTTCTACCGCATAGGCTAGCGCATCGGTTTCGCGCGCCATCAGCCGCTCGATATTGGCCTCCAACCATTCAAAAAAGGCCAAATCATCAATCAAACCATACTTAATCACTTCGGCCATGCCTGCAGATAATTCACGCATTGGCAGGGTATCTAGCGTCGCCAAATCAGCCAGCACCAGCTGAGGCTGATAAAACGCGCCTATCATATTCTTGCCCAGCGGATGATTAATGCCAGTCTTGCCGCCAACCGATGAATCAACCTGTGACAAGAGAGTGGTAGGGATCTGAATAAACGGTACACCGCGCTGATATACCGCCGCCGCAAACCCCGTCATATCCCCAATCACCCCGCCACCCAGAGCAATCAGCGTGGTTTTACGCTCACAACGCTCAGTCAGTAAGGCATCAAAAATCAGATTAAGCGTTTCAAAAGATTTATGTGCTTCACCATCGGGCAGAATAATACTGTGGCATTGGATATCAGCGGCTTCTAGCGCGTCTTGCAGGGCTTTTAGATAGAGAGGCGCAACCGTTTCATTGCTAACAATTGCAACTCTTGGCTGAGGCAAAAGGGGCTTAATCAGCTCAACCTGAGTTAATAGATCGCGGGCAATGTGGATATTGTATGCGGCGTGGTCAAGCTTCAATTCAACGATCGGCATGGTGCTCCAACTCTCTAATTAACGGCTTGTGGATTGTAGGAAGGGCAAGATTTTATGCCACCACAACAGCGCACCTCTACAGGCAAGGGCTAAAAATTTGATGCAGAAATATTAGCGATCTGCATGCAGCTCTAGCTCTTTCATCAGTAGTTGCAATAGCGAATGCACAGTTTGCCGACTGGTATCAATCACCAGATCAGCCACTTCGCAATAGAGGGGGTCTCGAATGGCATAGAACTCATGCAAGCGCTGTTTTGGGTTTTCAGTTTGTAATAGCGGACGGTTTTTATCGTGGCAGGTGCGCAAATACAGCTCATCCACGCTGGCGCGCAGGTAAATCACAAAGCCTTCGCGCCTAAGCACCGCACGGTTAGCAGGATTAAGCACCGCACCGCCGCCCGTTGCCAATACGATATTTTTTTGTGCACCCAGCTCTTTAATCATCGCCACTTCACGGCGGCGAAATCCGGCCTCACCTTCAACTTCAAAGATGATTGGGATCTTTGCTCCGGTCCGAGATTCAATCTCGTGATCCGTATCATAGAAAACCTTACCGCTGACTTTAGCGAGCGCTCGTCCTACGGTGGTTTTGCCGGCACCCATCATGCCGACCAGAAAAAAATTGCCTGGCAGTTTCATGCCAAGCATTGTAGCGGAAAGCAGAGCGGGGCGCGATTTGCGCCCCGCTAATCTGACTAATAATTTTAAATTATCAGCGTAATGACAGGTCTGATTGAATTACTTTAGGTGAAATAAAGATCAATAACTCACGACGTAAGTCTTTTTCTAGGGTGTTTTTAAATAGATTACCCAGATAAGGAATATCTCCTAGCAACGGTACTTTAGTCACATCCGTACCCACTTCTTGCGTGTAGATACCACCAATCACCACCGTACCTCCATTTTCAACCAAAACCGTAGTATTGATTTGCTTGGTGTTAATCGATGGAATACCCAGAGTAACAGTGCCACGGCTATCTTTAGTCACGTTCAGCTTCATGATCACATTGCCATCAGGCGTGATCTGCGGCGTCACCTTTAATGACAAGGTCGCTTTCTTAAACGAGATGGTTGTAGCCCCGTTTTGTGAGCTTTCTTGGTAAGGAATCTCTTCCCCGCTTTCAATAGAGGCTTCAACTTGGTCAGCCGTCACAAGGCGTGGGCTAGAGATAATCTTACCTTTATTGTCTGCAGCCAAAGCACTGATTTCTAAACCTAGCAACCAATTAGCATTGGCGGCAATCAGTGCAAAAGTACCCGGTGCACCTACCCCAGAACCAATCGCAGGAAAGTTGACGTTATTACCCATCGTTAAAATATTATTAATGGGCGTTGTTGCACTCGGCGTAGTCCCCGCCGTTGCAGGAATTACACCAATTCCTTTACCTGCATTATCTAAGCTGTTGCCCAAGCCTAAATCCGTACTGCCTAAGTGGCCTCGTGAGCCCCAACCCAATTTCACCCCAAGCTCACGGCTAAAGCCATCGTTGGCCTCAACAATACGTGCTTCAATTTGCACTTGACGCACTGCTACGTCGATCTTAGAAATAACCGAGCGTACTTGCTCTAACTTGCTAGAGATATCTTGCACAAACAGCGTATTAGTCCGTGCATCAATCACAATGCTGCCGCGTTTAGAAAGCATTTGCTGCTTCTCATCGGTGAGCATTTTCTTTAAATCTTCAGCTTTTTGATAACGCAGCTGGAATGACTCAGTGCGGGTAGGCTCAAGCTCATCAATCTGCTTACGCGCTTCCAGCTCTTGCTTTTCCTTGCTGGCCAATTCTTCACGGGGCGCAATCCACAGCACGCTGCCATTTTTACGCTGATCTAGACCCTTAGCTTGCAAGATGATATCCAGCGCTTGATCCCAAGGCACGTCTTTTAAACGTAGGGTGATATTGCCCGTTACGGTATCACTAGTAATAAAGTTCAGACCGGTAAACTCCGCAATCACTTGTAAAACAGCGCGAATTTCAACATTCTGGAAGTTTAACGAGAGCTTTTCGCCCTTAAATGCTGGCTTAATCCCCGCTTGTTTATTGCGCTCGTCGTTTACCTCACGCACTTCAACAATAAAACGATTTTCAGTTTGATAAGCCGAGTATTCCCAGTTGCCCTTAGGCTCGATAATCATCTTGCTGGTTTCACCTTGGCTATACGCATCCACTTTTTGGATCGGCGTACCAAAATCACTGACATCCATTCGGCGCTCTAGCTTTTTAGGTAAAACCGCCTTATTAAAATCGATCAACAAGGTTTTACCCTGCTGCCGGATATCAATACCCACATTGGGGCTGGATAGATCAATAACCACCTTACCTTCACCATCTTTACCACGGCGAAAATCAATGTTCTCGATGCTATCCCGTTTGTTTTTGCCGCTAGCCTCAGGCGCTTTGCTCTCAGCAAAATGCGTGTTTCTTGCCTGAGCGGTCACCGCACTACTGGTGCCATCTACGGTAATATAAAAATCATTCCCTTCCACTCTGGTTTGATATGCCGCTTGCTTTTGCATATTCAGCACAACACGCGTGCGCCCTGAGCCCTCAGCTAAGCTAATCAAGCGCAGCGCAGCGCCATTCACTTGAACCGAGCTTTTACCCGCTGTATTTGTAGTATCAGCAAAATCAAAAGCAACCCGAGGTGGCGTATTCACAGAAAAGCTAGTAGGAACGGGCGCAGGGCCATTAAAACTTAATCGAATAACCTGCTTATCTGCTGATACATTGCTGACATCAATGGCAGTAATGCTCGCTGCCGCAGCAGCAAAAGAGGCAAGGCAAGCTATGCACAAAAGACTTGCCAGCTTGATGACATTGAGTATTTTCATTTTTTTTGCTCCGCTTCATCAAGGGATAAATTCGTGGTGCGCTCCACCCAATCACCCCCACTGTCTTCAACGATTTCTTTGAGTTGAACTTCGATATCAGTAATGGCTGTCACCATGCCAAAATTTTGACCCATATAGCTGCCCACCTTTACCCGATAAATATTGCCATCGGGGGCATGGATTAAACCATTCACCGTCTTACCTTGAGTGATGGTTCCTACCATGCGTAATTTTTCTAAATCGTAGTTTTCCAAAATTTCTTTGGCACGGCTAGTGTTGGGCGCAAGCCCTCCACCTGAGCCTTTTTTGGCTAACTCCATTTTTGCAGCACGAAATGGGTCACTTAAATCAAACGCTTTATATTCAAATGAAACATAAGGCTTTGCCTCAGGCAGTGCTTCCACTTTACCCCGCAAGCCTTCACTATTTTCTTTCATCCAGTCTTTTAAATCGCTATTTTGTTCGCCAAAACAAGCACTTAAAGAAAATGCGGCGAATATCATCAGCGCGCTTAATTTGATTGAGCTAGGTCGAATGTTCATTTCTGTTTCTTCTTAGCGTCTAATGCAGCTTGATGTAACGCTTGTGCCTCGGCCTCATCCAGCGAGCGATATGTTTTTGCGATCGCTTGCATTGAAATCACCTCAGGATCTTTCGTTGCAGTAAGAGATAGATTACTTAAAGTAACGATACGCGAGAGCTGCGCCACATCGCTCACAAAAGCCGCTAAATCGTGGTAGTTGCCAGAGATACGAATATCAATCGGTAATTCGGCAAACTCCGCCGTTTTTACTTCAGTACCTGGTTTAAATAGCTCAAAAAACAAACCACGGCCAACCCCCGCTTGGTTAATCTCGGTGAGCAATGATTCCATCTCTGATTTATTAGGCAATTGCCGCAGTAAAGCACCAAAAGATTGTTGAATATCTTGTAACTGCTGGCGATAGGCATCCAAGTTAATTGCCTTACGTTTCTTTTCTACAAAATCAGTTTTAAGCTGTTCTTCCTTTGCCCTGCCGGTTTCTAACTCATCCATCTGGCTACCCCAGACGTAGAAATAGCCACCCAAAGTCAGCGTAACAAACAGCAAAACAATCAAACCAATTTGTGCGGCAATTGGCCAATTGCCGATGTCTTTAGGATCTAAATTCCGTAATTCGTCGAGAGTCATGTTAGCTCCCCTGCCGTTTACGCGAAGCTGGCGCTGAAGCATTAGCCGCCTCATCCACAGTCCGCGTTATTTTAATCGTAAGGGTAAACTCCGATAATTTTTGATTACCCACTTGTGCGGCTTTCACCTCAATCAACACAGGCTGCTCAAAAATTTCTGAGTCATTCAAATTACGCATTAAAGTAGAAACACGGGCATTGGATTGCGCATAACCCACTAGAGTAATTTGATCATTAAGCGCCTTTGCTTCTTTCAAATAAACACCATCAGGCGTCTGCCGAACCAGTTGATCCATCGCGATAACCGCTTCTGATCGCCCAGACTGCAAGCGCTCAACAATCTTTTTACGATCAAGTAGCGATTGTTTTTCTGATTTTAATTTCTCAATTTCAGAAATCTCACGATCTAACTTGGTATTTTCATCGGTTAGAAACTGATTGCGCTGATTTTGGGTTTCAATTCGTGCGGCATAAAAAAGGTAGCCCGCCACAATCACGGCAATCGCCGCCAAGGCAGTTACCCCAAGCAAAGCTAAATACCGAGCTTGACGTGCAACACGTCTTTGCTCGCGGTGTGGAAGCAGATTAATCCGAATCATGAAGGGTCAAACCTCCGCATCGCCAATCCGCAGGCAATTAAAAGAGAAGGAGCATCAACTTGCACTTGTTTTCCACGCACCTTACCCGTTGCCATTCCTTGGAATGGATTGGCACGCATGGCGCTACTGACATTGGTGCGGCTAGATACCGCATCATCTAGGCCATAAATAGCACTGCAACCACCGGCCAGCAGAATATGATCTACCGCGTTGTAGTTACTGGAGGTATAGAAAAACTGCAAGGAGCGAGAGATTTCTAGCGCTAAAGTATCAATAAAGGGCTGCAGTACTTCTGGCTCGTAATTTTCTGGCAAACCACCGTGCTTCTTAGCTTGCTCGGCTTCGTCACTCGACATATTGAATTTGCGCTGAATTTCTTGCGTCAGTTGATTACCGGCATAAGCCTGATCACGGCTGTAGATAGACTGACCATCTTTAAAGATATTCATATGCATAGCCGTGGCACCAATATCCACCACGGCCACAATTTGTTTATCGCCGTTATTAGGCAATTGTGGCTGCATCAATTCAAAAGCGGCTTGTGTGGCATAAGACTCTACATCGAGCACCAACGCGCGTAATCCTGCAGCTTCAATTGCTGCTACGCGCTCATCAACTTTCTCTTTTTTAGCGGCCGCAATCAGTACTTCTTCTTCATCAGGAGCAATAGGGGAAATACCCAGCACCTGAAAATCCAGATTCACTTCATCCAAAGAGAAGGGAATGTACTGATTTGCCTCAGTCTCAACCTGCATCTCAAGCTCACGCTCGGTCAAGCCTGCTGGCACCAAGATTTTTTTAGTGATCACTGCCGCAGGCGGCAAGGCAATCGCTACATTTTTAACTTTAGAGCCCATTTGCCGCCACGCGCGTCTAATGGCTTCCACCACCAAATCCATATTGGCGATATTGCCATCACTTACGGCATCTTTAGGTAGGGGCTCAATCACATAGCGATCAAGGCTGTAGGTGGTTCCTGATAGGCTCAACTCGACCATTTTTACGGACGAAGAGCTAATATCAACCCCAATCAGCGCAGGTGCTTTGGGTTTGAGGAAATCGAGATTCAACTCACTTTCCTTTTAATAAAATAGATTTCTTAAATGTAAGCATTTGCTAATTTTCTGTAGATCGTAGCAGTGCAACATATACCTGTAAAGCAAGAAGCTCATTATCGATTGTTATGCAACATTATTACTAACATTAGTGCTTTTTTAATATTTGGCGCGAAAAAATAAATGCCAAACATACATTCTCATATTCGCGTAAATTAGCAGCACTTCTAATATCTATACTTTAGCGATGAGCAAACGCCTCCTACTTATTTTTGCCGGTATTTTAATCAGCCTAATGATCCTTGCCGCAGGCTTGGGTGCATTTGCACTGGTAATCACTTATCCGCGCCTACCCTCCCTAGAAGCACTCACAGATTACCGCCCTAAAATCCCGCTCCGCATTTACACCAGTGATAACGTGTTAATTGGTGAATTTGGCGAAGAGCGTCGCGCCTTTACTTCAATAGACCAAGTGCCCTTGTTAATGAAACAAGCCATTTTGGCCGCAGAAGACGAGCGCTTTTATGAACATGGTGGTATCGACTACCTTGGTGTACTCAGAGCCATGGTCAGTAACCTAAGCTCGGGGCAATCCAAATCAGGAGCCAGTACGATCACCATGCAGGTAGCACGCAACTTCTACCTATCTAACGAAAAAACCTTTACACGTAAGTTTAACGAGGCATTACTCTCGTTTAAAATTGAACACAATCTTTCTAAAGATCAAATTCTTGAACTGTACTTCAACCAAATCTACCTAGGTCAACGCGCCTATGGCTTCGCCTCAGCAGCACAAACCTATTACGGCAAAGAGCTAAAACAACTTAGCCCAGCTGAAATGGCTATGCTTGCTGGCTTACCTAAAGCCCCTTCCGCATATAATCCAGTTGTAAACCCTAAACGAGCTCAGCTGCGGCAGCAATACGTTCTAAGACGTATGCATGAGCTTAAGTTCATCAATGATAGTGATTATGAGATCGCTAAGAGCGCCCCGCTCGTTCTCAAGCGAGGCCAGCAAGAGTACGCCGTCCATGCCGAATACCTAGCAGAAATGGTGCGGCAAATGATGCTGGAGCGTTACAAAGAATCAACTTACACTGAAGGCTATAAAGTTTACACCACCCTTCGTAGCGATAGCCAAGAAACTGCCTATCAATCACTAAGACAAGGCCTAGTCGACTATGATGTTCGCCACGGTTATCGTGGGCCAGAAGGCTTTGTTGCCCCTGAAGTCATCCTACCTGGCAAAGAAGAGCTGCTCGACGAAGCGCTTTCAGAGCAGAAAGATTCGGGCGATTTGCAAGCGGCGATTGTCTTAAGTGCCAGCCCCCAATTGGTTCGCGTCTATAAAAAAGGTGGCGAGCAATTAGAAATTGAAGGCGAAGGCTTACGATTTGCCAAGGCGATGCTTTCTGAAAAGGTGGCCCCAGCGATCAGAATTCGCCCAGGTGCCATTGTGCGAATCAAGCGAATGGAAAAAGGTTGGACTATTTCACAACTTCCTCAAGTTGAAGGCGCGCTTGTTGCATTAGATCCACAAAATGGGGCAATTAGAGCGCTAGCAGGTGGCTTTGACTTTAACCGTAGCTCCTTTAACCATGTCACCCAAGCTTGGCGGCAGCCTGGTTCCAGCTTTAAACCTTTTATTTACTCGGCAGCTTTAGAGCGCGGCATAACCCCTGCCACTCAAATGAACGATGCGCCATTGGTGATAGACCCAGCTCAAGTGGGAGGGCAAAGTTGGGAGCCTAAAAATAGCGATGGTAAATTCGAAGGGATGATGAGTGTACGCACTGCACTTACACGTTCTAGAAACTTGGTCACCATCCGAGTATTGCAAGCGATTGGCGTGGATTATGCACAGGCGCACATCAGCCGCTTTGGCTTTAGCCCTAAGCAACACCCCGCTTATTTAACGATGGCGCTAGGTGCGGGCAGTGTGACGCCACTGCAAATGGCCGAGGCGTATGCGGTATTTGCTAACACCGGCTATCGAGTTCGCTCCTATTATGTGGATAGAATTGAAGATAGTCATGGCCGTATTCTGGCTAAGACCCAGCCTGAAGTTGCCGGTGAAAATGCACCCCGTACTTTAGATGCTCGCAATGCTTTCGTCATGAATAGCCTGCTGCACGATGTGGCGACACAGGGTACTGGTGCCAAAACCAATAGCTTAGGCCGTAGTGATTTGGCCGGTAAAACGGGGACCACCAATGATGCTAATGACGCGTGGTTTGCCGGTTATCAACCTGGCTTAGTGGCTATTTCTTGGGTAGGTTTTGATCAACCCCGCTCCTTGGGTGCAAGAGAGTATGGTGGCGTGGCGGCGCTACCTATCTGGGTTAACTTTATGAATAAAGCGCTAAAAGGCGTGGAAAATGTCAGCTATCCTGTGCCTGAAGGCGTAACACCGCAGACCATACAAACCGAGCGTGGCTCATACACTGAATATTTCTTCAGCGAATTTCTGCAAACCAATCCAGAATTAGGATTGGGCGGTGGGACAGGGGCAGCCCAGCCACTGGATGAGATTAAAGAATTACTGTTTTAAGATTGCAACGCATAAGGTGAGGGTGGGCTGAGCACTACTTGGCCCACCCTCATAGCGAGATAAAGGAGTACTCTTTTAGGGGTGCCTAATCATGAGCAAGCCACACGTTCTCGACCACCAGTATGCCCATTTACGCGCACAGATTTGTGAACGTGCCGCACGCTTAATTGCTGAAGATCACTTGCATGATTTTGCCTTAGCCAAGAAAAAAGCCGCGAAGCAACTTGGGATTAGTGAAGGGCGAATGATGCCCTCCAATCAAGAAATTGAAATCGCTTTAGCCAGCTATCGAGCGGTTTATCAGCCTGAACACGACGATAGCCTGAATCATTTACGGCTCAAAGCACTCAAAATCATGCGTATCTTGGCGCAATTTCATCCTTATCTAGCGGGATCTGTACTCTCTGGCGTGGCGGGTCCCAATTCTGATATTAATTTGCTGCTATTTTTAGATGACCCTAAATCTGCAGAGATTTTTCTACTCAATCAGCACATCGCTTACGACCTTCTCCCCGCCGCTAATGGCCGCCAACTCGCTGATTATCCTTCACTTTCTTTTTGGTATGACAATACTCAGGTTAGTTTGCATGTAAAACCAAGAGCCGCAGAAAGAATTAAAGAAGAAAGAATGCGCCTTGATGAGCTAGAAACATTACTCTCCTTTAATGGCATGGTTATTTAATCAGCCTATATTTATAAATGACAAATTAAACATCAATAGCCCCTAGCCATAACTAAGTAGCAACGCGTATATCCTAGGATTAAACCGCCACCAATGATATAAAGTGGCTTATCTCTTATTTGCTGATTACACAATGCAACAACCCCCAACACTAGAGCCGGTCTTTGTTTCTGACCCAGGGCCTTATCTAGTTACCTCTAGCATCGAAATCAAATACCTACTTAGCCAATTACTAGAGAAAGGTGAGATTATTTGCCTGTACCCTGCAGGTAAGCGTGAGCCTTTTGCAATCAGCACCTTACTGGCTATTGATGATCAAGGCCTGTTGTTTGACGGTAGTAATGACAGCAGAACCAACGACGCCCTGACTAAAGAAAATCGCATTTTTCTTGTGGGTGTGGTGAATAAAGTAAAAATTCAATTCGAGCTACCTAATGCCCAGCAAGTTCTCTTTGAGGGCCGAACCGCAATCCGTAGTTCAGGCCCTGTACAAACATTGCGAATGCAAAGACGAGATTTTTATCGCCTAGATATTCCAATGTCACAAAGAATGGACTGCACCATCCCCTTAGCCAATGGCGGTCACACCGAATTATCGGTCACGGACATTAGCTTAGGCGGTTTAAGTTTACTGGGAGTGTCTCCCGATCTACCCATGGTGGTTGGAGATACCTTGCACAATTGTCGAATTCAACTACTTGACGTTGGACTGATTGAGATCGATATGCAGATATGCATTGTGATTGATGTAACACTTAAAAACGGGATTAAAACCCAGCGCGTAGGTTGCCGTTTCTTTGATTTATCAGGAAAAATGCAAACGCAGATCCAGCGTTTTATTAATAAGATTGAACGCCAAAGGATCTCCCGCGAATGAAAAACATCCCGCTCTTTTTTAGCCATGGCTTAAGGCAAATCGAAATCGCTGCGGCCAGCTTATCGCTCATGCAAAGAGCGGGCAAAACCAGCGCGGCATGGGTGCTGAAACATTACCCCAATGCGCAAAATATCTATGTATTGGCAGGCCCAGGCAATAATGGCGGCGATGCTTTACTCGCCGCAAAACAGCTACATCTTGCCGGTAAAAATATTTTTTTACGACTTAGTGCGCCAGCAGTACCGCCCGGCGCACAGCAGGCTTTGGCCGAATGGTTGGCCTGCGGCGGACAAACCCAAAACCATACCCCTCTACATGCCGATTTAGCCATTGATGGCCTCTATGGTATAGGGCTAAATCGCGCGCTATCTGCCCGCGATAGCCAAATAATCCAAGAACTGCAGGCGCTGGCCTGCCCTGTTATTGCTTTGGATACTCCCAGTGGATTAATCAGCGATAGCGGCACAGGCAGCCCAGTTCAAGCCAATCACACGCTCAGTTTTATGGCGCATAAACCTGGCCAATTTACCGGCCAAGGCTGTAATGCCTGCGGTGACATCCACCTGCTAGATTTACAAATACCCCAGTCTTGCTACCCTGAGCCAGATGGCTATTTACAAAGCACAGCACCCAGCACCATTGCCAATTTACTGCGCAAAGCCGATAGCCATAAAGGCAGTTACGGCACAGTTGGGATTATTGGTGGTGCAACAGGGATGGTTGGGGCCACGCTGCTCGCTGGCCGCGCCGCCTTAAAATTAGGCGCAGGCAGAGTAGTGCTTGGCTTACTCGATAAAGTATTGAGCGTCGACCCCACACAACCCGAGCTTATGCTGCATTCTGCAGCAGAAGCGCTACAACACCCCGCACTCAGCATGCTAGTAATTGGCCCAGGGCTTGGCACAAGCCAAGAGGCGATGGCACTCGTGCAGCAAAGCATTGCTAGTCCGCTGCCACTGCTACTAGACGCAGATGCGCTTAATCTACTGGCAAGCTCAAGTCAGCAGGCTGCGACGATCACTCAGCGTACTGCCACCACCATTCTTACCCCACACCCAGCCGAGGCGGCAAGGCTGCTGCAAACCAGCACCATAGCGGTACAAACCAATCGCATAGAAGCAGCTCAAGCCATTGCCAAGCGTTATCACGCCACAGTGCTGCTCAAAGGAGCGGGATCAATCTGTGCAGATGGGCAAGCGTGGAGCATCAACGGTAGCGGCAATGCCGCCCTTGCCAGTGCAGGCCAAGGCGATGTGTTATCCGGCATCATCGCCGCACTCATCGCACAGGGCCTAGCGCCATTGGCGGCAGTACAAAGCGGCTGTTGGCTACACGGCAAAGCCGCAGATAACTGGTACAGGGAAAATCTAGGCGGGATCGGGTTAACTGCCAGCGAAACCATCATCTATGCCAGAGCGGCGTTGAATCATGCTTTGGCGGATTGCGAGTGATTGCTTACTGATGTTACGCAGTAAAATGACTAGTCCACGAAAAACACATAAAGCACAAACAGATGACGCGTTGTCATTCCCCATTGGCTAGACGTATGCCTTTGTGCGTCCAACAATTACTTACTTGATTATGTCTCTTGCTCAATGGGCTCTGTATAGATGGGTTTCTTGAGTGCTTGGCTTGGTTTTGGAATATGTAGGGCGGGTGAAACCCGCGAGCAAGGCTGAATCAACACACGGGTTTCACCCGCCCTACGATATTTATAATGAGATTGAGCAAGAGACACAATCAGGATTACTTATACGTACAACCTATTTGCAGAGAGTAGAGAGTGGCGCTTACCACGCAAACAGCAGCGCGCCATTTTGTTTGAGCCAAAGCCGCTGCGTTTTCCAATCTGGGCATGCTGCTGCAACAATGGCCCAGAACCGAGAGGAGTGGTTAAGCTCAGCCAAATGCGCTAGCTCGTGGATCACCACATAATCAATCACCTGCGGCGGGGCCTGCATTAAGCGCCAGTTCAGCCGAATATCACCTAAAGCAGTACAACTCCCCCAGCGGCTTTTGGCCGAGCTTAAAAATAACTGCCTTGGCTGCAAGCCCATCTGCTCGCTCCAAAAGCCGAGTCTCTGTAAAAAATAGGCTTTAGCGCTGCGCTGATAAAAGCGAGTAAGCGCAGTTGGAAGGGGGATCAACTCAGAAACGTATAAAATTTCTGCTTCTAGTCGTGTCCTACCCGCAGCCAGCTGCACAAACTTAGCTTGGCCCTGCCACAGCACGCTACTTCCCGCCGCCAAGGCCACAACGGCGGGCATAGGTTGCGCCAGCTTGGCTAATATCCACTTTAATTTACTTTGAATAGCCCGCTCAGCTTCTTTGATTGGAGCGCGTGCAGGCAAAACGATCGTCAGCCCAGCGGCGGTGATTTTCAGGCCAATGGAGCGGCGACGGCTGCTACGCTCTATTTGATAAGCGATTTCTTGATCGGCCAGCCGCAATAAATAGGCTTCATTTTTTGGGCGCATAACAGGGGCCAACACCACCAAAACGCTGGATTTCACCCTCAATCCAGTTTTCAACCTCTTGGGTGACATCTTGCGGGCTGCGTCCTGCAGGATCTATCGGCTTACCCACCACCATCACAATTTCGCCTGGCCATTTTAAAAAGGAATTGCGCGGCCAATACTCACCCGAATTATGCGCAACCGGCACAATCGGTACTTCTAAATCCAGCGCCAAACGCGCCCCACCTTGTTTATAAGGCTTATAAGCACCGGATGGTACACGCGTGCCTTCAGGGAAAATCACAATCCAAAAACCCTTAGCTAAGCGATCTTTACCTTGAGAAATTAACTGCTTCTGCGCCTCGGCACGGTTAGAGCGATCTATCGCAATTGGCGATAAAGTAGCCAAGCCCCAGCCAAAAATCGGTAGCTTTAATAGCTCTTTTTTTAACACCCAAACTTGCGGTGGAAACACATGCTGCAGCGCCAGCGTTTCCCAAGCCGATTGGTGTTTACTCATCACAACGGCGGGGTTGGCAGGCAGGTTTTCAAGGCCCTCCACACGGTAAGTCAGGCCACAGGTAAATTTAAGCCATTTGAGCATAATCCATGACCAGCCACGAATAATGCGGTAACGCAGCATAGGTGGAAGCGGCAGAATGAGGATCGCAATTACACAAAAAATCGGAGTTACTATAGGCACAGCTAACCAGTACAAAATGGAGCGCAACCAAATCATTTAATCCACACCTTCAGGGGCCAATAAATGCGCGGCAAAGGCCGCCAAATCGTCAAATATCTGCGTACCATCGGGCAGCAGACCTTTTCGTTCAGTTTTAATGCCATTCCCAGTGCGCACCAAAACAGGCTTGCCACCCACAGCCGCAATGGCTTGCAAATCACGTAGCGAATCGCCCACCATCACCAATTGCGCGCTCGGCACATGGAAGCGGCTAGAGATATCTAAGAGCATGCCTGGATTAGGTTTACGACAAACGCATGCAGCGTCCGGTGCATGAGGGCAAAAAAACACCGCATCAATATGCCCACCCTGCTCGGCAATGGCACGATGCATCTTGGCATGAATGCGGTTCAAGGCATCCACGCTAATCATCTTGCGGCCAATTGCGCTTTGATTGGTGGCCACGACAATCGTCCAGCCCGAACGGGATAATTCGCCAATCGCCTCTAAACTGCCAGCAACGGGAATCCACTCTTCCGGTGTCTTGATATAGTCAGGGCTATCTTCATTGATTACGCCGTCGCGGTCGAGAATCAATAACTTCATACGCGACTCCGTTTTTCATCTAACAAGCTTAGGGTGGGCACGTCTTTGTGCCCACCCTACATTGTTTTTTACTCAGCCAATAAAGACAGCTCTGCAACTCGATTCATCAGACTTGCCAAAGCAGCGAGCAGGGCTTGGCGATTACCGCGTACGGCTAGGTCATCGCTCATCACCATGACCGAATCAAAGAAAGCATCGACTGGCTCTTTTAAAGCACTCAGCGCTTTCAATGCGCCAGTAAAGTCTTGGCTAGCTAAAGCACGGCTCACCACAGGCTGCAGCTTTAATAGCTCGGCGTGCAATGCAATTTCAGCGGCATCACTCAGCAAGGCGGCATTCAGCTCAGGCAAATCGCCTTCGACCTTCTTCAGAATATTACGAATACGTTTATTGGCCGCAGCCAAGGCGGTGGCTTCTGGCAACGCTTTAAATGCCGCTACCGCTTGCAAGCGAATCACCATCTCATTTAAGAGCGTTGGTTTCAGCGCCAACACCGCGTCAATATCCGCAGCGGGGTAATCTGCAGCGAGGTAGTTTTTAAGGCGATCCAGCATAAAGCCGTACACGCCTTCTACCGTGCCCTCTGCCACTACGCCGTCAGGGAAGCTAGCGGCGGTCATGCTTAGCAGCTCTTTTAGATCCAACGGTAGATCCAGCACCATACGCAATACGCCCAGTGCGGCACGGCGTAAGGCAAATGGGTCTTTATCCCCTGTTGGAATCAGGCCAATGCCGTAAATTCCCACAATGGATTCCAGCTTATCAGCTAGAGAAACGGCTTGTGCTACAGCCCCCACCGGCAAGCTATCGCCCGCAAAGCGTGGGTGGTAATGCCCTTCAATTGCGGCAGCAACGGCTTCGTTTTCGCCATCAATACGGGCGTAATACATGCCCATTACGCCTTGCAGCTCAGGAAATTCACCCACCATATCCGCAATCAAATCAGCCTTGGCTAGATAAGCGGCACGCTTGCAATCGGCCACATTGGCGTTCAGTTTTAAGGCAATTGCACCAGCAATGCTTTGTAGACGTTCAACACGCTCGAGCTGGCTACCAATTTTGTTGTGATAAACCACATTGGCCAATTGCGGCACACGGGAATCCAGCTTTTTCTTTTTATCTTGTTCAAAAAAGAACTCAGCATCGGATAAACGTGCGCGCAATACCCGCTCATTGCCATGAATAATATGGCTAGGATCGGCTGTTTCTAAGTTAGAAACCACCAAGAACTTAGGCAGTAGCTTGCCGTTTTGATCCAGCAACGGGAAGTATTTTTGATGCTGCTGCATAGATAAAATCAAGCATTCCTGTGGCACAGCTAAGAATTTTTCATCAAAGTTGCCGGTGTAGACCACAGGCCATTCCACCAGCGCAGTGACTTCATCCAGTAGGCCATCAGATGGTGCGATTTGTGCATTTAACTCTAGGCAGGCATTGCTAAGCTGATCTGCAATCAAGGCACGGCGGGCATCAAAGCTCGCTTCAACAAAGCCATCATCAAACAAACGGGCGGCGTATTCATCCGCATTAGCCAGCTCAATGGCTTCTGTGGATAAAAAGCGATGCCCCAGCGTGCTACGGCCGGCTTCTAGGTGCAAGAACTGGGCAGGAATAACTTCACTACCATGCAGCACCACTAGGCCATGCACTGGGCGAATAAATTGGCCGTCCCTATCGCCCCAACGCATCATTTTAGGTGCAGGCAGTTTTTTAAGTGTGGCGGCGATAATCGCCGAAAGCACTTTAACCAAGGCTTCACCAGCTTTGACCGAGGAAAAGACAAAGACATCTTGCTTACCATCTGAGCCTTGCGCCAATTGCGCCACATCCACACCGCAGCTACGTGCAAAGCCTGCTAAGGCAGGGGTTGGCACGCCATCTTTAAAGCCAGAAGCCACGGCAGGGCCGCGGCGCTCAATGGCTTGATCGGGCTGCACCGCCAGCACATTGGAGATCGATACCGCCAGCCTGCGTGGGCTAGCAAAGGATTCCACTTCGGCGTCTTTGGCGACAAAACCCAATTTGGCTAATTCATCAAAAATACCACTAGCAAATACAGCGCCCAATTTAGGCAGTGCTTTAGGTGGCAATTCTTCGGTAAAAATTTCTATGAGCAGTGTTTGAGATACAGAATTGGACATGGGATTTAATTCTCTGATATGACGCAGTGGCATTTTGGAAAAAGGTTTCGCCCACAAAGATCACGAAAACTGAGCCACTGATTTCGCCCATATTTAGTCGGCAATATGCAGCAAATACAGGCGATTTTGCCACACATTGTGGGTGTCTTTTGCGGATAAAAGATGTTTTTGTAACATCTGTTAATTTTCTTCTAATTTAGCTTTAGCTTCTTTCTCTGCCATAATTTTGCAGACTTGACGCACAAAATCACCGCCAAAGCTATTGGCTAGCGGCTCATCGAATTCCCACTGATAACCAGGAATATCATAACGTGCCACCTGCCGGTTTTCTGTATCACGCATATCGCTCAAAGTGCCGGCCATTTTTTTAGATGGGCAATCAATGGCATGGCGCGAATACTTCACGCGAAATTGCTTTTTAGTTACTTCATCCGTTTGATCTTCATTAAACTTCTGTTGCAACCAAACGTAGGTGTATTTAGTAGGCGCGTAATCGTCATCGTGAGTAATCGATTTCACATCGACGAGCATTTCATAATCCGCCATCACCCCATAACTGCGCCAATCGCCCTCTTTGGGAACTTCAAGCGGGCCATAGACCTCATCTTCAAATTTTCCACAGCCAGCCAGCAAAGCAATCAAGATGAGATAGCGGATCATAACCATCACCTAGCTAACTTGGCACATTGGGAAACCCAATGCTTCACGCGAATCGTAATACGCCCTTGCTACTAAGCGCGAAAGCGTCCGTACGCGGCCAATATATGCTGCACGCTCTGTCACCGAAATCGCGCCACGCGCATCCAGCAAGTTAAAGACGTGAGAGCACTTCATCACCATCTCGTAGCCTGGCAAGGCCAAGTTGGCTTCCATCAGGCGCGCGGCTTCGCTCTCAAATTTATTAAATAAATCGAGCAGCAGCGGCACATTAGCGTGTTCAAAGTTATACGTTGATTGTTCTACTTCATTTTGATGGTAGATATCGCCGTAAGTCACTTTTTGGCCATTTGGATAAACTGTCCACACTAAATCGTAAACGTTCTCCACGCCTTGCAAATACATGGCTAGTCGTTCCACACCGTAGGTGATTTCGCCCAGCACTGGCTTACAATCAATACCACCCACCTGTTGGAAATAAGTAAACTGGGTGACTTCCATCCCGTTCAACCACACTTCCCAACCTAAGCCCCACGCACCCAAGCTTGGGCTTTCCCAATCGTCTTCTACAAAGCGAATATCGTGCACACTGGTATCAATGCCCAGCTCGCGCAAGCTACCCAAATAGAGATCTTGGATATTGTCTGGCGATGGCTTTAGAGCCACTTGAAATTGGTAATAATGCTGCAAGCGATTTGGGTTTTCGCCATAACGACCATCCTTAGGACGGCGTGAAGGCTGCACATAGGCGGCATTCCAAGGCTCTGGGCCTAGGGAGCGCAGAAAGGTTGCGGTATGGAATGTACCCGCACCTACTTCAATATCGTAAGGCTGCAATAGCGCGCAACCATTACGGCCCCAGTAGTTTTGCAGCGTGAGCAGAATTTCTTGGAAAGTCAGCATATTCCCATTCTCGTTCTTTAATATTCTTAAACGCCCTGATTCTACTTGCTTTTACCCTTTATCGGGAGATCAGGATGGATCCTCAGCTTATGCTAATCACAGTATTTTGCTGTGTAAGCACTCATTGAAGTGATTTGTTTGCTTCACCAAGCAACTGAAGTGCCTGCTTAAACTCCTGCTGTTGCACGGCGTTTTCTATTTGATAAAAATGCTTGGGAAATGCCGCCTGCAATAAAACTTTATTTTTATTCATCAGCGCCTCGACCTGTGCATCTGCATTTGCTAACAGCGCCACCAATTGTAAGCAAAGCAAATCACGCTTTAGTGGATCAAACGGCACATCATTGCTCGCTACCGCCGTAGGTAAAGCCTTATGAATAGACTCGATTTGCTTGGCAAGTGAGGTTTGCAACACCGATAGAGTTTCATCTCTTAGTGTGGACATATGAATGCCCTGCTCCACGGCCACAGCCACCCGCTGCAAGCTGGCCGCCCCAATATTGGCGGCCCAGCCTATTAAAGCATGCGCCAAACGCTCTGCCGTCACCCGATCATCTTTGGCTAAGGCAGCACGAATATCAGCCACAATATGGGCTTGATTTAGTGCAAACCCTTGCAGCATCGCAATATATCGATCCTCCTTGCCTAAAACTCGCCGCAAGCCTACAACGCGATCCAAACCCAATATTTGCTCAGGTAAGACCGAAAGCGCTGGCATTGGAGCGCCAAGATCTCCCCCCCTTTGTAGAGGCTTAATCCATCGCAATATGGTTTTAAATAAATCATCTGGCTCAATCGGCTTGCTAACAAAATCCACCATCCCTGATTCTAGGCAACGCTCTCTATCTGCCTGCATCGCATTAGCCGTCATCGCCACAATGGGCAAATGGGCAAGCTGTGGCAAAGCAGTAAGATAACGTGTTGCCTCTAAGCCATCCATTTCTGGCATCTGCATATCCATCAGCACCAAGTCATATGGTTTGGCTTGCGCCATCTCAACGGCAATTCGCCCATTTGCCGCCACCTCAACCACAAAACCTGCGTCTTTAAGTAACTCAGTCGCCACCATTTGGTTTATCAGATTATCTTCAGCCAACAGAATGCGCGCCCCTTGGATACTCTCCAGTGCCCTTAAAGGAGGAGAAACATGCACCTGTGTAGCACGCTCACTCAGTTGATCGCCCAAGAGATGCATCAGGGTATCCAGCATTAAGGAGGCATTAATGGGTTTTACCAAGATATGTTCAATCCCAAGCTTTTGGCAGTCCAGCAAAACATCCTCTCGGCCATAAGCCGTCACAATCGCGATTTTAGGCATGGGTTGCAGTCCTAAAGCTTGAATTAATTCAGCCGTTTCAATGCCTGTCATATTAGGCATTTTCCAATCAAGAAGAATCACATCGAAAGGATGAGAGGGAGCGGCCTGCATAACCGCATCAATAGCCTCAGGGCCAGACGACGCCTTGCTTACCACAAAGCCCATATTGTTTAGCATATCGGCCAAGATCGTACGCGCAGTGTGATTATCATCCACCACCAAAATACGGCGACGACACGCATCAATAGCTGGCAAGCTACTCGGTGTTTTTAGCTGGCTGATGCCTAGTTTTGCAGTAAACCAAAAGGTGGAGCCATTCCCGTATTCACTCTCAACGCCAACCTCTCCCCCCATTAACTCAGCCAGTTTTTTGGATATAGCCAAGCCTAAGCCCGTCCCTCCGTATTTGCGGGAGGTGGAGCTATCTGCCTGCTGAAAGCTTTGGAATAAACGGCTAACTTGTTCGGCAGTCAAACCAATGCCGCTATCTTTCACTGCAAAATAAAGCAGCACTTCACCCTCATCATGTGCTTGCACGCGAATAACAATATCTATTTCACCCTGTTCGGTAAATTTAACTGCATTATTGGCATAGTTAATTAATATTTGGCTTAAACGCAGCGAGTCACCAATTAAATGAATAGGCACATCCAAGCCAATATCAAAAATCAACTCTAAATTTTTAGTGTAAGCTTTTTCAGAAACAAGATTTGCCACGTTATCTAGCAAATCCTCCAGATTAAACTCACTCGTCTCTACCGTCAGCTTGCCAGCTTCAATTTTTGAAAAATCCAGTACATCATTAATAATTCCAAGCAAATGCTGGCCTGATTGTTGAATTTTCTTTAAATAATCATTCTGCCGAGGATTTAATTCAGTTTTAAGCACTAAGTGGCTTAAGCCAATAATGGCATTCATTGGCGTGCGAATCTCATGGCTCATATTGGCGAGAAAATCAGACTTCATTTGTGTGGCATCTTCGGCTATTTCTTTAGCACGCAACATGGCGGCTTCTGCCTGCTTTTGCGAGGTAATATCTTTGCTACTGGCAATAACCAACATTCTTTCCTCGTCTTCCACCAAAGAAGAGGTGATTTCTACATTTAAGATTCTGCCATCGGCACAGCGATGACGAGTCTCAAACGTCCGTGGCTTACCCGTCTCCCGTAAAGCTTGTACGGCTAGATGATAACGATTTAGATCGAAATCTGGATCAATATCAGGCACGGTGAGCGTTAAACACTGCTCAGCGGAGTAACCCAAATATTCAATTGCTGCCTTATTTACATATTTTATTTGTGCCGTTTCAGAGTCTAGCCACAGCATAGCGCCCGCATTTTCTACAACATAACGATTAAACAGAATTTTTCTTTCATCCCGTTTGCGCTCAGTAATATCGTCAAGCGTAAATTGCAGTAATTGTCGGCCATGATAATTAAATAACATCAAATACACCATGGCATCCCAAATTTCGCCATTAGCCCGCTGATGCCGCCATTCAAAGGCTTCAATTCCATGCTCAAGCGCGGAATGATCTTGCCGCTCCATCGCGGTTTTAGTATCGGTGCCGTCATATTGAAAAGCGGCAGATACATCCAGCGGTGTTTTTCCTAGCAATTCTTCCTTGCTTGAAAAACCATATATTTTTACCGCCGCCGCATTGCAATCAATAAAGCCATTAATAAGAGGATCATGCACCACCAAAGGACGGTGCGACTCTTGAAACAGCATTTTGTTATAGTCTTCGCTCTCTCTTAACTCATCTTCGGCATGCTTACGCTCGGTGATATTTTGATAATAGCCATTCCAAATCACCGACCCATCTGCTTGAAGTGGCGAGGAAAAGCCGCTTAATAGCACCCAGTGCAATTGGCCATTTAAAGTAAGCCGCACAGAAGCTTCAATACTCTGAGGCTCACCACTTGCCCTTAATTGCACGGAGCTTTCTTTTATTTTTTTGAGCGCACTAAGCCGGTCTTGCTCCTCAACATAGCGCCAACATAGCTCTGGATTTTCTTTTAACTCCGCAGCTGAAACGCCAAGCACCTCTTCAACCCGGCGATTAATAAAGTTGTATCGATACTTGCCTTTGCCCAAGGTTTGCAACTGAAATACCGCAAAAGGAAGAGCGTTGGACATTTCCAATACTTGTTGATGCGCCTTAGCGATGGTGAGTTCTGTATTGCTAAGTTGCTCATTTTTTGCAATTAAAGCAGCCAATTGTTTGGCCTGCTGCCTTATTGCAGCTTGCGAGCGACGTATTTTTTGCCACTGCAATAGCAGAGCCAGCAATAATCCGCTAAGCACTAATTTGGGAAGCCAAAATGACTGGGGCCACAGCGCAATAGCTAGCACACCCGCCACTATCATCAGCGCATAAGTAAGCCTAAGCTGAAACGCAGTTAGCTTTCCCAGAAGGTCTTGGAAAATTCGTTGCGGCATCAGGCATTGATCCCGAATAAATATAAAAGGTTTAGTTAAAAAGTGCGTTAGCAAGGCCAGTGATATTTAAAAATAGACCGCCCAAGAACATCGTGCCATGTGCAATCGCAAGCAGAAATACACAAAACCCATATCATGCAGGCCTTAGCCAAAAGAAAAGCCTCTGGCAGCGCTCGGCACGGCCAGCACTTGTTAGCCATCGCCCCTATTGCACATCACATTGTGCAGCTAAAACAAATATTTTCCATTTTTTACAATTACTAACCTACGAATAACAACAAGCCTAAGTTATGCTTAAGCTACGCTTGCCTGCTCAATACATTTAAAGAACTATGAAAAAACTATTATTGATTGCTTCCCTGACGCTTTCTGCCAGTGCTCAAGCCCGCTTAGATCTTGCTCAGCTGCGTGAAGCCGCCCGCAGCCGCGATTTACCCAGCATCGCCAAAATGGCCGATGCTAGCGCTGGCGAGCCGCTAGAAATGTATCCACGTTATTACTGGCTTAGCACACAGATCTCCAGCGCCAGCGAAAGTGATGCGCAAAGCTTTTTAAAAAATTACGACAATAGCCCACTCGCAGAGCGTTTTAGAGGGGAATGGCTCAAAGAATTGGGGCGTCGTAAAAGCTGGGGGAGTTTTGAAACCGAGTACGCAAAGGTTGATAACCCAAGCAATGAATTAGTCTGCCTGCGTGCGCAAGCCGGCTTAGCCAATAATGAACGTGGCCCTTTACTAGAAGCCAAAAAACTATGGTTTTCATCCAAGCCACAAGCTGAAGCCTGTAACCCCGTGTTTGATGCCTTATTCAATAGCAATGATCTAGATAAGGCGGATGCTTGGGCTCGTATTCGTATTGCACTGAGCGGTAATCGTACCGAGCTGGCCCGCCAATTAGCGCCCCGCGTGGGCTTTCCTGCTGAATTTGGCGTTAAAAATGTAAATGCAGTCGTTGCCTCGCCCGACAAACAGCTAAGTAAGCTCTCGCTCGCCACCCCCGCTGGCCGCGAATTAGTCATCTATGCCTTAGGCCGAATTGCCAGGACAAGCCCAGACCGCGCAGCTAGCTTATTAAGTGATCTAGAGGAGCAATTACCCGCCAAAGATAAAGCATATGCTTGGCAGCAGATCGGCCTAGTTGCTGCAAAAAAACAACACGAACACGCTTCCAACTGGCTGAGCAAGGGCGATGGCCAAGGTATGGAAAGTGAGGATCGCGCTTGGGCGATTCGCGCGGCACTGCGATTCTCTGATTGGAATACCGCACTCGCCCGCATTGAAGCGCTGCCCGCCAAGGAGCAGCAAGAAAGCAGCTGGATGTATTGGAAGGCACGCATTCTTAAAGGCCAAAATAAAACCCTTGAGGCGAATCAACTCTGGGCCAGCACCGCAGAGAACCACGATTTTTACGGCTTATTATCAAGGGAAGAATTAGGCAATAGCATCGCCTCCGCCAATGTGAGCTACAAGGCAAGTAGCGAAGAAATTAAACAAGTTCGCGCCCTGCCTGGCGTGCAGCGTGCATTAGCCCTGATCGACCAAGATTGGCGCATCGAGGCCATCCGCGAGTGGAATTGGGCGATGCGCGGCCTTAGCGATCAGCAATTACTGGCCGCATCCGAGCTAGCGCTCAAGCAAAATTGGTTTGACCGCGCCATTTACTCGGCTGAACGCACCAAGCAATTACATGATTTTAGCCTGCGTTACCTGACCCCCTACCGTGAGCTGATCGAGCCTGCGGCTAAAAATGAGGGCTTAGATCCCGCTTGGGTTTACGGCCTAATGCGCCAAGAAAGCCGCTTTATCAGTAACGCTCGCTCAGGCGTTGGTGCAGGTGGGCTGATGCAGATTATGCCTGCCACCGCCAAGTGGATTGCGGCAAAAATGGGTAATAAGCACTTTAACACCGCAGAAGTTCACGATATTTCGACCAATGTCACGTTTGGTACCTTCTATTTGCGTTATATCTGGGAGCAGCTGGACGATAACCAGATTTTGGCGACGGCAGGCTACAACGCAGGGCCAGGGCGAGCCCGTGCATGGCAAGGCAAACAAACACTGGATGGCGTGATTTATATCGAAACCATTCCCTTTGATGAAACCCGTGATTACGTGAAAAAAGTGATGGCCAACGCCATTCATTACGCTCACGCATTTTCAGGGCAAGGTATGCCGCTCAAGCAAAGGCTGGCCAATATTAACGCCAAGGCTGGCTCTGCCGAAGCACCATAACAAGGCCGCAAGATGCAAAAGATTCTATTGATAGGAGGCAGCGGCTTTATTGGCCGCCAGTTGGCCGCTAAGCTCGCTACGGCAGGGCATCAAGTCACCCTGCCCACCCGCCAACGCGAACAAGTTCGGGCTGATTTACTGCTGCTCACCCACCTTAATCTGATCAACGCCGATGTGCATGATCCGGCCACCTTGGCAAAGCTAGTGGCTGGGCAAGACGTGGTAATCAATTTAGTCGGCATCTTGCAAGGCTCTGAAGCTAACTTTAAACGCGCCCATATCACCCTCACTGAAAAAATCATCGCCGCCTGTACTGAGCAAGGCGTTCGCCGCTATCTGCATATGAGCGCCTTAGGTGCAGATATACATGGGCCATCCATGTATCAGCGCAGCAAAGGCGAGGCAGAAGCCCGAATTTTAGCCAGCCGCTTAGACTGGACGATTTATCGACCATCGGTGGTATTTGGTCAGGAAGATCAATTTTTAAATCTCTTTGCATCCCTGCTTAAAATAGCGCCATTTGTGCCGCTAGCAGGAGCCGATACGCGTTTTCAGCCGGTATGGGTACAGGATGTCACCCGTGCTTTTGCCGAAGGCGTGAGCAATAAGGCCTTAATAGGCAAAACGCTTAGCCTTGTTGGCCCCAAGGTTTACACCTTAAAAGAGCTCGTTAGCTATACAGCACGGACTATTGGCGTGTGTCGCCCCATTATTTCCTTACCCAATTGGGCAGCAAGGGTGCAAGCTAGTTTAATGAGCTTCTTGCCCAATCCTCCGCTTAGCCACGACAATCTTAACTCTTTGCAAGTCGATAATATCGACTTAGCAGGCCTTGCCCCAGAGCTAGCTTGGCGGCCTATGGCCTTAGAAGCCATCGCCCCCAGCTATTTAGCAAGGGGTAAAACCAATCGCTACAACCATTTTCGTAGCCATGCAGGCAGACAATAAGCCTGCACTTTTTTTCTAAATGAAAAGGATTTAACCATGCAAATCGTTATCGGCAATCTTCCTCCTGAAATTAGCGTAGAAGAGGTGCAAACACTGCTGACCGATGAAATTGGTTTACATGAATTTGGCACAATCACCATCACCGAAGGCGGCACAGACAATGCGCTGGCCTTGGTACAGCTGCATACAGAAAGTGCCGCTGCGGCTGACGTGCTCACCGCTAAAATTTCAGGCTTTCACTGGAATGGTCGAGAGCTCAGCAGCAGTCACACCCATATGTTTAAAGAAAATTAAATCAAATATCAATCGAGTCTCAGCATGCGCATCGCCGTTTTTGACTGCAAGAAATACGATAAAGCCTCACTTAGCCAAGCCAATTTTCCCCATGGACATGAGCTGGTGTTTTTTGAAGACCGCCTCAATATCCAAACTGCAGCGCTGGCATCAGGCTTTGAAGTGGTTTGCCCATTTGTAAATGATCGTGTTGATGCGGCCACCTTAGCGCAATTAGCTAAATTAGGCGTTAAATTGGTAGCCCTACGCTGCGCTGGTTTTAACGGCGTTGATCTAGATGCAGCAGCAAAGCACAGCATCAGCGTGACGCGGGTTCCGGCTTACTCGCCCGAAGCCGTTGCCGAGCATGTATTTGCTCTACTGCTCACCTTGGTGCGCAAAACACACCGTGCCTATAACCGAGTTCGGGAAGGCAACTTCTCGCTAGATGGCTTGGTTGGCTTTAATTTGCATGGCCGCACTTTTGGTGTGATTGGCGCAGGCAAGATTGGTGCCGCCACCATGGCGATTGCGCATGGCTTTGGTTGCCAAGTACTGGCGTTTGATCGTAACCCCACGGCAGAGCGCGCGGCAGAAATGGGCTGCCAGTTTGTATCGCTGCCCGAGCTATTGGCGCAATCCGATATTATCTCGTTGCATACCCCACTCACACCAGAAACCAAGCACTTGATTAATGCCGAAACACTGGCAGGAATGAAGCACGGCGCGGTGGTGATCAATACCAGCCGAGGTGGCTTAATCGATACCAGCGCCCTGCTCGACGCACTTAAAAGCGGCCAAGTAGGCGGTGTCGGTTTAGATGTCTACGAATATGAAGAAGGCGTGTTTTTTGAAGATCTATCTGGCTCTGCGCTAGAAGACGATACGCTGGCGCGGCTCACCACCTTCCCCAATGTCATGATCACCTCGCATCAAGGTTTTTTAACCGCTGAAGCCTTAGCAAATATCGCCGAAGCAGTACTCAGTGAAGTCAGCGCCTTTGCGCTTGGCAAGCCACTGATTAATCCTGTAACGGCGTAAGTCATTGCAAGGCCTACAGCTCATTGTGTAGGCCTTGTCTTGCCATACAACGCACTCTCATCCTACAGCCAGCTAGACAATTCCTGACATCCGTATTAGCCTTCTGTAAAGATTCCCGACCTTCTCGGGGCGATACCTTGGCTTAGCAGATTGACTCTTCACTCCATCACCCGTTCCCCGCAATTTGGCCGTTGGCTACAACTGCTACCAGGCCTGATTGCCGCGTTATTTACGCTCGCTTTTGCCAGCTGGATTTTACTGACCACCGACGAAGGCAAAAAAGAGCGTAGCAATCAGCTGGAGCAAGATTTACTCTGGCAAAAACAAGCCATTACCCAGCAAATTATCGCCGATACCGACGCGATCACCGCCTTAGCCGCCACCGATTACAGCAAGCAATCCGCACTGTTTCAGGCAAGGGCCATGTCTTTAATTCAAAACAGCCCAGAAATCGTCAGCCTAGTGATCAGAAATCAAGACAATTCCAATATTTGGTGGGCCGCCCCACAGCAAAAAACACTGCCTTTTAACGGAGAAAGTGGCTGGAGCTATTTACACACCGCGCCAGAGCAGCCCCCCCTTGCCCAATTTGCGATGCCGATGGCCGATGGCCAACATTTTATTGTGGCCACGCTATCGTTTGATCGCCTACTCCAGCAACAAGTACCGTGGTGGATTGCCCAGCGCTATCAGGTGCTCTTGCTGAATCACAATTTTGTTACCCTTGCCGCAAAATCTAGCCGTCAACTCGATCCCAGCGGCCTAAAAACCCGTATCGCCCTCGATTCCCCTCCGCTAGGCCTTGCAATACAGGCCGAGCTATATCACGTGCCAAGGCATAAGCTTACCGAATCTTTGCCTTGGTTATTGCTCGTGCTGGCGATTGGTATGCTGGCCTCCACCGCACTCTTGCACCGCGTGATGCGTGTGCGCTCCTTTGCCGAATCGCAGCTCAGGGCCGAAACCGCCTTACGTCAAGCAATGGAAGACTCACTGGTGAGTGGGATGCGGGCGATGGATAAGGATGGCCGACTTATCTATGTGAATCGCGCTTTTTGCGAAATGACCGGCTTTAGCGCCGAAGAATTACTCGGCCAACAACCGCCACTGCCTTACTGGCCGCCTGAAGAACTAGAACGCTGCCATGCCGCCTTTGATGCTATTCGCCAAGGTAGAGCCGACCCGAACGGCCAAGCAGTGCGCTTTATGCGTAAGAATGGTGAGCGCTTTGATGTGAGCCTGCACGGCTCCAACTTAATCAATGCCGAAGGGCGGCATATTGGCTGGATGGGCTCGCTCTACGATATTACCGAGCTAAAACGTGAGCGCGAAGTATTACAAGCCTCACATCAACGCTTTGTCACGGTACTCGACGGCCTAGATACCGCCGTGGCCGTGAGCGACGCCGATAGTGGCGAGCTGCTCATGAGCAACCGGCAATTTGATCGCTCATTTAATCTGCCAGATCGACGTGGCCGCTGCTGCATCGTGCCATTTAGCGCCCGCCGCTTTGATACTCCGGTTGATTCCGAGTGGTATGACGCCCTTCATAAACGCTGGTTTCAGATTAAAAGCCGCCATAATTTATGGGTGGATGATTCCGATGTTTGGCTAGAAGTTGCCACCGATATTACCGCGCTAAAATCTGCTGCCGAACGCGAACGGCTACAAAATGAAAAACTGCAGCAAACCAGCCGCTTAATCTCGATGGGCGAAATGGCCTCCAGCCTTGCGCATGAGCTTAATCAACCACTGGGCGCGATTGCCAGCTATGCCTCTGGCTGCCGCAATATTCTGGGCAATCCCACGCCTAATTTGCAGCAGCTATCGCAAGCCATCGACAAAATGGGCGAGCAGGCCAGACGCGCTGGGCAGATTATTCGTGGCATTAGGGAGTTTGTGCAGCGCCGTGCGCCGCATCGCCGCCGCTGCACCATTACCGGCCTGCTCGATACTGTGCTGGATTTGCAATCTCACGAGGCCGTTAGACGACAAGTTGCGATTAGTATTTCAGAATCGAGCGACTTGCCAGACCTTTATGTCGATCCCATCATGCTGGAACAGGTATTATTCAATTTGATCCGAAACGCCATGGAAGCCATGAGCGATACCCCGATCGAACAAAGAACATTAGCAATTATGCTCAGCCGCGAGCATGATTACTTACAAGTTATCATTGCGGATCGTGGCACTGGTATTAGCGCCGAACAAATGGAACAATTGTTCAAACCGTTTTACACCACCAAAGACACGGGAATGGGGATGGGGCTGAATATTTGCCGCTCGATTATTGAATACCACCAAGGCCGTCTTTGGGCAGAAAACAATCCTAGCGGCGGTTGCCGCTTTATCTTTACTGTTCCGTTCTCTGAGGAATCTCAGGCGAATGAACCTTGATCGCCGCATGCAATGCAGCGTTTTTTTCATCCCATATTTAAACTGACGGCCGCTTGACTGCCCCATCAGAGGAACCCACGCTAATGAACCTTGATCGCCGCATTGCAATTGTTGATGACGATGACGCTATTCGTGATGCCCTCGTCTGGCTATTTTCCACCCGCAATCATCGTGCCGATAGCTACGCCAGTGCCGAAGCGCTGCTTGCGGATTACTCACCCGAGCGCTATGGCTGCCTGCTACTGGATGTACGCATGCCCGGCATGGGCGGCTTAGAGCTGTTTGATCGGATTAAAGAGCACCCATATTGCCCTCCCGTGGTGTTTTTAACCGGTCACGGCGATGTGCCGATGGCTGTTGGCGCGTTAAAACAAGGTGCAACCGATTTCGTTGAAAAGCCGTTTAATGATAACGATATCGTTGATCTGGTTGAGCGCTGCCTTGCCAACGACGCCACCAAGCGCGGTGTGTGGCAAATCAAAATGCAAATCACCAAGCGCCTTGGCACACTCACCCCACGTGAGCGTGAAGTGATGAAGCTGATCCTTACCGGCCGCTTAAATAAACAAATCGCCGATGATTTATCCATCTCAATGAAAACCGTCGAAGTTCACCGCGCACGGATTTTAGAAAAGATGCAGGTCAAAACCGCCATGGAACTCGCAGCCCTACTGCGCGGATCTGGGGTTGAGCCTTAATACTTCAAAAACCTAAAACAATCATGTAGGGTGGGCACGTTTTTGTGCCCACGCGGTGGGTGCGTTTTGCTAAATTAAACGCGTGGGCACGGGTGCCCACCCTACAGACCACATATTTTTTGCCGCATTTAGTTCTTCAACGTTCATCCTGCCATCAAAGTCCGCCATGCTCATGCTGCTCTCTCCAGCCAAAACACTGGATTACACTACTCCGCCGGTCACCTCTGACTTCAGCCTGCCTGATTTTTTAGATCACTCCGCCCAGCTGATTACGCTGCTTAAGCAACAATCACCAGCACAAATTGCCAGCCTGATGAAGCTATCTGATCCACTGGCTGCGTTGAATGTTGGGCGTTATCAAGCATGGCATCCAAACTTCACGCCAAGCAATGCCAAGCAAGCCGTACTGGCTTTTATGGGTGATGTTTATGAGGGGCTGAATGCGGGGGAAATGAATCAAACTCAGCTAGATTATCTATCCAAGCATCTGCGCATCTTATCCGGCCTATACGGCCTGCTACGCCCTTTGGATTTAATTCAACCCTATCGCCTAGAAATGGGCACATCACTCCCCAATCCTGCGGGCAATCATCTCTACGCCTTTTGGGGCGAGACGATTACCAAGGCAATCAATCAGCTACAGCCTAAGGTGGTGGTTAATCTAGCCTCTACCGAATACTTTAAATCTGTTAAACCCAAGCTATTAAATAGCCCGCTGATTACACCGGTATTTGAAGATTATAAAAACGGTAAATATAAAACCATCAGCTTCTACGCCAAACGCGCCCGAGGCCTAATGGTACGCTGGGCCGCCAGCCATAACATTAATCAGGCCGAAGATTTAAAAGCTTTTAATAGCGAAGGCTATCAATTCACCCCTAGCGTATCAAATGGCATGAGCTGGGTATTTAGACGTAATATTGAATAGAAATATCGCCATATTGTTGTGCTTTATTACTACTTCCTCCAGCTACAAGCTATATTCATCCATTCAAGCTCAATTATTTTTAGGGTGGCTTAGACGAGCGTTTTTTGCTAGGCGTAACCCCAATCCTATCAACTTAAGATTTAAGCAACATGTAGGGTGGGCAAGGCGGTTTATCTTGCCCACGCGGATACGCGGCGTGGGCAAAAAACGCGCCCACCCTACGATGTTTTAAATGCTTGCAATAGTGCAATCCAAGTTAAAGCCTGTTTAAAAATTAAAACATTGCCCTTAAGTTGATAGGATTGGGCGTAACCCACCCTACCACTTAATTATTGCGTTCAGCCCACTTTCTGAATACCCAGCTTTGCGGTTCTCTTTTGCCAGTACGGGCAAAATCTAATAAATGCGTCGCCTCTTGCATCGCTATATGCGCAAGATAAGCATCATGGTTCCCAGCAAATAGTAATTGATCACCAAAGCGCAGCGGCGTATCTAATGCTGGCCAAAGCTGCGCTTCTTCATCGTGCAAACGCAATAACACTTGGCATTTTAATTTTCCCTCGGCAAAAGGATCGTTAATCCAATGCCCTAAGCGCAAAGATGGCACCGGATTGGCTAAAAATGCGTGCACCGCCGCAGTACTTTTAGCATTTAGGGTAATACTCCAAATCTCTGGCACTTTACCATGGCATAAATTAGTCAATTGATCAATTAAGGCCTTAGCCCAAGCTTCATCCTCATCTTTTATTAAATCTAAGAATTGCGCTAATAATGGCGTTTCAATCGAACGTAAACATTCATGCGCCACAATCTCGCTACGAATCGACGTAATATCAGGCTTAAAAGCTTCAAACAATAAATGGTTATCGCGCAGATTTTGCCTTGCCACCACAAATAGCTTGGGGTTAATCGATCTGGCCGTAGCCAATGCCGATAAATTATTAATATCGTGATCATGGCAAACCAATAAGCCCGAAGCGCGCTCAATGCCTGCTGCAATTAAAGCGGGGGCATTTACGCCTAGGGCCTGCACAAACTCTGCTGGCAATAAATCAGGCTGCGGATCAGGATCAATCACGGTAACGCTCGCCCCCTCTTGTAGCAAAGCCGCGCGCATGGACATACCAAAACGGCCATACCCCACAATCACCCAATGCCCGCTAGGAGGGCGCACTAATCCAGCAATGGGCTGCCCAGGAAAATCTGAAAGTAAATTCCATAAGCGATAAGTATGCGGTGCGTGTAAAAGCATTTGAAATTGCTTGCCCACCGCATTAAACATATTAATTACTTTATTTGCGCCAAACGATTGCATATTGTCTGCAACCGCCTTGTTCTTACAGCGGCAAATAGAAACTAATTTAGGCTGTAAAACAAAGGCCGCCATCGCAATTGCCAAATTAACGTTTTCATCCCCTGTAATAGCCAACACCCCTCGGCACATGGCGTGCTGAATGCCGGCTATTTTTAGTAATTCAGGATTAGAGGCATCCCCCGCATAATAAACAGGATCTGAATGAAAACCGGCCAGAGATAAATCATTCACCCGCGCTTCTTTTTGCTCCACCACTACAAAGCGAATATTTAAATCATCCAGTACTTTGCAGAGCAAACGACCTGTTTGCCCATAGCCACAAATTAAATAAAATGGCTCACGCAAACGATGTACTTTATTTTTAAACCTAGCGTATTGAACTGCCCGCTTTAATGTTTGATCATTAAATAAAGTGAAAATAGATCCTAAATTATAAGCCCAACCAGTTACCGACAAATAGATACAGCATAAAACCCATAAGCGCTGCGAATAAGAAAACGGGTAAGGCGTTTCACCGAAGCCAATAGAGGTTGCGGTATAGCTAATAAAATAAAAGGCATGGAAAAAATCCATATGATAAGGGCGTCCCTGATCATCAATCCCTTGAATCAGCACCAAGCCTAAAACCGAAATGGCATAAATAAGAATCAGCGTAATAATCGGCGCACGCATGCGCCGCATCACCATAAAAAAGATATTAGGCATCAGAAATAGCCTAGCGCCGATGCTGCAAGGTTTCGCCAATCAGCAATACCACCGAAACCACATTGGCGGCGAGTGCTCCGGCAGAAAAAGACACCACCATCGAGGTAACATCTGGCGTCATCCCAACTTGGGTAACATACATCGCGTGCCCCCAAACTAAAGCTGCAGCAATTAATTGTAAATCGGCGACTAAACTGGTTGCCAAATGCAAAGCCCCCACTTGGGTACGATCGCCAAATTTAATCACGGTAGCAATCAAGCTCACCACTATCGCCAAAAACAGCTCAAAGACATCATGCTGATGCGCAACATCCATTGGCCCCAGCACAAAGCCAAAATTAAGGGTAAATGCCAACAGGATAAAAAATCCAAATACTACTTTTTCAATATTCATGCTGCATTTTATCCATCGCAATTAATCAAAGCATGATAAATCATAGGATATATATCACAATGTATATCTTTACTTTGTAATATCTTTCGATATTTATCTCGCTTCATTCAGCAGTAAATACTAAAAACGCACTCATCGATTTGACAGCGACCAAGATTAATTAGCTGATAATTTGTAAGCACTACACGCTGCTAAGCAGCTTACTAATCAGCTTTTTTTTACAAATAACACTCTCCGACACAAAATAAAAATACTTACACAAACAATTACAATCATCATTTTAGAAATTACATTTTTACAACGCTTTACTTAAATTACACGACAATTTTAACCCTATATTTTATGATGTGTAATTGCATCTTAATAAGATACAGCTATAGTTTTAGCTTATATTTTTCATCTTAGATAAGCCATCGTAAGCAGAGTCGCTTTATCTCCGAAACAAAACTACACAACAAAGGCCCACTATGTCAATGGAATTGGCGTATATAGATAATAACCATATAAACAGTGAATCTCCTCTTTTAAAATCGCCCGTTTTTCAACAATTTCTATATATGGCGCTCCCCACCATTGTGGGCCTGGTTATTAACGGCATGTATATTGTTGTAAATGGCTTATTTATATCACGCGGCATTGGCTATCATGCAATGGGTGCCGTCTCTGCTGTTTTCCCTATCCAAATGCTTCTACTTGCAATGAGCACAATGCAAGGCAGTGGAATGGCCTCAATTATTTCAAGGCATTTAGGGGCTAAACAATACGAAGAAGCCTCTCGTGTTTTTTCTGCATCATTCTTACTTGCCATTACTAGCGCAATTATTATTTCAGCCTTACTCATGATCTTCAGGCCATCCATTTATGCATTATTGGCCGTACCTAATGAATTTATACAAGAGGCAGATAGCTACCTTGTACCGGTACTTATTTTCTCTGTCGTTGGATTTATTAGCAATCAAATCACCGAAAGCTTTCGTGCATCAGGCAACCCCAAAGCAATGATGCAGGTATTATCTACTGGATCTATTCTAAATATTATTTTTGATGCCCTCTTTATTTTTGTTTTTAAATGGGGCGTTGCTGGCGCGGCATGGGCCACCGCTTGTGCCATGACCTTAGCCTTAGTTTTAGCATTACACCTACAACGCAAAGGCGAGAATGCAGCAAAATTCAAGCCACAGTATCTTGTATCTAAATTAAAAGTTTATTTAGATATAATCAGTTTTGGCATGCCTGTTTTACTTTCACATGGTGGTTTTTCAATCATCATGGCCATATCGGTATACTCTATTTCTGTTGTAGCACCAGAGCAATCTAGCACACTGATTAGCGCGCACGGTATTTTAATGCGCTGCTATATGTTTTTATTCCTGCCCATTATTGGCATGATGATCGCTTTACAAACTCTATCTGCATTTAACTACGGCGCACGCCAATTTAAACGAGTACAGCAGGCTTATATTTCTGCCCTTATTTGTAGTACAACATGGGGATTACTCGTTACAGTACTGCTTTGCTTTAATTCTGAATGGCTATTACAGCTCTTTACACAAAGCAATGAAATTATCTATGAAGGCAAAAAGATTGCAGCAATTTGTTTTCTTGGTTTTCTTGCTTCGGGCGTATGTATGATGTCTAGCGGTTTATTTCAAGGAATGGGAAAAGCACTACCTGCCATGCTTCTTGATGCAGCTAGAACATATATTCTGCTTATTCCTCTTATTTTTATACTGCCACTCTTTTTTCATAGCACGGGAATCTGGCTGTCTTTCCCCATTGCTGATTTTATTGGTGGAGCAATAGCCCTCACGTTCTCAAGCCGCTATTTAATAAAACTCACAAAACCAATAAAAACAAACCAACACTGATTCTATATCAGGCATGTAATATAAACACAAGATACCCGCTTAGGCTAAAATGGTAAAATTAAAAAGGCAGAGCAATAATTGCTCTGCCTTTTTAATTAACTTAATAGTAATTAAGCACCGTTTGAAAATATCTCATCAGCAATGGCATGCGTTGTAAAATTAGGAAAATCACGAATAGAAGCATGCACTTCAGGATCCCCCGTCACCATCCTAATCAATTGATTAGTGCCTTTTACAAAGTAATAGGTTGAAGGGCCTTTACCTGGCTTAGTAAAAGTCCAAGCTTCAGTTTCCCTACCTAGCAAATGTTGGCTGCCCGCATAGCTGGCCTGGTATTGCAATAAAACATCCTGTGTTAATAAAACGTCGTGGCAAACATCTAGATCATCATCGAGTACAACTGCCTCATACTCCGTCTCACTCTGAGCGGGCTCACGATAGTAAGCAATTTTAGACTTTTTTGTTTTCCCCTCGCTGGCCGTCACAATTTCTGACATCCATAAGCGATGACCCGTTTTTTCCTCTGACCACGGGTTAAATAAGCCATCAATCCGGCAGCGGTTTTGCTCATAATCAAACCAGCAGATGCCAGAAGTGATTTGGTCATCTTTCTGCATAGGCTGCCAGTAAGAAATATAGCTACTGCTCCATTGCTCAGGTAAGCGTGGCGGCACAATTTTCTCTGCAAGCATCTAAGATTCCTTACACGATAGTGCCATGCCAAGCGCCTGTGCCAAAGCCACAGGCAGAGGGGGAAGCTGCTCTCGGCGCTCAGAAAAACTCTTTGCCAATTCGCCAGCGCTTAAATCCATTCTTTCTGCCGCAGTTTCAAACCAAGTGCGGCTGGTGCTGGCATGCCCGCTAAATAATTGCATCAGCGGAATAACCTTTGCATTAAAATCTTCTAAAGCGCTATTTACTTGTGCATGGTCATAAAGTGCTTTTACTAACATTTGTGCAGCAACCACCGCCATCGTCGTACCATGGCCAATAGAAAAATGGCCTGTTTGTAATGCATCACCAATCAGCACTAAATTGCCCTCATACGCTTTAGCATGGCTGAGCGTTACAAAATTTCGCCATTGCAAACCAGGCTGAACTTCAACCGGCTGCTGATCAAGCTCAGCGCTAAAAATATTGGCAATAAATGTTTTTGCTTCTTCTTCCGATAAAGATTCAATACCGGAGGAATGATATGTATCCTCACTGCACTCAACAACAAAGGTGCTCATTGTGCTGGAATACTTATATGCATGAGCAATAAATACACCATGATCTGTTGCCTTAAAAATCAAGTTCATCGAATCAAAAATATGTGGCGTGCCATACCACATATAACGATTTTTACCAAACTCAACATCAGGCACTAAAGCTTCATTAAAGTAATTAGATATATTATTAATTCCATTAGCAATTACGATTAAATCGTATGCTTCTGTATCTAGATCTTTTCCATCAAACAATGGGGAAGAATAGGTAATTGGAATATGTAAATCACGACAAAGCCCCCTTAATGCGCCTACTAAAGATCGCCTTTCTGCTCCACACAAAGTAATACCCGTGCTTGCCTTTGCCTGTTCTCCTTGGTGAACGAGGCAAAATTCATCAATATATTGCGCATCAATGTCGGTGTAATCAGACAAATAGCTTAGTGGATTGGCAGGGTGATTAGGTACCCTGCCAGGTAAAACTACACCCCAACCTACAATTTCATCCACTGTATTTTTTTCTACAATGGCGATATCCCAATCCTGTTTAATTTTCTTTAACTGACTGGCAAACATAAGGCCCGCTGGCCCGGCTCCAACGACTAAAATTTTCATTAGTTTACTCTCCCTAGTTTGTACCAAACATTTTGTTTCTGTTGAATATCTCTTAGCTCGCTATAAGCCATTGAGGTAAAATAAAGCTTTTCAGCCATATCTGGAGGATAGCTGGCAGGAAACTTATTACTCATATAACGGGTATATTTAGAGCGCATAAAGAAAATAGGATTAGACTTGCACAACACTTCATAATTATTAATGGCCATATCCTGCATGGCATCGGCTTCTCTTTTTCTTAACTGCGTAAATGCAGGCAGAATTTTTTCAAAATCTTCACCATGTTTTTCAAACAATTTATCCAGAATATAAGCGTCTTCCAATGCCATATTCATTCCCTGCCCCAAAAAAGGCGCAGTAGCATGGGCAGAATCGCCCAGTATCAGGGCATTCTGCTTATAATGAAAAACAGATGATTTAACATTAATTAAATCATTGCTCGGTTTTTCCATAAACTGCGATAACATTTCTTTTCTTGTTTCTTCAGGCAACATTGCATAGTACTTATCAAAAAAGCGCCTCATTATTGCGGTATCTTTAGTTTGTAAACTAATATCTCCCTGATAAGGCAGGCAAACTGCAAAGCTAATACTACCATCAGGAATAGTAGCCGCCCGCCCTGCAAATAAGCCTCCAGAATCCATACCAAAAAAATAGATTAAATCATTTCTTAAATTTAACTGGCTGGCATCAGGAATAACCAGCGTTTTATAACCGTGCTTGAAAAATGATTGCTGGTATTCAAACCTGCGGCAATTATTTTGCATGGTTTGCCGTACGCAAGAGCGCGCACCATCTGCGCCAATCAATAAATCACCCTTATGCTCAACAATTATCCCATCATTATCTTTTGTGGTGATTGTTTTATCGTCTAAGTTAACTTCCAAACAACGCTGCCCATAGTGATAATGAACATTATTTATTGCAGCATATTTGTTTAATAATTTTTGAAAATCAGCTCTGCTTAATGAAAGAGGAGATAGATAGTCTATAGGAGGCAATTCTCTGACTTTAAATTTTCCAGCAATACAAAAAGACATCCCTGAAATAGGAATCCCACATAAATCTAGCTCTTCCTTTGGGACACCTGCATTTAAAAC
The DNA here is from genome assembly GCF_025352645.1 of Iodobacter sp. Lineage (GTDB taxonomy): Bacteria > Pseudomonadota > Gammaproteobacteria > Burkholderiales > Chitinibacteraceae > Iodobacter. The sequence goes on along the minus strand of NZ_JANXSO010000023.1, from coordinate 22,998 downwards.
CGCCTGAATCCCACGCACGGTCATACTGACGCCAATAGCACGAGAGCTGACTTGATCTATATAATCTGAATACGCAATAAACGGATCACCCCTCTTTTCAAAAACATGTACGTCATGGCCGCGTTTAGCTAAATAAATAGCGGTTAAGCTACCAGCTAAACCACCACCGACAATAATGATTTTTTTCATTTTTTAGCCTTCACGTGAAAGTTGTCCGCTTGCAAGATTCATCATTTGCTTATCATAAAATTCAAGTAATTCAATTTGCGCCACTGCTGGTTTAATCAATGTAATTCCTCTTGCATATTCTGCAAGCGCCCTACATTGCCTTGCAAGTTCAGCACAACCCGTCTGATAATCAGCAATCAGGCTAAATTGAATCGCCTGCGGCACAGGTGGCCCAGCATTCCGGCCAGGAATACCAGAAGGGGTGGACATAATTTGCACTGACAATGGCCTTAATATCCCAGCCATAATATCGATAGCTGCATTCATTACTCTTGAGCGACGCAAGCTACCTAAAGGTTTTTGTCCAAAGTGTTGAATCATCATATTAAAAGTCAGCTCATGACACCCTTTATAGAAAAGCATGAGCTGCCTAGCCTCAGGGTTTAATACAGTATTGCAACCCGGTGTTGGGTCTAACACAGGATTTTTTAAAACAGAAATTGCTGGCTCAAATGGCGTTTCACTGGCGAGTAAAGTGCGGGATATTTCCCTTAATCGATTAAAATGGCTTTGTGCATAGTAAGGTGAATCTGCAGCGGCCCCTTCGCCTTGTTCGGTAACAAAATCAATTGCAAATAACGCGGTTTCCCGATTATTTACTTCTAATTGATAAGCAGGGAATTTTCTATTCGTCAGTTCATTTAAAAACAAATGATGCTCTCCACTTGTTTTAGCTAATTCACTGGTAAATAAATCAGGTATATTTTCAAATGCCTTACGAATTAAGGCATAGAAATCAGCAATCGATTTTCCTGTAGAAGGATAATAATGAGGCCATTCAAACCTAACAAACCTAGCAAGTACATTTTCTGAAAAAGGCTCAAAAGAAAAATCTGTATCAAGACCAAATTCTTCAGCAGCCTTTAAACCAAACAAAGGCGTTCCTGGGAAAAATGGCTCCCCCAGAGACATTAATAAATTATTCACAATTAGGTAGTGAATCATTTCTTCATGAGCAATTTCTAAAATCGTGCCGCGCCATCCAGAATGCTGCCTTCGATCTGCACCACCGCAAACTAAAGCCAATTGCTCTACACTCCATTTTTTACTGGCCACTAATTGCTCACCTGCAGCATAGGTAGGCAATGAATATGCGGCATAAAGATATTGCAGCATAATAGATAATTCTAAATTAATGGCTTGCTTTAATACCTGAATTAATTCTTCTTTGCTGCTAATTTCAGCATCTTTTACATTTGAAATAACGGCCGTACTTTTTTGGCTGCTTAAGGCAGATGCTTCAACATTACTTAAATACTTGAGAAATAATATCGATTTAGCATAAGACATTTCTCTAGTGCTTGGCATATAATAACTTTTATCTCGATTCAATGGGTCACACATTTGCCACATTAATCGTGCATAGGTTTCACATTTACATTGATCCGCCATGCTAAATACTTTATCCGCCATAAATGGGTAAATCAACTCGTAATAACTCATTACCTGTTCATATAGAAAAGTATAGTCCACCTGATGATCAGGAGTATCCAAGAGAGCCCAATCATCAGAGAGTACACGAACTAATATCTTCCCCCTGTAATCTCCTACAAATACCTCACTGACACCTGGATTTTGGCTAGTAATGGTAAGGGATGCCTGGCCACTTTCATTGCTTGAAATTATTAATTGAGAAGTGCTAACAATTGATTTGTTCTCAATAAATACACTAATGTCTTTTTTCTCTTTTAGCTTGCCACGGTAATAGCTAAATATTTTTAACTCTTTAGAAAAGAAGCTATTGTTTTTTCTGTCTGGTGCTTCTAATGAAATAACATTTTGCTCTGCTTGAATCAACCAATCAGACTCTTCCCATTGATTGCCTGCACCATGCAATATTAATGAATCATCTGTAGAGTTATTTAATAATGGGACATCAAAAACCCCTGCCGTCTCCCAGTATGGTAAATAAACCGACTCGGGAATTTTTGCCAATAAGACGCCACCTTTACTCCTTAGCTCTAATCCGCCTAGCGAGTATTTGGGCCCCAAGGCATGAGTGAGCTGCTGCCCAGCACATTTGGCTTCACGGCTAATAAATGGAATACTGCAAGGCATGCTGATACTTGCCCATTCACCTTGAATCTTAATCCCCACAGGGCCAAATCCCTGATGATTATCTGGATATAAAATCCTATCATTGGCAAATGTTGCCATATCTTGCTTTAGCCATAAACCGATGGTGCCACTTAAATCATAAAACACCGGTGTATCTGGCTGCAGTGGAGTAGACATATTAAAAACGCTGTACTGAATACTTAAGCCTAATACATCATCTCTTTTTAGCTCTTGCTGCAAATATTCAATAAACTCAGATTTTATATCCAGTTGTTTGAATATAAAATGCTCCGAGTCTTTAGCAATAGAAAATTGAAATACCCTTGTCTTAGAAAATTCCGGCTCTAAAAAGTGAGGCTGTTTTTGCTGAATATGGTTTTCACCATAACAACGAACCGAATGCACACAATCTATCTCTGATGAAAATATATAGGGGGCATTTGCAGTGGCAACCGCTTCTTTAATACATAGTTGCCCTGCATAAATTTGCGACGTATCGTCACGGCTAGGATCAATATCTACCCATCTTGCCCGATTAAATGTTGTGCGCAAATATTCATTGTAATGCCCCCATAGCTCTAGTTTGCAGGCAAGTAATGAGTCATTTTCCAATAGCACACCAGGCTGAATTTGCAGCGCGGTAATCTGTGTATTTTCCCAAGAGAAATGATTATTCCCTAAAAAATTATGCCCAGCAGCTTGATTAAATACACCCTCATCATCAGGTAAGCCTTGTAAGTTAAACCTTGGGGGTAGTTGCCTTAGGTACTGATGAAACTCACTTGGGTGTTTTTTTAAATCAAATAGCGCGCCATCCTGGTACACACTATTTTTTGCAATATCTAAAGTACCGGCAATATTTCTATTCCCCGTTGGCACATTAAGCCGTGCAGCACCTTTAAAGTAAATGCGTGGAAAATTCAAAATACTCATTAAATATAAATACCAATTAGAATTAAAAAGGAGGTTTTTCCAATATCTTCTTGTGAATTAATTCATTTTTTCCTCAGTAACCCCTGATTTTTCTAATTGCTTTAATATATGCTCTGCCGCATTTCGGCCAGCAATAATACCGCCCTCCATCCAGCCACAATGCGGGGTATAGGCATCTGAAGTGGCAATTATTGTGCCGTTATTTTTAGATAAAACAGGGGGGTGCTCAGGGTAAGCCTCTAAAGCAAACTCAACACCACTTGGCCAATACTTAAATTTATTACTACTTGGCCTAGGCAATTCTTTAATTGAAATATTTAAGGCCATACTAATCAATTTCATTACGGTATTTATATATTCCTTATCACCTTTTTTTGTTTCTTCATGCCAAAAATCAGCATAGGCACTATCGGTATAAAAGAAAATATATTTATCGCTTTTAAAATATAATTTTCTTAATGGGTTATCCACAATAGTTACTTTATTTTCTAAATTATAATCTTGCCACCAAGGGCTATCAAAAAATATGAATCCTTTAAAAAGAGGGATAGAACCATAAGTAAAATCACTCCAACTATTTGGGAAATCTACATTAAGTGATGACATTGCTGTTGGCGGAAGCGCTAGTACGGTGTAGCTACTGTTGTTCCATATCTCCTGCTGATCACAGCCAGAAAACTCAAGCAAAGTACTATTTGATTTGGTTTGTATATTGACTAATTTATGTTCGAAATAAAATTCAACACCCAATACGGCAGCTCTTTCGTACAAGCTTTTCACAAGAGCAGAAAAACCATCTACTAAATTAAACCACTCATATCCTTCATTATCTGAGAAACACTGAATCTCTGGATGTTTTTCAATAATATCGTATGCAATTTTTGGTGAAATTTGCAGCAAGTATAAGGAGTCATAACCCAAGCCATTAATAATTGCATGGGATTTTTCATTTCCCATATGATTGCATAGAAATTGAAAAAATGATTCATTATAACTACTTAGCATTTTTGGCTTTAATTGTGCCAGTATTTCTTTTAGGCCAGCATGATGTGGGTGCGGACATGCAATTTTTGTAAAAGGAAATACCTCTATTTTCTCGCCTAGCTCATTAATAAGTTTTGAAACATTTGGATGTAAAGCTGGCGAAAATCTCCCTGCTCCTAAATCTATGCTGAAATCATCTACTTTAATTGAGTGAGCCCGGCCTCCCGTTCTGTCCCCATTTTCAAATATGCGGATGGTATGGCCTTTAGTTAGTTTGGAGCCAGCTAATTTTAATGCGCAGCTTAGCCCGGATATCCCAGCACCTACTATAGAGATTACTTTGTCGTTTAACACTTTAAAATACCTCAATGTAAATAAAAAGGAATATCTATCTTTTAGTATTTAATTAAAATACTGATAACTAAACTGTAAAAAATATGAGGTTGAATCGTAATAGATCCATTTATATAATTTGCAATGATCTATATCATTCATATTCTGGTAATAATAATTACCATAACATTAGGCGTAGCAATAGCACTTAGCTGCAAAATATTGCGAGCTTTTATTTACCACCGCCTAGGTGTGGTCTATTTCATTTGATTTTGCATCTTGGTGCAAATATGTAAAATTCAGGATAAAACTTCACTTTTATTACTTTAGAATAAAATAATATTGTGTGAATGTAATTCAACAACGCAGCAATTGTAAACATAAGTAGAGCAGATTGTTGTAAATACAACGAAAACTTAATAAAAGGTTAACAAAAGAAAGTGTAATTATTTAGTAAGCATATGCACTAAAAATGGTATGACCTGCTAAAAAAATAGCCTTGTACACCAGTTTATAAACCAGCGAGCAACCTTTGCTCTGCCCCAGAGCGATATATAACTCCCCTTAGCGATTTGAAAGAGGCAAAAGTTCTTGCCTAAAAATTTTCATTTAACACACAGATTCTATAAAACAAGCTAAAAAACGTACTGTCGTTTTAACTACTCTTCTCTGCCCCTATGACTTAAGCAAGCAATACGTCTCGACAGCCTGCCTTGCAGATGTACTTACGCATTGAGGGAAGCTGCTAGCTCATGTTTAGGCAACCAAGAAACTGGCTGCACGATATGCCCGAAGGCCCACTCGCGCATATGCCAATAATCAGGCTTAAATTGTTCGATTTAAGCCCTACCCCTCCCCCTTCATTGCTTACAAAAATTAGATAAAACACTACTAATGTTTGCCAGCAAACTTGTCAGAAAACACAACAAAGAGGGACACCCCCTTGGCGAATGAGCAAGTAAAGGCTTTTTATACCAATGGCAAAATTGTAGTTAGCCAACACAAACAACGAGAAAAACCTTAATAACGTCAAAACACTTTTTATTTTATTTACTTATACATTGTCAATTCTCAAGAATAGGCCCCATCAACAACAACACTGTATTGCAATAAAAAATCAAATCCATCTAACCAATAAATTATTGGATAAACCTCAAAAAACAAGCATAAATACTTTATTTACAATTTATTTTGCATAAAAATACATTGTAAATTTTTTAATTAATTTACAAAAAAATACAAATAGAATATTTTTTAATTTTAATAGTTAGATTAAAAATATCGCTAAGTTAATGATTAATATACGTTTTGTTTTTTTAAATACCTCTAAATTTAACAAATAATAATAATTTTGTTTTTTATCAAAAAATACGTAGTCGTAAAAGAACAAACTACAAACACCTACTGCTGTGACCCATGCTCAAACTCAAAAGATAAGCTTACATAATGATGGAAAATATCATCATTTAAGCATCTACATTACTTACAAAATTGAGCTAAAAGCCAGCACGAGTAGCGTTTGTCTCATACCGCACCGAGGGCTCTAATCATGACGCAATCGTCCCATAAGCTAAGGCTCACCGCGCTCACTGCGATGGTGGTCGGATCAATGATAGGCGGGGGGATTTTCTCTTTGCCACAGAATATGGCGCAGAGCGCTGGTGCGGGTGCCACGCTGATTGGTTGGGCTATCACGGCGGTGGGGATGCTAATGCTGGCATTTGTGTTTCAGACCCTTGCCAACCAAAAACCAGAATTAGACGCCGGCGTATATGCCTATGCCAAAGCAGGCTTTGGTAATTACATGGGGTTTTCATCGGCTTGGGGTTATTGGATTAGCGCCTTTCTGGGCAATGTTAGTTATTTTGTTTTGCTATTTGGCACCTTAGGTTATTTCTTCCCCATGTTTGGCGATGGCAATACGGTTCCCGCCATTATCGGCGCATCAATTTTGCTGTGGTCAGTGCACTTTTTAGTATTGCGCGGCGTTAAAGAGGCTGCGTTTATTAATCAGGTCACCACCGTGGCCAAGATTGTGCCCTTGGTGATGTTTATTATTCTGGCCGCCGTGGCTTTTAAGCTAGATGTGTTCACTGCCGATTTTTGGGGCAGGGGTAATCTTAAGCTGGGCAGCGTGATGGATCAGGTGCGCAATATGATGCTGGTCACCGTTTGGGTGTTTATCGGCATTGAAGGCGCAAGTGTTTATTCCGCCCGTGCCGAAAAACGTGCCGATGTGGGCCGCGCTACCGTGATTGGTTTTCTTAGTACCCTGCTGCTCTTGGTACTGGTGAATGTGTTGTCGCTTGGGGTAATGAGCCAGCCAGAATTAGCAGGCTTAAAGAACCCATCAATGGCCTATGTGCTGGAACATATTGTGGGCCACTGGGGCGCGATTTTTATTGCGATTGGGCTGGTGATTTCACTGCTGGGTGCTCTGCTCTCATGGACACTACTCTGTGCCGAGATTTTGTTCTCTGCCTCCCGCGATAAAACCATGCCGAGTTTTCTGCACAAAGAAAACGCCAACGGTGTGCCAGCCAATGCACTTTGGTTATCTAACAGCGCGGTGCAAGTTTTCCTCATTATTACCCTGTTTGCGGCCAGCACTTACACCAGCCTGCTGCTGCTAGCTACCTCAATGATTTTAGTGCCCTACTTCTTGTCTACCGCTTACGGCGTGATAGTGGCTTACAAGGGGGAAGGCTACGTAGAGCATGGCGGTAATCGCAACAAAGACTTGGTGATTGCCGTGGTGGCTGCGCTCTACAGCGTATGGCTGATCTACGCAGCTGGGGTGCAATTCTTACTGCTATCCGCCCTGCTGTATGCGCCAGGCGCCATTCTTTATGCCAAGGCGCGTAAAGAATGCGGCCAGATTATCTTTACCTCCATCGAAAAATTCATTTTTGCAGCCGCTGTAATTGGGGCCATCGCGGCAAGTTACGGCCTTTACACCGGTTTTCTAAAGCTTTAATAGGAGCTATGTGATGAGTACCGAAAATCTACAATTGGGTGTGCATTCTGAAGTAGGCATGCTAAGGCGGGTGATGGTTTGCTCGCCAGGGTTGGCGCATATGCGGCTGACACCCAATAACTGCGATTCTTTATTATTTGACGATGTGCTGTGGGTTAGCCAAGCCAAACGCGATCACTTTGATTTTGTTTCCAAAATGCGTGAGCGCGGTGTGGATGTGATAGAGATGCACAATCTGCTTACCACCACCGTAGCGATTCCTGAAGCCAAAGAATGGATACTTGATCGCAAGATTACTGCAGATTTAGTCGGCATTGGTTTGCTAGAAGAAGTACGCAGCTGGCTAGATTCATTAGAACCACGCCATTTGGCTGAATTCTTAATGGGCGGTGTAGTTGCTCCCGATTTGCCAGCCGATACGCCATCCGAAGTGCTGAGCATCTTCCGTGAAAACTTCGGCAATGCTAGCTTTATTTTGCCGCCGTTACCGAATACCCAATTTACCCGCGATACCACCTGCTGGATTTACGGCGGCGTAACGCTCAACCCAATGTATTGGCCAGCACGACGACAAGAGACCCTGCTCGTCACTGCTATTTATAAATTCCACCCTGATTTTGCCGCCGCCGATGTCAAAGTTTGGTGGGGAGACCCCGATGTCGATCATGGCAGCGCCACACTAGAAGGCGGCGATGTGATGCCGATTGGCAATGGCGTAGTCTTAATTGGTATGGGCGAGCGCACCTCGCATCAAGCCATTGGCCAAGTCGCCATGTCACTCTTTAAAGCCGGAGCTGTCGAACGAGTGATCGTAGCCGCCCTGCCAAAATCCCGCTCCGCCATGCATCTCGACACTGTATTTAGCTTTTGTGATCGGGATTTGGTCACCATCTTCCCCGAAGTGGTCAAACAAATTGTCGCCTTCAGCCTGCGCCCCGATGAAAGCAAACCGAATGGCATTGATCTGCGCCGCGAAAGCAAACCCTTCCTAGATGTTGTCGCCGAAGCGCTCAAATTACCTGCGCTACGCGTGGTGCAAACCGGCGGCAACTCCTTTGAAGCTGAACGTGAGCAATGGGATGACGGCAATAACGTCGTCGCCCTACAACCCGGCGTGGTTTTAGCTTACGACCGCAACATCCACACCAACACCCTACTACGCAAAGCAGGCGTAGAAGTCATCACCATCAGCTCCGCCGAACTAGGCCGTGGCCGAGGCGGTGGCCACTGCATGACCTGCCCAATTATCCGCGACCCAGTTGATTACTAATTATTGGGAGTGATTAGAAAACCCAAATCTTGAACCACGGAGGGCACAGAGAACACGGAGTTTCACGGAGAAAAATCGTTTTCTTTGCGTTTTAAATTTTTTCAAACGCCGCAATCTGTGGTTCTTCTTGGCTCGTAGCACGGGGCTTTTACCCTCCCCTTGAAGCCGCGACACGAGGAATAAGCGGCTCGGGATTTCGGAAAAGGGGTAGCGGGCTTGCTCCCGAGCAGCCTTTTTCGCCGAGCCGATTATCCGCAGTGAGGGGCTTTCGTGCTGGCTGGGGCGGCCTTCTTTGCTTCCTTTCTTGGCCGTTCAAGAAAGGGAGTCCCACACGGGGGAATCCCGCACCTAAATCAACGTGCCGAAGGCACTTAAACGATCTTTTTTTGCTTTGCTCATAGGAAATCAGCGGCCTACTGATGCCGCTTGGTCCATTTTGTATTTCTTTCGTTTGCTGGAGAAAATCATGTCCTTCAATATGCATAATCGTAATCTGCTTAGCCTAATGCATCACACCACCCGTGAGCTACGTTATCTGCTGGATTTATCTCGGGATTTAAAACGCGCTAAATACACCGGCACCGAGCAGCAGCATCTAAAACGCAAAAACATAGCGCTGATTTTTGAAAAAACCTCCACCCGCACCCGCTGCTCCTTTGAAGTAGCAGCCTATGATCAAGGCGCAAACGTCACCTATATCGACCCAAGCTCATCGCAAATTGGTCATAAAGAAAGTATGAAAGACACCGCCCGTGTGCTGGGGCGCTTATACGATGCCATCGAATATCGCGGCTATAGTCAGGAAATTGTAGAAGAGCTGGCCGCCTTTGCCGATGTGCCGGTGTTTAATGGCCTCACCGACGAATATCACCCCACCCAAATGCTGGCCGACGTGCTCACCATGCGTGAACACAGCGACAAACCACTGCACGATATCAGCTACGCCTATTTGGGCGACGCCCGCAATAATATGGGCAATTCGCTGCTCTTAATTGGCGCAAAGCTAGGCATGGACGTGCGCGTTGCCGCACCTAAAGCGCTGTGGCCCCACGAAGATTTTGTTGCACAATGCCGCCATTTTGCACAAGAATCCGGCGCAAAAATCACGCTAACCGAAGACCCACTAGAAGCCGTAAAAGGCGTCGATTTTATCCACACCGATGTATGGGTATCGATGGGTGAGCCGGTTGAAGCATGGGCCGAGCGGATCAAACAGCTGCTCCCCTACCAAGTCAACAGCGCCATGATGAAAGCCTCCGGCAATCCACGCACCAAATTTATGCACTGCCTGCCCGCTTTTCACAACAGCGATACCAAAATGGGCAAGCAAATCGCCGAGCAATACCCCTTCCTCGCCAATGGCGTAGAAGTCACCGAAGAAGTGTTCGAATCCCCAGCCAACATCGCCTTCGAGCAAGCAGAAAACCGCATGCACACCATTAAAGCCATTCTGGTTTCAACCTTGGGGGATATCTGACTTTGCCTGACGCGGGCATAGCAAAACCCAAATCTTGGACCACGGAGGTTCACGGAGGAAAACAGGTTTGAAGTAAGCCTGTTCATTTAGGGTTTTGAATATTTTCAAACTCAGTGATCTAAATAGTCATCGCAGCTCTCCGCAAGGGGCTTTAGAGCCCCCTTGAAACACGCCGGAGCGAGGAACAAGCGGGTCGGGGGATCGCTTGGGAGCGAAGGATCCAGCCAATCCCGCCCGCCGCCGACTCGATTGGACCGCAGCAGGAGCCTTCGTGCTTTGCTGTTGTCGCTTGGCTTCGTTTCTTGGCGAAGCAAGAAAGGAAGGCCCCGCGGTGGCTACCGCTCCTAAATCGACGTGCCGAAGGCACTAAAAAGATCTTTTTTGCTTAGCGCCAATGAAAAAAACCCGCCAGACATTGGCATAAAACGCTACAAAAACGGCGGGTTCCACCCGCCCTACGATGATTCAATGCTTGCAGACGTATAGCAGTAACAGCCACTCAAAAACCAAGGTGCCGAAGGCACTAAAAGTTGCGGTGTAAACCGCAATAAAGGATTCATTATGCGTATCGTCATCGCCCTAGGCGGCAATGCTCTGCTTCGTCGTGGCGAAGCCATGAGTGCAGATAATCAACGTGAAAACGTCATCATCGCCGTCAAACAAATCGCCCGTGTTGCACCCAATAATGAGCTAGTCATCGCCCACGGCAATGGCCCGCAAGTGGGGCTACTCGCCTTACAAAATGCCGCCTACAGCCAAGTCAGTCCCTATCCGCTGGATGTATTAGGCGCCGAAACCGAGGGCATGATTGGCTATATGATTGAGCAGGAGCTAGGCAATCTGCTGCCGGTTGAAACGCCGTTTGCCACGATTTTGACCCAAGTAGAAGTCGACGCGGCCGACCCTGCTTTTAAAAACCCGACCAAGCCCATTGGCCCTATTTACAGCAAAGAAGACGCCGATAGGCTCGCCGCCGAAAAAGGCTGGGCTATTGCCCCAGATGGCGATAAATTTCGCCGCGTGGTAGCCAGCCCAAGGCCCAAACGTATTTTTGAGCTTCGCCCAGTAAAATGGCTGTTAGAGCACGGCACCATCGTGATTTGTGCGGGTGGCGGGGGGATTCCGACTTGCTACGATAAGGCAGGAAAATTGCACGGCATTGAAGCCGTTATCGACAAAGACCTCTGCTCCGCCCTGCTGGCAGAAGAGCTAAGCGCCGATTTACTGGTGATTGCCACCGATGTCAGCGCCACGTTTATTGACTATGGCAAGCCCACGCAAAAAGCCATCGCCAGCGCCCACCCCGATGAATTAGAACGCTTAGGCTTTGCCGCCGGATCAATGGGCCCCAAGGTACAAGCCGCCTGCGAATTTGCCCGCAATACTGGCAAAGTAGCCGTCATCGGCTCGCTCAGTGATATTGAAGCCATTGTGCAAGGCACGGCAGGCACACGGGTTTCAACCCACACACTAGGGTTAAGCTATCGTTGATATTGATTGCACCCTTCACTTCCATAAGTATCTGCATAAGATTGATGTATTTGTTTCCCCTATGAAAAAGGGGGATTGAGGGGGATTTGCCTTTGCATTAACTGCTGCCTTTTTGCAATGATATGCCGTGCCAAATCCCCCCTAGCCCCCCTTTTTCAAAGGGGGGAACCTATGTTTCCATGCCGTAGCGCAAAGCGTTACGGCGTCTAAATCGCCAGCAAGCGCCCCAGCACCTCATCCGATTTTTGAAACTCCTGCCTAATCCAATCCAAAAACACTAAACGCCGCTCATCTTGGGCAAACGGCTCTGCGGACAAAACAAAATACCGTGAGCCATCGGGCACTAAGCCAAATGGCGCAACTAGGCGGCCATTTTTTAGCTCTTCTTCTATCATATAGGCCGAAGCAATCGCCACACCTAAGCCAGCGCTTGCCGCCTGTAAGCTTAAATAAAAATGCTCAAAATATGAATTTTGGCGGCTCGTTACCGCCTGCTGCGCCTCCTCCCCCCAACGCGCCCAAGCATTTGCTCGGGTGCGGGTATGCAAAAGACTGCTCTGTTCTAGGTTTATGCACCCATCTTGCAACTGCTCTGGCACACACACCGGCCCTACTTTTTCCTGCCCTATTTCTTCTGAATAGCAATCTTTCCCCCAGTTGAAATCATTGCGTCTGATCGCTAGATCAATATGCCCGCCTTGAAAATCAACCACGCCTCCTGCTGTAAATAAATGCAGCTGAATTGCTGGGTAGCGGCTATGAAAATCGCTTAGCCGAGGAATAAGCCAGCGCATGGCAATGGTTGGCTCACACGATACAACCAAAGGCCTGTCGTAAGGATTTCCCTTGAGTTTTTGCAATGTAAGCGCCAATTGCGCCAGCATCTCTTGGCAAGTGTTTTTTAATAGCTCGCCCTCTCTGGTCAGAAAAATAGCTCGGTTCCGGCGCTCAAATAACAACACACCCAAGCTTTCTTCTAGCTGCTTAATCTGGCGACTAACCGCTCCCTGCGTCACAAACAACTCTTCTGAAGCACGAATCAGGCTGAGATGCCGTGCAGCGGCCTCAAATACCCGTAAAGCATTGAGTGAAGGAATTCGGATACTCATCGTTGACTTTTTCTCATTGATTTTATTGAGCATAAATCGATTTTGCTGAACGAGCAAGATAGACAAAATAGCAACAAGCTATGCAATAGCTGACGCGTAACTTCCATCAATAAATCAACACATGAAAAATAGGCTTTCAAATGCTGCAAACACCTTATCGTGATGACAAGCAAGCGTATTCAGATCTAGAGCAAGTTCGTATGCAAATGGCTCAAAAAAACTTCTGTTTTATTCCTGCAGAGCAGGTCAGATCACTATTGCAACAGCAGCAAGCTACCGCACTGCAAGACTGGAGTACTTTTCAAAATAGCTGGTCTGATCTGGCTCTAGACACCTATATGGCCGACCAAGGCAGCTATCGCAAACGTAAACACGCCACACTGAGCGCCCCTGCAGCCAGCCGCCTTTGGCAAAAAGAAGCCCACCAGCCGCATTACCAAAGTTTAACTTACAACAATTTGAATGGCGGAATTGCTCGCCACTACGCACCAATTAGCGATGCGGTAATGCAAAGCCACAGCATGAATAACTTGCTCACCTTGGCTTGCGATATTTTTGGCCAACTGATGCCAGAGCATGCTTGGCATATTGAAGCGCACCAATTTCGCATTGAAGCTAATGCAGAGCAAGCAGGCCTGCCCACACCAGAAGGCGTGCATAGAGATGGCGTTAATTTTGTGATGATGCTGATGGTGCAGCGCGCCAATATGGTGAATGGCGCAACCACTATTTATGACCTCAACAAAAACCGCTTAGACCAGTTTGTTTTAACCAACCCGCTGGATATGGCGCTCGTCAATGATGAGCAAGTTTTCCATGGCGTCACCCCCATCATGCAGCTCGATAGTGATCGGCTAGCTGCTCGTGATGTGCTGGTTATTACCTTCCGCCGCAAAACGCAATCTCCAACGACTGCCGATTGATTTAAAGGATAAATCCAATGAACGAAATTTTTGCCGTCGCGCTCATCACCATTCTGGCCGTTATCAGCCCCGGCGCTGATTTTGCAATGGTTACCCGCAATAGCTACCTCTATGGCCGCAAAGCCGGTTTATTGGCCGCACTGGGGATTGCCTTGGGTGTGCAAATCCATGTGATGTACACCATGTTGGGTGTGGGGCTGATCATTTCGCAATCGCCAGCACTGTTTACCGTGATCAAAATAGCGGGGGCGATTTACTTAATTTATATCGGCTACAAAACCTTTACCAGCAAAAGTAAGCTCGATATAGATTTAAGCGCTGATTCAGCTTTAAGCCCTTTATCTGCACTAAGAAACGGCTTTTTAACCAATGTGCTTAACCCTAAAACCACGCTTTTCGTGGTGAGCACCTACACCCAAGTGGTTAACCCAAGCACCCCGCTAACTCAGCAAATTGGCTATGGCTTATTTATGTCATTAGCGCACGGTATTTGGTTTTCGCTTGTGGCGCTGTTTTTCTCTCACCAAACCTTAAGATCCGCCATGATTAATGGACAAAGTGTGCTCAATAAAATCATTGGTAGCGCCCTGCTTGGGCTGGGTGTATCGCTTGCCTTTGCACCGCTCACACATTAAGCCAAAGAATGCACTCTGCTCTGATGGAGTGCATCTTCCGGCTTTACTCCATCCACACTTTTATCCCAAGGGGCTAAGCAAATGAAAATTGCATGCATCGATATGGAAGGCGTGTTGATTCCAGAAATGTGGCCACATATTGCCCAATATACTGGGATTAAATCGCTGGCGATTACCACGCGTGAAGAGCCTGACTATGTACAGTTGGTTTCAAAACGCATCTGCATTTTGAATGAAAACCGCTTAGGCATTGCCGATATTGAACATATGATTGCCAAACTTGCGCCCTTACCTGGCGCGATTAATTTTATAAATCAGCTACAAAAACACTACCGCGTTGTACTGGTTTCTGATGCTTTTCAAGAAATGCTCACGCCGCTATGGCATACGCTGGGCCAGCCAGAGCTACGCTGCCATCGCTTTGTTTGCAAACCAAACGGCCAAATTCGCTTCGCCCGCTATAGCCGCGCTCATGGTAAGCATGAAGTGATCGAAGAATTTGCAGCGATGGGCGCTCGCACCTTAGCCGTAGGCGATGCATTTAATGATCTCAGCATGCTGCGCAAAGCCACGCAGAGCTATTTATTTTGCCCCTCTGCAGAAACAAGGCAAGCCGCACCTGACTTACGTGTGGCGCTAAGTTACCAAGAGATTTTGGATGACATCATCCTCGAGCATAACGCCGTATTAAGCTCGGTGAATTAAAAAGAGCTCGGCGTATTGGCGCTAATCACTTCGGCAGCGCCAGCGCCGATATTTCGAAAACGATGTGGCAAATTGCTTGGAAAGTAATAACCATCCCCTGCCTGTAAATGATGCACCTGCCCAGCAATAGTCAGCTCCATATGCCCGCTCACCAGCACACCGCACTCCTGCCCCTCATGTTGCAGCATTTCACTGCCGGTATCCGCCCCCGGCTGGTATTGCTCCCGCAATAAGCCGATATGACGATCCTGAAACCCAGATCCAACCAAATGCATTTGCAAAGCGGCATTGCCCAGATTGGGTTGCTCGCCAGCGGGGAAGATATAGCTAGGCACAATACTATCTTGCTCAAAGATAAAGAACTCTGCCAAAGACATCGGAAAGCCTTCCAGCAGTTTTTTTAATGAGCTAATCGATGGGCTAACCCGATTTTGCTCAATTAATGAAACGGTAGCATTGGTGACGCCAGCCCTTTTCGCCAGCTCCCGCTGCGATAAGCCAAAGCGCTGCCGCACTCGTTTTAGCCTTGCGCCAACGTCCATAGCCAGCCCCGTTCAAAATAATCAACACCCACTTAAACTATGTCATGCAGCAAGAATAAGCCAGCGGGCCAATGCTGCATTTTTTTGCGCTACAGGAATTTACTTAGCCCAAGCGCAAAGCCTCACCTTGTCAAATATATTTAACAGGCTAGTCTTAATACATAAGGTGACATGCGTGCATATCTGCAAGCACCCGCCTCAAACAACACAAAAAATAAGGCGCAGCGCCCTTCTTTAGAGCAAAGACTTGGTTTTGTAGAGTGGGTTAAACCCGCGAGCGATGCTAAAAAACGCGGGTTGCACCCGCCCTACGATGTTTCAATACTTGCAATTTAGATAGATCTAAGTTGATAGGACTGGGGTAAAACCCGCCAGCCAGCTTAGTACTCAGAGCGGAGCCTGTAACTCCACTATCTCGCCCCATATCAGCAGAGACGTATCATGGCTCAGCCCATTATTGGAATCACTTGCTGCCGTTGGCGCTTAAAAGAAGATGGCCATTTCTTTCATCTAGTGGGGGAGAAATATATTCAGGCGGCCGTGGCCGCTGGCGGATTACCGCTGCTGATCCCCGCGCTGGGGGACGCCAGCCAGCTTGAGCAAATTTTAAGCAGCATCGATGGCCTGCTACTCACCGGCAGCCAATCCAATATCGAGCCACAGCACTACCAAGGCCAAGTGCTCGCGAACGATTTTAATGATCCGCAAAGAGACGCCACCACCCTGCCCTTGATTAGAGCGGCGGTTGCGTTGGGTGTACCGGTTTTAGGTATTTGCCGAGGCGCACAAGAAGTCAATGTGGCGTTTGGCGGCACACTAGAGCAAGCCGTGCATCAGCAAACGGGCAAGCTCGATCATCGTGAACAGGGCAGCAGCCTTGATGAAATGTACGGCCCAGCGCATGAAATTGAGCTGGTCACCGGCGGGCTACTACACCAGTTATATGGCCAGACTAGCGCCAGAGTTAACTCTTTACATCATCAAGGGGTTGCCACATTAGGAGCGGGCTTGCAGATAGAAGCGCTGGCCCCCGATGGGCTGATCGAAGCCTTTAGCGTTAGCCATGCCGCCCGCTTTGCACTGGCGGTGCAATGGCACCCAGAGTGGAGATTCCAAGATAATTCACTCTCTATGGCCATGCTAACTGGATTTGCGGCGGCTTGTACGCAGCGCCAACTTAGCGCTAAAAAAAGGTAAGCCTATGCGCCCTATCCAGCCCCTATTTCAGCGCCTCCAACCAGCCAGCACCACCATGTGGACGCTGTGTTTTGGTCAAATGTGCGTGCAGAGCACCCGATACCCCGCCCAGCCACTGCCGGTAAACATGATCGGCAACTTGGTGCAGCACGGCTACTTTTTCATCCAAGCGATGCAGAATCTGCGCCTCGCTCTGCACCGAGCTTTGTGCTTGCCACTGCTGCAACACCTGTCTATCCTCAGCGCACCACTGGCGAATACTCTGCGCAGTGACTTCCAGATGCGATTGCAAGCCCAGATGCGGGCCCAGCGCAAAGCCTTTATTCATGCAGTAATACCCAAACAGCATCCGCTTTGCACCGCGCGGCACTTCAAAGGTATCAAAGTGCCAGTGAAACAGATCCAGCTCGCGCTTGTCGCCCAGCCAGTGGCGCGCCTCATCAAACTTGGTCACCAGCACCTTGCCCCAGCCGATTTGCGGCACGCTATTACGACGTACCTTGCCCCCCAGGCTTTTGGATAGCAATTGCCCGCCAAAACAATGGCCAAGAATGGGGCGCTCCAGCCGTAAAGCATCTTTAAGTAGCGCCTCTTCCCGCTTAATCCAAGCTAGGCCATCGTTCACACCGGCATTAGAGCCCAGAACCACCACACCACTAAATTCAGCAGCACAACGAGGAGGTGTATCCCCCGCATCAATGGCAAAAATCCGATAAGGCACGCCGTGCTTATCTAAAAAAGATTGTAAATAGCCTGGCCCCTGAGTGGCCTCATGACGACAAATGGCAATGGGTTTCACCGGCAAGCTCCTAGGCGTAATCGACGCATTAAGCCTAAGCATTCCAAAGGAAAGAAACTGTAAAAACATAGCAGGCCAGTATTAAATTTATATAAAGATGTAGGCCCGCCCCGTCTTAACAAATCAAAAAGGGAGGCAGCATGAGCTTAATCAGCGACTGGCTGCGAGAACGTCGAATCACTGAAGTGGAATGTGTCACGCCCGATTTCACCGGCATAGCCCGCGGCAAAATTGTGCCCAAAGAAAAATTCAGTGAAGAAGAAGGCATGCGCCTGCCTATTACCGTGCTGGTGCAAACCGTGACCGGCGAATACGCGCAACACATCACGCCGATCACCGATCCGGACATGATTCTGATCCCAGACCCCAACACTATCCGCATCGTGCCATGGGCCAAAGACCCAGTGGCGCAGGTAATTCACGATTGCTTTTACTTTGATGGCAGCCCCGTTGAGCTGTCCCCCCGCTATGTATTACGCCGCGTGCTCAAACTCTATGAAGATAGAGGCTGGAAACCGGTTGTTGCGCCAGAAATGGAATTTTATCTGGTTGATATCAACCGCGATCCCGATCTGCCACTGCAGCCGCCCTTAGGCCGCACGGGTCGGCCAGAAACCGGCCGCAAAGCGTATTCGATTGACGCAGTAAATGAATACGACGATCTATTTGAAGATGTTTACGATTACTGCGATGCACAGGGCTTGCAGATCGATACGCTGATCCACGAAGTGGGCGCTTGCCAGATGGAAATCAACTTTCTGCACGGCGATGCCTTAGAGTTAGCCGATCAGGTATTCCTATTTAAACGCACGGTGCGGGAAGCGGCGATCCGCCACAATATGTACGCCACCTTTATGGCCAAACCCATGGAAAACGAACCAGGCTCGGCCATGCATATCCATATGAGCGTGGTGGATGCCATCAGCGGCCAGAATGTGTTCTCAAATATCGATGGCACACCTAGCGAGGTGTTTTATCAATCGGTAGCCGGCATGCAAAAATACTTCCCGCAGGTGATTGCGCTCTTTGCCCCTTTTGTAAACAGCTACCGCCGCCTAACCCGCTACTACGCCGCGCCGATCAATGTGCAATGGGGCTTTGATAACCGCAGCTGCGGCATACGCGTACCGCACTCTGACCCCGCCGCCCGCCGCATAGAAAACCGCCTACCTGGCGTGGACTGCAATCCCTATCTGGCCCTCGCCGCCACGCTGGCCTGCGCCTATTTAGGTATTGAAGAGCAGCTAAAGCCCAGCGAACCCCTCACCGGCGACGCCTACACCCTACCCTTCGCCTTCCCGCGCGGGCTAGATGCCGCCACGCAAATCCTCAGCGATTGCGCCCCAATATCCAAGCTACTGGGAGAACGATTTATCAAAGCCTATTGCGCAGTAAAAGAAGCCGAATACGTGGAATACGCCAGAGTCATCAGCCCATGGGAAAGAAAACATTTGCTGCTGCATGTGTGATGGCAGATGTTGCTCCGAGAAAACCCAAATATTGAACCACGGAGGACACAGAGAACACGGAGTTTCACGGAGGAAAAGCTTTTAGAGTTGAGCCGAGTCTTAGGTTTTTAATTGATTCAAACACTGAAAAATAAATTTATATCACGACTCGCAGCAAGGGGCTTTTACCCTCCCCTGAAAACACGCCGAGCGAGGAACAAGCGGGGCGGGGTAGTCGTCAATTCGTGTTTGAGCGAAGCGAGTTGAATTGACGCCACCTCGATTGTCCACAGCGAGGGGATTTCGTGTTTTAGGGGTCGCCTTCTTTGGCTTCGTTTCTTGGCGAAGCAAGAAAGGAAGGTCCAGCGGGACGCCCGCACCAAAATACAACGTGCCGAAGGCACTTAATAGAAATACAGTTTTTGACTTGGCTTACTTAAACGGCGGGTTTCACCCGTCCTACAATGCACCCACGTGGGCACAGGCCCACCCCGCAACAAGGAGGCACTCGATGAATCCGAATCCCATCAGCCCAGGCAACTCCAGCCCTAGCCGCAGCACCGCCGAGTACCAAGCGCTGGATGCCGCCCACCATATCCACCCCTTCTCGGATACCGCCGCGCTCAATGCCCACGGCTCGCGAGTGATTACCCGAGGCGAAGGGATTTATTTATATGACTCAGACGGAAATAAAATTTTTGATGCCATGAGCGGGCTGTGGTGCGTCAATATTGGCTATGGCAGACGTGAGCTGGCGGATGCGGCTTACCAGCAAATGCTGGAGCTACCTTTCTATAATACTTTTTTTAAAACCACCCACCCACCGGTGATTGAGCTATCCAGCCTGCTGGCGCAAGTCGCCCCCGATGGCTTTAAGCACGTTTTTTATACCAACTCAGGCTCCGAAGGCAACGACACCATTATTCGCATGGTGCGCCATTACTGGGCCACACTCGGCCAGCCCAACAAGAAAACCATCATCGCCCGCATCAACGGCTATCACGGCTCCACCATAGGCGGGGCCAGCTTGGGCGGCATGCACTATATGCACGAGCAGGGCGATTTACCCATCCCAGGTATTGCCCATATTGAGCAGCCTTGGTGGTTCGCCAATGGCGGCGAGCTTAGCCCCAAGGAATACGGGCTTAAAGCCGCCAGAGCACTAGAGGACAAAATTCTAGAGCTAGGCATTGAAAACGTTGCCGCCTTTATTGGCGAACCAGTGCAGGGCGCGGGCGGCATTATTATCCCCCCTTCCACTTACTGGCCAGAAATCCAACGCATTTGCGATCATTATGGAATTTTACTGATTGCAGACGAAGTCATCTGCGGCTTTGGCCGCACCGGCGCCTGGTTTGGCAGCCAGCACTACGGCATCCGCCCACATCTCATGACTATCGCCAAGGGCTTAAGCTCTGGATATATCCCAATTGGCGGCGTGCTTGTGCACGATAAAGTGGCCGATGTGCTGATAGCAGGCGGCGATTTTAACCACGGTTTTACTTATTCTGGCCACCCTGTGGCCTGCGCCGTTGCCGTCGCCAATATTCATATACTGCAAAATGAACAGATCATCGAGCGCATGCACGCAGACGTCGCCCCCTACGCCGCCCAGCTCTGGCACGACGCTTTCGACAATCACCCACTGGTGTCCGATGTGCGCAGCCTAGGATTTTTCTTTGCGCTCACCTTGGTAGAAGACAAAGCCAGCCGCAAGCGCTTTAGCAACGGCAGCAAAATGGCACTGCGCTGCCGCGATATCTGCCTAAAAAACAAACTGATTATGCGTGCCACCGGCGATAGCATGATCGCCGCCCCACCGTTGATTATGAGCCGTGCACAAGCCGCCGAATTTGTAGCGCTAGCACTGCAATGCGTGGATGAATATGCGCGGGAGATTGGCAGGTAACAAGACAATGTGTGCAGCATTTCCTATTCAAAGCGTAATTTATTCACTTCGAATAGAGCGCCATTTCTGTGAAACTAAAAGGAACTGTCACCCAAATAGATGAGTATCGAATGAATTGGATTGAAATACTGCAAGCACAAGCAATCAACTACGCGCCAAAATTATTTTCTGCCCTGCTCACACTTTTTATCGGCTGGAAACTCATTGGCATTGCCACGCAATTACTAGAAAAAATGCTGGCTCGCAGCAATGTTGAATCCACTTTGCGCCACTTCTTAGGCAGCCTTGCCAATGTGGCATTAAAAGCGCTGCTGCTGATTAGTGCCGCTTCAATGATAGGTATTGAAACCACTTCATTTATCGCTATTTTAGGTGCGGCCAGTTTGGCCATTGGCTTGGCATTACAAGGTAGCCTCTCTAATTTTGCTGGAGGGGTATTAATCTTAATGTTTAAGCCATTTAAAGCGGGCGACTATATTGAAGCGCAGGGGCAAGCAGGTACGGTAGAAGGAATTCAAATCTTCACCACACGCTTGCGCACCGGTGACAATAAATTAATTGTGGTGCCCAATGGCCCATTAGCCAACGGCAATCTAACCAATTATTCAGCCATGCCAACTCGCCGTGTAGATTTTGTATTTGGTATTGGCTACGACGATGATATAGATCACGCCCGCCAAGTTATTTTATCGGTGCTCAATAAAGACCGCCGCATTCATCAAGACCCAGCGCCAATGGTCGTGGTGTCATCCTTAGCCGAAAGTTCGGTTAATTTTACGGTACGCGCTTGGGCTAATAGTGAACATTACTGGCCTATCTTTTTTGATACCACTGAAAACATCAAAAAGGCTTTTGATATGGCAAAAATCTCTATTCCATTTCCGCAGCGCACGGTACACCATATTCAACATACGGCGAATACTCGCGGCAAGCCATTGGCAACATCCCAACTTGAGCACATTGAATAAATAGCGATATGATCAGGGTTTGGCTAGTTTCTAGCCTGCCCTGATATAGGCCAGCTCATGCCCCACCTTAATCTTGAATACAGCAATAATCTTTCATTAAACGCCCAAGCTGCTCTATTGCAATTAAATACTGCGCTCATTGAATCTGGCCATTTTATTGAAGACGAAATCCAAAGCCGCGCCATGAGCTTTGATGACTTTTTAATAGGCAATGTGGGCGAGGGCCGTGCCTTTATTCATATTAAGCTGCGTATGCTGAGTGGCCGCTCTGCCGAAATTAAAAAATCTCTTTCAGACGCACTACTCAATGCCATTCAAATTGATCATCCAAATCAGCTTAGCATTCAGATTCGCACCGAAATTATCGATATCGACCGCGCATCATATGGCAAAAAGGATATAAATTAAGCTAAGCATAAGGTGGGGGAAATACCCAGCCCTAGCAAGCTAAGGGCAAGATATTGATCAACAAACTGGCTTTAGCTTTAATCCTTTTATTGCAAGCCTTGAAACATCGTAGGGCGGGTGAAACCCGCGAGCGACATTGAAAAAACGCGGGTTTCACCCGCCCTACGAATGGCATATTGCTTACGTTAATAGGACTGGTGAAATACCCAAATTGCATGATCTATTTAGGGAGGGACTCGAAGTAAATCCCAAAATAACGATCAAATCACGGCCAGATCTTTATTCACCCTTCTTTATTACTCGGCCAAGCGGATTAGGCTGATTGCGTTTTTTGGCCAGTTCGATCTGTTTTTGCCGCTCGCGCGCGCCATTTCTGGTTTTTTCGCTGAGCGAATTCCAGCAGTGCGGGCAGCTAATCCCAGCGACGTAATGCGGTGATAGTCGCTCTTCCACCGACACCGGTTGGCGGCAGGCGTGGCAGAGGTCGAAATCGCCTTCGCTTAAATCGTGGCGAACGGTGACGCGGTTATCAAACACAAAGCAGTCGCCATTCCACTTGGTTTCTTCCTGTTTTACTGTTTCCAGATATTTAAGAATGCCGCCT
>NZ_JANXSO010000142.1 GCF_025352645.1 Iodobacter sp. | reverse complement strand
ATGAAAATTCGTCCTTTGCATGACCGTGTAGTAATCAAACGCGTTGAAGCTGAAGAAAAAACTGCATCTGGCATCGTGTTGCCAGGTAACGCTGCTGAAAAGCCGGATATGGGCGAAGTAGTTGCCGTCGGTAACGGTAAGATTTTAGAAAACGGCTCAGTACGCCCAATGGCTGTTAAAGCTGGCGACAAGGTTATTTTTGGTAAGTACAGCGGCCAAACCGTGAAAGTAGATGGCGACGAGCTGCTAGTAATGCGTGAAGAAGACATCATGGGCGTGATCGAAGGTTAATCACGGCTTACAAGCCACCTGATTCTAGCCCTTACCTAAATATTACGGAGTTAAACAACATGGCAGCAAAAGAAGTTAAATTTGGCGATTCAGCACGCGCTCGCATGGTAGCCGGTGTAAACATCCTGGCCGATGCAGTTAAAGTAACGCTGGGCCCTAAGGGTCGTAACGTAGTGCTAGAACGCAGCTACGGCGCGCCTACCATCACCAAAGACGGTGTATCGGTAGCCAAAGAAATCGAATTAAAAGACCGTTTCGAAAACATGGGCGCGCAAATGGTGAAGGAAGTTGCATCTAAGACTTCTGACATCGCCGGTGACGGTACCACCACCGCTACTGTACTGGCACAAGCCATCGTACAAGAAGGCATGAAATACGTAGCTGCCGGTATGAACCCAATGGACTTGAAGCGCGGTATCGACAAGGCTGTGATTGCCTTGGTTGCTGAGCTGAAAAACATTGCTAAGCCTTGCTCTACCACCAAAGAAATCGCTCAAGTTGGCTCTATCTCTGCTAACAGCGACGAAATCATCGGCGAAAAAATCGCTGCTGCGATGGAAAAAGTAGGTAAAGAAGGCGTAATTACCGTTGAAGACGGTACTGGCCTTGAAGATGAGTTGGATGTAGTAGAAGGGATGCAATTTGATCGCGGCTACCTCTCCCCTTACTTCATCAACAATCCAGAAAAACAAATTGCCCTGCTAGACAATCCGTTTGTTCTGCTTTTCGACAAGAAAATCAGCAACATCCGTGACCTGCTGCCGGTACTGGAACAAGTGGCTAAGGCTGGCCGTCCGTTGTTGATTATTGCTGAAGATGTAGACGGCGAAGCGCTGGCGACCTTGGTAGTGAACAACATCCGCGGTATTCTGAAGACTGTAGCGGTTAAGGCTCCAGGCTTTGGTGATCGTCGTAAAGCCATGCTAGAAGACATCGCTACCCTGACTGGCGGTACTGTGATCGCTGAAGAAGTGGGCCTGACTCTAGAGAAAGCCACACTGGCTGAATTGGGTTCTGCTAAGCGTATCGAAGTATCTAAAGAAAACACCATCATCATCGATGGCGCGGGTAATGAAGAAGCAATCAAAACACGCGTTGGCCTGATCCGTAAGCAAATCGAAGACGCAACGAGCGACTACGACCGTGAAAAACTGCAAGAACGCGTAGCTAAACTGGCTGGCGGCGTTGCAGTGATCAAGGTAGGTGCCGCGACTGAAGTTGAAATGAAAGAGAAGAAAGCCCGCGTTGAAGATGCACTGCACGCAACCCGCGCAGCTGTGGAAGAAGGCATTGTGGCCGGTGGTGGTGTAGCTCTGCTGCGCGCACGCTCTTCTATCGTTGATCTGAAAGGTGCTAACGTTGATCAAGATGCAGGTATCAAGATCGTACTGAAAGCCATTGAAGCGCCATTGCGTCAAATCGTACAAAACGCAGGCGACGAGCCTAGCGTTGTGGTATCTAAAGTACTGGAAGGCAAAGGTAACTTCGGTTACAACGCCGGTACTGGCGTTTACGGCGATATGGTAGAAATGGGTGTTCTTGACCCAGCTAAAGTAACCCGCTCGGCACTGCAACACGCAGCATCGATCGCTGGCCTGATGCTAACTACCGACTGCATGATTGCTGAGCTGCCAAAAGAAGAAGGCTCAGGCATGCCAGATATGGGCGGCATGGGTGGAATGGGCGGCATGGGCATGTAATGCCAGCTGTTTAAGCCTCAAGAAAAACGCCACTTCTTTGGAAGTGGCGTTTTTTTATGCCGCAACTATTTTTTAAACACCATTTTCTCCGCCAGCATCAGCCGGATATCCCGCCTAGCCTCGGCGGCTACCCAACGCGCTTCTGCATCATCATCGGCGGGGATAAGCGGCGGCACCACCACAGATTTGCCATCATCCCCCATCGCCACCATCGTGAAATAACAACTATTGGTGTGCCGTTCAGTCTGGGTACGGATGTTCTCTGCCACCACCCGAATACCCACCTCCATTGAAGTACGCCCAGTGTAATTAATGCTAGCCAAAAAATGCACCAGTTCCCCCACAAACACCGGCTGCTTAAAAGTCACCTGATCCACAGAAAGCGTCACCGCATAAGCCCCTGCATAACGGCTGGCACAGGCATAAGCCACCTGATCCAGCTCTTTAAGCAAAGCCCCGCCGTGCACCTTGCCAGAAAAATTAGCCATATCCGGCGTCATCAACACCGTCATCATCATTTGGTGCCGAGGCATATTCAACATATCGCACTTCCTTAATAAGATTTATTACAGCATAGCGCTAGGGCGGGGAATCTCAAATACAGAGAAAACTGCTAGAGGGGGATATGAGGGCTGATGAGCACTGGTGTTGAGACTTGGGCCTGCGATATCTGCCGAGATTTATCCATCAACCATCAGCGGCGTCAAAATACGATAGCTTTTCGCAAGGATGGCTAGATAATAAAAAGTAAGAAATGGGGCATAAAATTGACATAAAACCATCCGATAAGTATGCTTAATATCTTACGCATAGCTTATTTACAGCTCATGAAGCATAAGAGCTGCCATCCCATCTTGATATGTGCTATCTGGCATCTATGATTCCAAACGATTGAAAATAAATACGAAACTGCAGCAATTTACCTCGTTGTACACATAAATCAACCATGCAAAAGCGTGGTCCCCCTTAATTTTACATTAGCCAGCATTAACTCCATCTCGGCCGACAGGCAGCCACAGTACCTCTCACATAGCACTAGCCATCAATTTCCAACCTCACAAGATCAACAGAAATGACAGAGCCCTTTGTACTTACAGCAGTAACACGACCAACGAGCTTACAACTCCAGGACGCTATCTTTAACTACTCTGAGAACGCGCCCGAGTCAACCGTCGACGAATCGATAAAAGATGGACTGGCCATCATCGGCGAGGCCTGCTCACTTCTCGATGAAGGAAAAACAACAGACGAAGCACTCTCATCACTTGTCGCACAAGGTCTATCGACTGAATGTGCCATTACGTTCGTAGAGAAAGCGAACGAAATTGTTCAGTCAAATAACCGGATGAATGCACTGCATAGCCATCCGAAAACTGGCATCGCATCTAAACTCATGAAGATCTCTATCATTATTGCAATGATGCTGATCATCTTGATCTATACCTATTCACAATAATCTTTCAGCCTTATCCACGCTGCCTGACCATTCCATTAAGAAGATAGTCCCCTCCCCACAAAACCAGTTCATTTCAAAGCAAAAAAATATGCCATTTAATTTAACAAATCCCGCATAATTTTCCCCCTGAATAGCTGAATAACTAAGCCATATCTCCGGATTTTTACATGTCTCTTATCTACCATGCTCACGTTTATTTTTTACCCGAGCAAATCAGCGCCGCTGAAAAGCTGCACTCCCAACTTCGAGCGGCGTTAAGTACGGATTGCTGGATGGGGGAATTAATTCACCGCGAAGTAGGCCCGCATACTCAGCCGATGTTTGAAATCAATTTTGATGAAAGCTTACTAATCGAAGTCCGCGCCCTGCTTGAAGCGCAGCGTGGTGAACTATCCATACTGATCCACCCGGAGTTAAGCGACGATATAGAAGCTCACACCAATGGTGCCAGCTGGCTGGGCAAAGAATTAGCTTTGAAAATCTATACCCTTTCGCGAGGAGAGTAATCGTGGCCTATCTCAGTTTTCTTACCCTGTCGACTCTCTGTCCGTGACGAGCAAGTTACGCTCGCTATCCGTAAGCCTTTTCAAGTCGAAACGACGATTGAAGCGATAAGAAACGCAAACGAGTTAGACGCCCCAGAAAGACTGATTTTTACATTGCCAAAAATCGCATTAACTCAATGAAACATGATGAGCTCTTTGAATTTTTTTCCACCAGCAATAAACACTTGGTGCAAACAACCTACCGCCGCCACTCCCGTAAACGCAAGCAGCTCATCGGAAATCACCAGCGTAGATGCTGATTCACCGAAATCGCCATAATAAAAGGCCCTTTTTTCTGAGCCTCGAGCGGCTTTGCCACCAGTCAATTTGCCGCCCAGATAAGGATCATTGCACTATGCCCACAGTTCTCCTCGCGCTCTAGCATCGCCTATTAACCACCAATCTTAAAAGTACGCGGCAAAGGAGTGGCTGTTTTTGGCCCAAACCATTGATTAAAAATACGCTCAGCCTCGCCGAGTTTTTCCATTTCAATCAGTGTTTCATTAATCAGACTCATCAACCGTTTTTCACCTAACTTAACCGCGATCGTATAAATTTCGGTCGAATTTGCGTAAGTCGACAATTCAAACTGAGTAGGATTAGACATCTTGCTTAATAAACCGGCTAAAACAGGCTCACCATTCACCACCACATCAATTTTCCCATCAGCTAAAGAACTAACCGCTTCAGGGCTATCATCAAAGACGATGACTGTCGCATTTGGGTATTGTTTACGCACAAATTCTACGTGTGGTGTGCCGCGTGTCACGCCAATCTTGGCATTAACCAAAGACTCTGGCGAAGGAAACTTACCTTTCTTTGATAATACTTTCAGCGCAGCAACAAAATATCCATTGCTACAACTTACTTCACGCTCACGTTCAGCCGTTTTTACAAAAGTAGCAACCAAGATATCAATCTTCCCCGATTTAACGGCAGCAATGCGGTCATTCGGATCCAAATCCTGGACTAACAGTTTTACACCCAACTTCTTCGCTATCGCACCCGCAAAATCCACATCGTAACCAGACACCGTTTGGTTTTTATTTCTTTGCCCAAAAGGGGGGATATCTGCGCGCACGCCAGCAACCAAAGTCCCGCGCGCTTTAATCGTATCGAGCAAATCAGCATGAGACATCAGGCTGGCCAGCGCAAACAACATAGCAAGCAAAAATTTATTCATGTTTTCAATCCTATGTGTGTCTATGTAACGCAGAGTCCAGCCAACATCACACTGGTAGATAAACCGTCATTAATTTATATGCAATGATGTTACACAGTGCTTATCTTTTTAGTGCCTTGGATACATTTAATTTTGGTGCGATATCCCTCAAGGACTTGCATTCTTGAACAACCAAGAAAACAAGCAAACCCCGACCTCAAAGCCGGAAAGCTCTTTACTGCGAATAATTAACTCGACGATAAAGACTGCACAAGCTTCGCTAGCACTTTGCCCAAACCCCGAGCCGCTGACGCCTCGTGCCGCAGCTTCCGTGGGCTTTTAAGCCCCGTATTGGGAGCCGAGATAAGCCCATTTTTCTGATGTTTAGACGACTCAAAACCCAATAAACAGCTCAATTAAAAATGGTTTCCTCCATGAAACGCCATCTTCTCTGTCTCCTTCATAATTCAATATTTGGGTTTTCATTACATAAAATGCATCCATGCATTTGGAATACATCAACAATAATGACTCAATCACAGCGGTCGCTATTTATACGTAGCGCTACACAATTTTTAAGCACAGAAATAGAAAAAACCAAGGTAAAAAACCGTGGTGGACACAATCATCTTGGTATCGATGAATGTGAAGTGCCCAACAAAAAGATGCCCGCTGCGTATATAAAACCAAACGAGCGGGCTTTATGTTCACTAGGGTCTGTTGACGTTTCATTCGCGGCTCAGCGCAATTGCGAATGAAACGTCAACAGACCCTAGATAATAAGTAACATTTTTCTTGATGAGCGACCTAGCTCAGCTTTCTGACGTAAGCACTTCACTATCCGTGGCGAGCAAGTTTCGTTCACTACCAGGAAATGGATTGATCGCGTTTCCAAATCGAAATGCAAAGAATAAACGGCTTGGGATTTCGAAAAAGAGTAGCAGGCTTGCTCCCAAGCAGCCTTTGTCACCGAGGCGAGTATCCACGTGGAAGGGGTTTCGTGCGGGTCGGGACAGCCTGCTTTATCTCCTTTCTTGGCCGTTTAAAAAAGGGCGTCTCCACAGAAATGCCGCACCTAAATCAACGTATCTAAGGCGCTAAAAAGCATTATTTTTGATTCTTCTTTGCGCATATAAGGCTTTCACAACCTCACACAAAGTACCACCATCAAAACCAAGCCCCGCCATGCGCGCCCAGTACCCCACCGAATGTAGCAATCAGGCCCAAAGCCAGTAGGGCGTAATGTAAGTGCTGTAACTGCCGCAACGTGCCTTGCGGATCTTGCTGGGCACGCCGATGTAGCCAGCGGTGGATCACAAATGGCTCCAGCACAAACAGCATCAGGGTAAAGACCGCCCAAGTGATGATCATCGCCCACAACCACCAACTGTCTAATAGGCGACTCCAACTATCCGTCAGCCACAGCATTGCCACTCCCGACAACATGGCTAGCTGCGTCATCAGCTTGGCTTGATTGCCAAAGCGATGCTCAAGCAGCTCAAAGGTGGCGTAATCCTGCTGATGGCGGCGCAATGCAGGCAGCAGCACCAACGTGACAAAAGCCACGCCTCCTATCCACAGCAGTACAGAGACCACATGCACAGCGCGAAGTATTGCGTAGCTATTGAGTGTCATGATCTTTGCCAGAACCAAAACGCTGATTTTACGCAGCTTTGCGGATGCAAGCATTGAGTCAAATTAATCTAAAGCCGAAAAAAAACGCCACCTGCTCTAGGTAGCGTTTTTGGGGCTGGCGAGGATTAAACCCCTGCGCCGTGCGCTTGCTCATCTGCATGGTAGCTCGATCGCACCATGGCACCCACGGCAGCGTGTTTAAAGCCTAGCTCGTAAGCAAGTTTTTCAAACACTTTAAACTGATCCGGGTGTACATAGCGCAGCACCGGTAGGTGGCCGGTGGCGGTGGGTTGTAGATACTGGCCGATGGTGATCATATCTACATCGTGCGCGCGTAGATCGTGCATCACTTGGATGACTTCTTCATCGGTTTCGCCCAGGCCCACCATAATGCCGGATTTAGTCCGCACATCGGGGTACATGGCTTTAAACCTTTTCAGTAGATCTAAAGAGTGCTGGTAATCCGAGCCTGGGCGCGCTTGTTTATACAGGCGCGGTGCGGTTTCTAGATTGTGGTTCAGCACATCTGGCAGTGCGTTAGCAAACAGATCCAAAGCAACATCCAAACGGCCACGGAAATCAGGCACCAGCACTTCTACTTGGGTGGCTGGCGATTGCAGGCGTGATTGGGTGATGCAATCTACAAAGTGCTGCGCGCCGCCATCACGTAAATCATCGCGATCAACCGAGGTAATCACCACGTATTTAAGCTTAAGCGCGGCAATGGTTTCGCCCAAATGCACTGGCTCTTGCGGGTCTAGCGGGTTGGGCCGGCCATGGCCCACATCGCAAAATGGGCAGCGACGGGTGCAGATATCACCCATGATCATAAAGGTGGCGGTGCCCTTACCAAAACATTCGCCAATATTGGGACAGGCGGCTTCTTCGCACACGGTGTGCAGCTTTTGGCTACGCAGGATTTGTTTGATTTCGCCAAAGCGGCCATTTAAAGAGGGCGCTTGCACGCGAATCCAATCGGGCTTTTTGATGCGCTGATCAAGCTGCACAATCTTAATCGGGATGCGTGCCGTCTTGGCTTCGCCCTTGAGCTTAACGCCCACTTCTTTCGATGGCTGTTTAGTGTCTTGAGTCATGGAGGATCGCTAGCTGAGCAGGATAACCCTACTCTGTTAAGGGTTTGATTTGTTGCGTGATTTTTTCGGCAAGTTTACCGGCAATTGCTGCTGATGTCGCATCGGCCACAAAATCGGCCAATTGTGTCACGCGCAAACCGGCATAGCCGCAGGGATTAATCCAATCAAAGGGGGTTAAATCCATGTTCACATTCAGTGCTAAACCGTGAAAGCAGCAACCATTGCGAATCCGTAATCCTAGCGAGGCAATTTTTGCTTCGCCGAGCGTCGGATTAACATACACGCCAGGCGCATCCACCTTGCCGTAGGCGGTGACGCCATAATCGGCGAGGGTATCGATCACGCTTTGCTCTAGTTTGCGCACTAGCTCGCGCACGCCAATACCTAGGCGGCGTACATCCAGCAGCACATAGGCCACCACTTGGCCTGGCCCGTGGTATGTGACCTGCCCGCCGCGATCGATCTGCACCACGGGGATATCCGTTGCAGCAATCAAATGCTCGGGCTTGCCCGCTTGGCCTTGGGTGTAAACCGGTGGATGCTCTAGCAGCCAGATTTCATCGCTGGTTTCTGCGCTGCGGCTATCGGTAAAGGCCTGCATGGCACGCCAAGTTGGCTCGTACTCCACCATGCCCAGCTGCTTCACAATGAGTTCAGGCACTCACATCACCATCTTAACAAGCGGATGCGCGCGCAGTGCGGTATCTAGCGCATTCACTTCGTCGGCAGATTGGTAAGTGGCTGATAGCGTTACCGAAATAAAGCTGCCGCCGCTGCTGGTGCGCATCGAAATCCATTCTTCTTTAAAATCGGTGATATGCAAGACCGCCAGCTCTTTCACCGCAGCATGAAATTCATCGTGCGGCACGTCTTTGTGGCTGATCGCTTTCATCGGTAGCTCGGCCGGAAACTCAACTAGATCGGCGAGATTGGGGGCATCCTGACTCATTTACTTATCCTTACCGAGGCGCATTGCCTCGTTTTTAAACACTTGAAAATAATCGTACATCATTGGGTAAAGCGGCCCCGGCAAGCCATTTGCAACGGGCTTGCCATCTAAAGACACCACGGCCAATACTTCTTTAGAAGAGGATGTCAGCCATACTTCATCGGCACCCAGCACTTCTTGCTGAAGGATGGCGCGCACTTCAAGCGGCATATTATGCTGCTTAGCTAGCTCAATCACCAAATCATAAGTAATCCCCGTCAGCATTAGATTGCTTGGGGGCGGGGCAAGTAATACGCCCTCTTTGACTATTAAGATGTTGCTGGAGGCGCCCTCTTGCAAGTAGCCATCACGAAAAAGAATGGTTTCTGCCACGCCAGCGTCCACCGCCTGCTGCTTCAACAATACATTCGCCAGCAGTGAAATCGCCTTGATATTGCATTGCAGCCAGCGAATATCAGCAGCAGACACCGCCGCCACGCCGTTTGCTACCGCCTCTTTACAGGGTGGCAGTAATTCATCGGCAAACATAAATACCGTTGGCTCGGTTACGGTTGGAAAAGCATGATTGCGCGGAAAAGCAGGGCCACGGGTGATTTGCACATACACGCTTTGATCCGCAAAACTTTGCTGGGCGATTAGCTTTTGAATCAAGCTCGCCCACTCTTCAGCCCCATAAGGGTTGGGCATATTAATCGCCGCCAAACTGTCTGCCAAGCGGCGCAGATGCTCGGTCAACCTTAAAGGGTGGCGATTGTAGACAGGAATCGCTTCATAGATTCCATCACCAAACAAAAATCCGCGATCTAAAACAGAAATCTGTAAATCGGCCAACGGCTCAAAGCGACCATTTAAAAAGCCAACTAGGGGAGGGAAATCCATAAAGTATCTCCAAAAAAAGCTTAAAAAGTTCTGTAAACACAGAGCGCGCAGAGAACACAGAGGACGGGGAGAAAACCTTGTTGAGCATGTGATTTGAAATCACCCTCAAGGGCATCTCAACACCGTCATCCCCGAGTGTTTTTATCGGGGATCCAGCAGCGTAGCTGGATTCCCGCCAAACACATGCGGGAATGACGCGTTTCGCAGCGCCGTAAATTAAATACTAATCGAGTGCTGATTAGTATTTAACGCCCCATTCGTTTCTGCGCGCTTGGTTTACCTCTGTGGCTACAGATCTTTTTCTGGCCATTCGCGTGGGCACAAAAACGTGCCCACCCTACATGAGCGAAAAAACCATCCATCTTTAGCACGGAGAAAAACGAGTTAAAAACAGAAAACCCTCAAGGTTTTCTCCGTGAAACTCCGTGTTCTCTGCGCTCTCAGTGGTTCAAGATTTGGGTTTTAAAGCCATCGTACCAACATCAACCAAAAATCGATTTAAACCACATACGGATTGAATCCCATGCGCGGCCAAAGATATTGGCTTCGGGTACTTCTGCTAAGGCCACCACCGGCAGTTCAACCAGTTGCTTATCGTTTAAGCTCACCGTCAGCTTACCAACACTCTGGCCCACTTTAATTGGGGCAATCAGCGGCTGGGTGCTGGTAAAAGCCATTTTCAGGTTTTTAGCATCACCGCGCGGTACAGTAATAAAGCGGTCTTCTAAAAAGCCCACATTGACCTTATCTGACTTGCCTTTCCAAACCGCTACATTAGAAACGGCCTGCTTGGCAGCATAAAGACGCGGGGTTTCTTGGAACTGAATGCCCCAGTTAAGTAATTTACTTGATTCGCTAGCGCGCACTTCATCGCTAGCCGTACCCACTACAACCGAGATTAGGCGACGACCATCGCGCTTAGTTGATGCAACTAAGTTAAAACCGGCGCTGGCGGTATGGCCAGTTTTCATACCATCTACAAAAGGATCGCGGTACAGCAGCAGATTGCGGTTTGGCTGCTTGATATTGTTGTAGGCGAATTCCTTCATCGAGTAGATGGGATAGAACTCAGGGAAATCATGGATTATTGCCGTGGCTAACTTAGCTAAGTCGGCCACCGTCATATAGTGATCAGCATCAGGCAAGCCGGTACTATTTTTAAAGTTAGTACCATTCATGCCAAGGCGCTTGGCTTCACGTGTCATCAACTGGGCAAATACTTCTTCGCTACCGGCAATGGCTTCGGCTAGCGTAACGCAAGCATCATTACCACTTTGTACGATCATGCCCTTAATCAAATCATCTACGGTGACGGGCTTTTTAGGATCAAGAAACATGCGCGAGCCTTCGGTGCGCCAGCCTTTGTCCGAAACGGTGAGCTGTTGATCCAGCTTTAACTTACCTTCTTTTACCGCTTTGAAAGTCAGATAAGCCGTCATTAGCTTAGTTAAAGAAGCGGGCTCAACACGCGTATCTGGATCACGCCCAGCAAGCGCAATGCCACTTTGATAATCAGTGAGTAAATAAGCCTTGGCTGCAATATCCGGCACCGGCGGTACAAAAGCCTGAGCAGAAGTTGCAATTAAGAGGGAGAAAATAATTGGTGCGGCAGAAAGACGGGAGATCATGGCGGGCGATTTCTATCAAGGCTTAGAAAAATAAGATTATAAAGGCAAGCAGCGGCTGATAACTGCCTGCCTTGCAGATTATGCTTTGATCTTTCAGGTAATAATTTGCCAATCTTTGTACTGGCAATTACGTAGGCATGAAATTCCCGTATTTCATGCCTATATTGTAAGTAAGGCTAGAGGTGCAAAAGCGGGCTAAAGATCAAACTCCCCTCGCCCGATATTCACCACCCGCCCACCGACTTCTACTTGGCGATCTGCTGTAATACTCAAATGTAAGTGCGCTAATCGGCCCGCTGTATGCCCCTGAATCATGGTTGCCGCAAAGGGCAGCTGTACGCCTTGCTTAAGTAAATAAGCCCCCAAATTAGCGCAGGCCGAGCCAGTGCCGTTGTCTTCCATGATCTGCCCGTGCTTCGACCAAAAATAACGGGCGATGATTTCATCATTTTGCCAAGCCCACACCAAGGTGCCATCACGATTGCGGCCTTGCTGCACCAAATCACTCAAACGCTTTGCATCGGGCTGGCATGCCCTTACATCATCAACGCTATTTAAAGGCACAATCAACTGCTCGGTGCCGTTATCCACCAATTGAGCGGCCTCTGCAAATGCGCTTAAGGGCAAACCCAATGTACTTGCCAGATCAGCAGATGATGGGCCAGCACGGTGCTCGGCCAAGTTCGCCGTTAAAGTGACCACATCGCCATGGAAACGTAGCGGAATAATCCCTGCCTTTAACTCTAAAGAAACATTAGCCCGCCCGTCACGAATCACCGCAGCCGTGCCTAAGCTAGGATGGCCAGCAAAGGCAATTTCATTAGTCGGGGTAAAGATTCTCACTGTGGCACTGGCCACCTTCGATGGAAAAACAAAGGTGGTTTCAGATAAGTTAAGCTGCGCCGCCAATAATTGCATCGTGGCATCGTCCAGCCCCGTGGCATCGGTAAACACGGCAAGCTGATTGCCCGAAAAAAAATTCTCAGCAAAGACATTCACTACGCGGTATGAATAAGTAGGCATGGTTCACTCTGTTTGTTTACAAATAACTTGCACTAGCATGCAGCATTTATTAAATAAGTAACAGCTACAGATCAGACCAAAATCGGCGTAGCAGTAGAGGCAAAAGCAGCGCCCACAAAACAAT
Organism: Iodobacter sp.; assembly: GCF_025352645.1. Taxonomy (GTDB): domain Bacteria; phylum Pseudomonadota; class Gammaproteobacteria; order Burkholderiales; family Chitinibacteraceae; genus Iodobacter. The sequence continues at coordinate 21,409 of NZ_JANXSO010000142.1, read as the reverse complement.
TGCCAACGGCTTTATCAGACATCGGGGCTAAGGTCTGTATAATGCCGCCGGACGCTTCGCAATTCGCACTTACTTGGTTCAAAGATGATTCGTAAATTGATCGGCAAAGTTTTACGCCGCCCAGGCAAACGTGTGCTTCACGCAAAACACTACGGCATTCGCCGTGACCAACTTCATTCTGGCGCACTTAAAGTGTGTGACCGTCTGCAAGATGCTGGCTTTGAAGCCTACATCGTAGGCGGCGCAGTACGCGACTTGATGCTGGAAAAATCACCCAAAGATTTTGACGTTGCCACCAGCGCCACGCCAGAACAGGTGCGCCATGTGTTTCATCGCTCGCGCATTATTGGCCGCCGCTTTCGCATTGTGCATGTGCCTTTTGGTGAGGAAATCATCGAAGTCACCACCTTTCGCGGTGCCAGCGAAGCCCCGACCGATGCTTCTGGCCGCATTCTGCGTGACAATGCCTACGGCAATATTGAAGAAGACGCATCCCGACGTGATTTCACCGTCAATGCGCTGTATTACGACCCGCGCAGCGAAGAAATTTTAGATTTCCACCACGGTGTGGCCGATCTAGAAAACAAACGCCTCACCATGATTGGTGATCCAGATTTGCGCTACCGCGAAGATCCGGTACGCATGCTGCGCGCGATTCGCCTCTCCGCCAAGCTGGGCCTCACCATTGCACCGGCGACTAAAACACCGATTCTGGTTCACGCTAAGCTGCTAGAAAACATCCCGCAAGCGCGTTTATTTGATGAAATGATGAAGCTGCTGTTATCGGGTAGCGCTTGGGCTTGCTTGATGGCGCTGCGTGAAAACGGCCTGCATAAGCTGCTGTTCCCGCTCTTAGATAAGCTGCTTTCCAAGCCTGAAACCACTAAATTCTTGCGTATCGCGCTAGAAAACACCGATCAGCGCCTGAACGAAGACAAACCTGTTTCAGCCGGATTCTTGTTTGCAGCGTTGCTATGGCACGAGGTAGAAGCCGATTGGATTAAACGCCAAGCCGCAGGCGAATATCCCGTGCCAGCCTTAGTTGAAGCCATGAATACCGTGGAAGACAAGGTGCAAAAGCGTATGGCGATTCCGAATCGCTACGGCGCAGCCATGAAAGAAATCTGGCTATTGCAACCGCGCTTCGAACAACGCACGGGTACGCGTCCGTGGCGCTTGATGGAACAGCAACGCTTTAGAGCCGCTTATGATTTTCTGATGCTGCGTGTTGAGTGCGGCATGGTAGAACAATCACTGGGTGATTGGTGGACACGTTTTCAAAACGCCAGCGAAGATGAGCGCATGGCCCTGATGACGGCAGCAGCCGATAACGGCAAGCCTGCAGCCACCAGCAGCACCGCAGCGCGTAAACGCCGCCGCCGTAAGCCGACCGGCCCTAAGGCCGAATAAAGCTTTCTAAAACCAAGCAAAAGCCCCACTCTTTAATCACAGCGTTGACGCGCGTTTGTTATAAAACGCCCTATTCATCTCAACGCGGTGGTACAAGATTGGGGTTTTATTTTTTTACGGATACCTAATGAGTACGATCGCTTTTGTAGCTCTCGGTGCCAATCTTGGCAACCCAGTCAAACAGCTGCAAGAAGCCTTGGCCCTAATCGCCGCCTTGCCTGATAGCCAGCTGCTACTGCAATCTAGCTTTTATAGCAGCAAAGCCGTTGGTTACACCGACCAGCCTGACTTTATCAACGCCGTTGCTAAGCTTGAAACCAGCCTAAGTGCCGCACAACTACTGTACTGCCTGCTAGAAATTGAAGCGCAATGCGGGCGGCAACGCACTTTTCAAGACGCGCCCCGCACGCTAGATCTGGATTTACTGCTCTACGGCAACGCCTGCATTGTGCAAGATCACCTGATTGTGCCGCATCCACGCATGCATCAACGCGCCTTTGTCTTACGGCCATTATTAGAAATTGCCCCTGATATCCGCATTAGCGGACTTGGCCCAGCGGCCGATTTTTTAGCTCTGCTTGCTGATCAACAACTTTTCGTACTTACAGAGAGTAAGCCACTGGGGTAGACTTGCTGCATTGCGTCATCAACGCCAAACTCCCATGGACCATCCAATACCATGAAAACCACCGTTAGTACCTTGCAGAATATGAAGCAAGCTGGGCAAAAAATCACCATGCTCACTTGTTATGACGCCAGCTTTGCTACGCTTTTAGACGATGCTGGGGTAGAAATTCTCTTGGTTGGCGATTCACTCGGCAACGTTATTCAAGGGCACAGCTCTACCCTGCCTGTTAGCCTAGAAGATATGGTTTACCACACCCGCTGTGTAGCGCGTGGCAGTAAAGATGCCTTAGTTTTGGCTGACTTGCCCTTTGGTAGCTATCAAGTATCCCCACAGCAAGCCTATGCCAGCGCCGCCAAATTGATGGCTGCGGGTGCTGAAATGGTGAAGCTAGAAGGCGGCATGATTATGGCCGAAACCGTGGATTTCTTGGTTAACCGTGGCATCCCTGTTTGCACCCATATTGGCCTACAACCGCAATCAGTGAATGTCTACGGCGGTTATAAGGTACAAGGTAAAAGCGAATTTGATGCCGAAGTACTTAAACGCGATGCCCTTGCCCACCAAGCCGCAGGCGCTGCGCTGGTACTGATGGAAATGGTGCCTGCCCACGTTGCCAAAGCCGTGACCGAGGCGCTAATCGTTCCAACCATCGGTATTGGTGCAGGTGTCGATGTGGACGGCCAGGTACTGGTCTTACACGATATGCTGGCCGTATACCCAGGCAAAAAAGCCCGCTTTGTCAAAAACTTTATGGCAGGCAGCCACAGTATTCAAGCTGCGGTAGAGGCCTATGTGAAAGCGGTCAAAGCCATGAGCTTTCCGGCGGACGAACATAGCTTTTAAGCACCTGTCACTCTACACGTAGGGCGGGTGAAACCCGCGTATTTTTCAGCATTACTCGCGGGCTGCACCCGCCCTACGTTCTGTATTTCTAACCACGGTTATTTATGAAAATCATCCATAGCATTGAAGAACTGCGCGCTTGGCGTGCCACCGTTGGCAGCGTAGCTTTTGTGCCAACCATGGGCAATCTACACGCCGGACACATGACCTTGATTGATGCGGCGCGTGCAGAGGCTGAGCATATTGTGGTCAGCATCTTTGTGAACCGCCTGCAATTTGGTCAGGGCGAAGATTTTGAAGTCTACCCGCGCACCTTAGAGCAAGATGCGGCACTGATTGCCGCCCAAGGTGGCGTGGATGTGATCTTTGCCCCCGATGAAAAAGTGCTCTATCCCAAGGTGATTCAGCAGTATCAAGTTGAGCCACCCGCAATACAAGATGAGCTATGCGGCGCATTCCGCCCGGGGCATTTCCGTGGTGTAGCCACGGTAGTAAGCAAGCTCTTCAATATTGTGCAGCCGAATGTGGCGTGCTTTGGCAAAAAAGATTACCAGCAGCTATTTGTGATTAAAAGCATGGTGGAAGACTTAAACCAAGCCGTTAGAATTGTAGCTGTCGATACAGGCCGCGCCAGCGACGGCTTAGCACTGTCATCCAGAAACGGCTACCTTTCTGCCGAGCATAAGCTAGAAGCCACACGCATCTACTATCACCTCAGCCGCATGAAAGCCGCCATTGAAGCAGGCGATCGCGATTACGAGCGTCTCAGCGCAGAAACAACAAGCGACTTGCTCGCGCGGGGTTGGGTTAACGTTGATTACGTAGAAATGCGCAACGCCCTCAGTTTGAAGCCTGCAGCCGTTAGCGATCACCAGCTCGTGATCCTTATTGCCGCCCGCCTAGGCCATACCCGCTTAATTGATAATATTGAAATTGCACTGTAAACAGCAACGCTAAGCGCAGCTAAAAACAACGTCTTTTTAAAAGCAAGCCACGTGGCTTGCTTTTTTTTGGCTTGCAAATTTCTTCGCCAAGAGAAAGCAAGATGATACTTCTTCTACTAAATTGAAAAGGATATCGACAGCCTACGCAGATCCAGCATGTCCACTTCTGTATTAATTCCACAATGAAAACGGCCTTTTGGAAGAAAGACTGGGTGATCGGTGTCGCCGTATTTTTGCTGTATATGGCGACCTTACTGTTTACCTCGCTGATTTCCAGCCTAGAGCAGCGTGCTTACGATGCGGGAGTGCGGCTGACTGCCCGTAATATAGATGAGCGGATTGCGGTGATTGCCATCGATCAAACCAGTATCGACAATATCGGCCGCTGGCCGTGGTCGCGGGAGATTCATGCCGAGTTGATTGATAAGCTGGCCGGTGCGGGGGCCAAAGTGATTGCCACCAGCGTGTTCTTTACCGAGCCACAGCAAGATAAAGGCCTTGCCTATATCGAAAAGCTGCATCGCCTTTATAAAGAAGATGCCAGCGCGCCCGATAGCGTAACGTGGGCGGCCATGGGCTCAGTGTTTAAAGAAGCACTGAGCAAGCTCAATGTGGATCAGCAGCTTAGCCTTAGCGTAGCCAATGCAGGCAATGTGATTTTGCCGATGCTGTTTGAGCTGGGCGAGGCTCAAGGCGAGCCAGATAAACCGCTCCTGCCAGCAGTAAAAAAATGGGAGCTAGAAGCCAGCGGCAATCCGGCTAATGGCTGGCCTATGTCGGCCAAAGGGGCGACTCAGCCTTTAAGTAAACTCGCTGAAAGCGCGGCTGGGGTAGGCAGCGAAAACATCACGCCCGATGATGATGGTGTGGTGCGTAGTATTCCCTTGGCAGTGCGTTATTTTGATCAAATCTATCCAACCTTCCCCTTAGTGGCTGCGGCTAAAATACTCAATTTATCGCCTAAGCAAATCAAACTCAACCTAGGCGAATCCATCACGCTAGCCAATGTAAAACTCCCTATCAGCAGCAACGCCTCATTCCGGCCCTATTTTTATCCTAGCCCCAATGGCAAGGCGGCTTTCCCTGTGGATTCTTTTTATGATGTAAAAGCAGGCAAGATTCCGCTAGAAAAATATCGCGGCAAAATTGTGATGATAGGCGCAACGGCGTTGGGCATTGGCTCCTCTTTAGTCACACCTATCTCGCCCTCCGAAGCGCCGGTGATGATTGCGGCGCATACGCTCTCTAGCCTATTGCAGCAGCACTACTATGTATCCCCCAGCTGGAATAGCCTGTTCTCGCTGGGGCTTGCGCTGTGCATCACGCTGTATCTTTGCCTGCTGCTCCCAAGGCTAAAGGCTGGCGCTGCCGCCATTCTCACCAGCGGCTTATTTAGTTTGCTGCTCATCAGCCATTTTGTGTTGATGTCGCAAGCAATGCTGTGGATTCATCTGATGGGGCCAGCGAGCTTATTGCTGCTAGGGCATGGCTTGCTGACAACCAAGCGCTATCTGATTAGCGAGCAAAAAGAAGAAAAATCCAGCGCAGAATCCGCCGAATCAAACCGTATGTTAGGCATGGCTTTTCAAGGCCAAGGGCAGCTCGATATGGCCTTTGAAAAGCTATCTAAAGTGCCTTTGGACGATGGCTTAATGGGCGTTTTATATAATCTAGCACTAGATTTTGAAAGAAAACGCCAGTTCAATAAAGCCGAAGCGGTTTACCAATATATGGCTGGGCATAATCCCAAATACCGCGATCTAGAAGCCAAATTAAAACGCGCGCATCAAATGTCAGAAACGGTTATCTTGGGCGGCTCTGGCGGCGGGGTAAACGGCAGCATGCTGCTCACTGATGGCAGCATCGAAAAGCCAATGTTGGGCCGTTATCAAGTAGAAAAAGAATTAGGCAAGGGGGCAATGGGGATTGTCTATCTTGGCAAAGATCCTAAAATTGGCCGCGATGTGGCGATTAAAACCATGTCGCTATCGCAAGAGTTTGAAGCAGATCAGTTGGATGATGCAAGGCAGCGTTTTTTTAGAGAGGCCGAAACCGCTGGGCGGCTCAATCACCCCAATATTGTTACCATTTTTGATGCAGGAGAAGAACACGATCTTTGTTATATCGCCATGGAGTTTCTCAAAGGCAAAGATTTGCTGGCTTATACCAAGCCGACACAACTCTTACCTTTGCTAGAATGCATTAGCATCGTCAGGCAAGTTGCAGAAGCCTTACAATACGCCCATGGTCAGCACGTGGTTCACAGGGATATCAAACCCGCAAATATTATGTATGAGCCAAACGAAAAAATAGTGAAAGTTACTGACTTTGGGATTGCACGCATTACCGACTCCAGCAAAACTCGCACCGGCATGGTGCTGGGCACGCCGTCATATATGTCGCCAGAACAATTATCAGGCAAGAAAATTGATGGCCGTTCAGATTTGTTTTCACTCGGGGTGATGCTTTACCAGCTCAGCACCGGCAGCCTGCCTTTTACCGGTGAATCGATGGCGGAGCTGATGTATAAGATCGCCAACGATACGCCGCAAGACCCTCGGCTTTTAAACCCCAAATTACCCCCCATGTTGGCCGCCATTATTATGAAAGCCTTACAAAAAGATGAAACAACCCGCTTTCAAACTGGCGCGCACTTTGCGGCAGCAATGGCTAAGCTAGAGGCTGGGCTAAAGACCAGAGAAGCGAATGCTTAATGTCTCCCAAGCATTGTCCCATAACCATCACAGCATTACAGAACAGAGAAGCGCATGCCCAATCTCTCACAAGCATTCGCAATTGCCGGATTAATACAGACCAGAGAAGCACATGCCTAATCTCTCACAAGCATTAGAAATGGCCGGATTAACCGATGCCGGCCTAGTCCGTGACCATAACGAAGACACCATCCATTTCGATGCCGAAAAAGGTTTAGTGGTGCTGGCTGATGGCATGGGCGGTTATAACGCAGGAGAAGTAGCCAGCGGCATTGCAGTAGAAATGGTCTGCCATGTTGTACACGACGCCATGCAATCCAATGCCCCCTTGCATTTACAAAGACCAGATAGCCTATGGCCAGCAGCCCACGATGTGCTGATGGCCGCTGTGCACTACGCAAATCAATCTATATATGGCACCTCGCAAAGCCAGCCACAATGCGCAGGCATGGGCACTACTCTAATCTGTGCTTTATTTTATGACTCTAGAGTTGCGGTAGCACATGTTGGGGATTCAAGGGTTTATCGTCTGCGCGCAGATGAATTTTTGCAACTCACCCGCGATCACTCCTACCTACAAGAGCAAATTGATAGTGGCTTGATTACGCAGGAAGAAGCCAAGCACTCAGAACATAAAAACTTAGTAACGCGTGCCGTAGGCATCGATAGTGGGGTACAAGCCGAGCTACACGAATACCCCGTGCTGCCAGGTGATATTTATCTATTTTGCTCGGACGGCCTCAGTGATATGGCCGATGAAGCCGATATTGCCGATACCATCATTGCGTTTAATAATAATTTAGCGCTTAACGCCACACAATTGGTTCAACTTGCCAATGACATGGGGGGTAAAGACAATATTTCCGCTATCTTAGTCAAGATTAAAGCAGACTTTCCTGCCAGTAGCGGCCTTTGGTCAAAAATGAGTTCATGGTTTGCTTAGAAGAAATTTTTCCGGTGCTTAGAAGTGATGATTTAAGCTGAGTACTATAAGTAGTATTGTGCAATCTTAACGTAGTGTTGAGCTTTGTTTCACTCAGCACCCAGCGACTGCAATCCAAATAGAGATGTGCGCTACTGCTTAGGTTCAAATAAATAAGAGATAGAATAATGGCAAAAATAACGCTTAGCCTTGATGGAACCTTAGTTAAAGAAATTAAACTTAATCGTGAGGTTTTTACGATTGGCCGCCGCCCGAATAATGATATTCAAATTGATAACCTTGCAGTATCCGGTGAGCACGCAACCCTAACAATGCGGGGCAGCGAGGTCTTTATTGAAGACCTAAACAGCACCAATGGCACAAAAGTAAACAACCAAGATGTGCAAAAACAGCATTTAAAAGACGGCGATGAAATTCTGATTGGCAAACATATTTTGCACTTTTTCAGTGAAAAACCCTCTGAAAATACTGATTTTGAAAAAACCATGATGCTAGGGCGCCCTCCTATTGCCAGCGCACCCAAACCAGCAGCAGCGGCCCCCAGCGTGCCCCCCCCAACACCATCATCTAGCGAGCCTCAAGCCGAAGCAGCCAATACCACGCCACGCTTAGGCGTCATCAGAGTGATGAGCGGGGGAAATGCAGGCAAGGAGCTTGAGCTCAGCAAAAATCTCACCACACTCGGCAAAACCGGTGTGCAAGTTGCAGTGATTACGAAGCGCCCACAAGGCTATTTTCTAACCCATGTGGAAGGCGATCATCCCCCCACCGTAAATCAAAAAGAGATTGGCACCAAAGCACATCAACTACAGGAGGAAGACACCATTGAGCTGCTTGGCACCAAAATGATGTTCTTCTACCGCACTTAGTTATGAAAGCCAGCATACGCAAATTTCTGCCACAAGTATTACTCGGTAGCCTGCTGCTGCTGCTGGCCTTTATGCATGTGCTGGGCGCGCCACGCCTTCCTACGCTTAGCCAAATCGATGTTTATCTTTATGATGTGCGTTTACGCCTAAGCATGCCAGGGGGGGTGGATCAGCGCATTGCGATTGTAGACATCGATGAAAAAAGCCTAGCCGAGCTAGGTCGATGGCCGTGGCGGCGTGATCATTTAGCCAAATTAGTGGATCAACTTTTCGATCATTACCACATTAAAGCGCTGGGCTTTGACGTGGTATTTGCTGAGCCAGACGAAAGCTCTGGCTTGCCAGTACTGCACCGCTTAGCTAACAATGAGCTGCGCAATAATCCCGCTTTTCAAACCGAGCTAGCCCGCATCACCCCTGAGCTAGACACCGATGCACGCTTTGCCAAAGCGCTCAGTAATCGCCCAATTGTTACTGGTTTTTATTTTAGCAATGAAGCCAAAGCGGTTTCGAGTGGCGCCCTCCCCCCGCCTATCCTAGGCAGTAGTGATTTAGCCACGGTAGCCACACATATTTGGGGCGGCAAAACCTATGGCGGTAATCTACCCAACTTACAAACAGCGGCCGGTCATGGCGGGCACTTTGTGCCTGTGGTCGATAAAGATGGCGTAGCAAGGCGTGTACCGCTGGTCGCTAGAGTGGGCGATCAATATTATCCAGCTCTGGGGCTAGCATTAACCCGCATCGCACTAGGGCAAGAACGCTTTAATCCGGTTATTGAAGAAAGCGCTGATGGCACTTTTGCACTTGAAGCATTTCGGCTTGGCCATCGAAACTTGCCAGTTAATGAAAGTGGCTGGGCGTTAATTCCATATAAGGGGCCAGAAGGGAGCTTCCCTTATGTATCGGCCACCGATGTTATTTCTGGAAAAGTAAACCAAGCAGCACTCAAAGATCGCATCGTATTACTAGGCACTACCGCTCCAGGGCTAAAAGACTTACGCGTCACCCCCGTAGGAGAAGCCTACGCAGGGGTAGAAGTGCATGCCAATTTAATTGCCGCTATTTTGGATGAAACCCTGCCACAGCATCCTGGCTATTTATTGGGTGCAGAGTTTTTACTCTTACTGATTTTAGGCCCGCTATTGGTTTGGCTTTTGATTCGATTTTCGCCATTAATTGCCAGCATCACTTGCCTGATTTTATTACTGCTGCTTTTTGCCGGCAATGTCGCCCTTTGGCGCTATGCCAATCTAGATATGCCCTTAGCCGCCTCACTCATGCTGATTATTGGGCTATATACCCTCAATATGGCCTATGGTTATTTCTTTGAAAGCCGCCGCAAACGTCAGCTCACCCAGTTGTTTGGGCAATACGTCGTGCCAGAATTAGTTGAGCGCATGAGCGAAGATCCAGAAAAATACACCATGGTAGGCCAAAGCAAACCACTCTCAGTGCTGTTTACCGATGTAAGAAGCTTTACCCAAATCTCTGAAGGCATGCCCGCTGATGAGCTAAGCCGGTTTATGAATGAGTTTTTAACCGAAATCTCCACCGTGATTCGCCACCAGCACTTGGGCACCATCGATAAATACATTGGCGATTGCGTTATGGCGTTTTGGGGCGCGCCAGTGTTTGATCCCGATCATGCCAAAAATGCCGTTTTGGCAGCGCTAGAGATTCAAGTCGCCATCGATAAACTCAATCCTAAGCTTTCCGCACGCAACTGGCCTGAGATTTCCGTTGGGGTGGGGGTGAATACCGGCAATGTCACGGTAGGCGATATGGGTTCGCAATTTCGGATGAATTACACCGTGATGGGCGATGCCGTTAATTTGGCCTCAAGGGTTGAAAGCCTAACCAAATACTATGGCGTGAGTATTTTAGTCAGCGAATACACCCGCAGCGCGGCCCCAGATCTGGTCTACCGCGAAATTGATCGGGTGCGCGTAGTGGGCAAAAACGATGCGGTTACTCTGTACGAGCCGCAAGCCTTAGCTAGCGATAAGAGCAGCGAATTAGCGCTATTTCATGAGTGCCTTAAACTCTACCGCAAACAAGAATGGGATTTAGCCGAGATGCAATTGCTTAATCTGCAAAAACTAGACGCCGATTGCAAGCTTTACACACTATATTTACAAAGGATTCAAAGCTTTAGAAAAAATCCACCTCCAGCAGACTGGGATGGCATTCATAACTTCGATAGCAAATAGCACCAAAGGCTGCTTATGCAATTACGAATATTGGGATGTAGTGGCGGAATCGGCGGAGCAAACCGCACCACGTCTTTTTTGATCAATGATTCAATTTTAATTGATGCAGGCACAGGCGTAGGCGACTTAAGCTTTACCGCCCTCACCCGAGTTGAGCATGTATTTCTCACCCACACCCATCTCGATCATATTGCCTGCCTTCCTATGCTGGTTGATACCATTATGGGCAGCCGTAATGCGCCACTCACGGTATACGCCACTGAAATCACCCTTAATGTTTTAAAAAAACATATTTTTAACTGGGCAATTTGGCCAGACTTTAACAAGATTCCCAATGCCAAAGCGCCCTTTATGCGCTACTCAATACTGGAGCTTGGGCAATCCTGCACTATCGATCAATGCACCATTACCGCCATCCCCGCCGTCCACACCGTGCCTGCCGTCGGTTATCAGCTCGATAGCGGTAAAAACTCGGTGATTTTTAGTGGAGACTCCGTCTGTAGCCCCGCGTTTTGGGACATCGTGAATGCCACCGAAAATCTTAGCCATTTGATTATTGAAACTGCATTTAGTAATCGCGAATACGAGCTAGCCAACGCCGCCAAACACTTTTGCCCGCTCACCTTGCTAGAACAGCTCAAGTTTTTAAACCGACCAGCCCAAGTACTGGTTACCCACTTAAAGCCCGCCGACTCTGAACTCACGATGCAAGAGATTTTGCGGGATCATTCAAACGTCACCATTAGCCGCTTAGAGCAGAGTCAAATCATCACTTTCTGAGTAAATCATGAGCCAAAAAGATAATGCCTTGCGCTTTATGCATGAACTACAAGGGCTGACCAATCGCATTCATGCGACGCGGCATATCGATGAGATTTTGCTCGAAATTAGCGCTGAAGTGTGTATGGTGTTTGGCGCAGAACGGCTTACTATTTATGTTGCCAACGATACCGGCAATGAAATGACTTCAAGGGTTAAAACAGGTTTAGAAGGCTTTAAAGAGCTGCGAATTCCGGTGAACGACCGCAGCGTGGCAGGCTTTGTTGCCAATCATAAGCAGCTAGTAAATATTCGCGATGTTTATAACTCAGAAGAGCTAGCCAGCTACAGCCCTACCCTACAATTTTTGCAAGCCGTCGATAAGCAAACCGGCTTTCACGCTAGAGAAATGCTTGCAGCCCCACTTTTGGCAGAGCTAGATGGCACCCTCATTGGGGTAGTGCAGCTGATCAATAATAAGCAACAGCAGCCCTTTGAAGTGCAAACCGAAGAAGGAATCCGGCTGCTGGCCAAAACACTCGCCATTGCTTTGCAACAAAGGCAGCAACAGCCTTTCCCTTTTTCTCCACAGCATAAATATGGTGGTTTAGTGGCCGCCAATGTCATCACCCAAGCTGCGCTGCAAGTAGCCTTGCGTGAAAGCCATCGCGATAAACTTGATCTAGAAGCCCTCCTCAGCGAAAAATACCAAGTCCCCCTCGCGGCACTTGGGCAATCGCTCGCTGGCTATTTTGGGGTGGCATATGAAGCCTTTAAGCCCGATAGAATCAAGCCACAAGACTTACTAAAACATATCAAACGAGAATACGCAGCAGAGAACGAATGGCTACCTGTAGATGAGGAAAAAGAAGGCATTATTATCCTGACCACCGATCCCGAGCGTATCCGTGCCAGCCATACCGTGGCCCATGTTTTCCCCAATAAAAAAGCCATTTATCGCGTCACCACCAAAACCGAGTTCCAACAAACACTGGATTTATTTTTTGGCGAGCAAAGCAGTGATAGCAATATCGATACCCTGCTCTCCAATATGGTGGATGAAGAAGACGCCGAGCCTGTATCCCCCGAAGAAATCTCGGCGGCGCAAGACAATGAACTGGTTAAACTGGTGAATCAGATTATTGTTGAAGCCTATAAAACCGGCGTGTCCGATATCCATATTGAACCATCACCTGGCCACGAAAAAACCCGTATTCGCTTTCGCCGCGATGGCTCTTTAGTGCATTACAAGGAAGTGCCTGCGTCCTACCGCAGCCCCTTAGTGACCCGCATCAAAATCATGTGCGATTTAGATATCTCAGAAAAGCGCAAGCCACAGGATGGCAAGATTAAGTTTAAAAAATACGTACCAGGCTACGATATTGAGCTGCGCGTAGCCACCATCCCCACCCAAGGCGGCGTTGAAGATGTGGTGATGCGCATTTTGGCCTCGGGTGAGCCACTGCCGCTAGATAAACTAGCGCTTTCTACCCGCACCATCACCAATTTGAAAAGCGTGATTGCCAAGCCCTATGGTTTGTTTTTTGTGTGCGGGCCAACCGGCTCCGGTAAAACCACTACCCTACACTCAATTTTAAAACACCTTAATACCCCAGACACCAAGATCTGGACCGCAGAAGATCCAGTAGAAATCACCCAAAAAGGCCTACGGCAAGTACAAGTCAATAATAAGGCGGGGCTGACTTTTGCCACCATTATGAAAGCCTTTTTACGCGCCGACCCTGACATCATTATGGTGGGGGAAATGCGCGATAAAGAAACCACCAGCACCGGTATTGAAGCCTCGCTGACTGGGCATTTGGTGCTTGCTACCCTGCACACCAATAGCGCGCCAGAATCGATTATTCGCCTACTAGATATGGGAATGGATCCCTTCAATTTTGCCGATGCCCTGCTAGGTATTTTGGCGCAACGCTTAGCAAAAAGACTATGCAAATGCAAAGAAGCCTATATAGCAGACTCAGCAGAAATCAAGTCCATGCTGCATGAATACAGTGTAGAGCTACAGCAAACGACCGACTGGCAGAAGGACCCCGAACTCGCCTTAGAGACCGTATATAAAGACTGGATAGCCCAATTTTCTAATAAAGAAGACGCTGGCACACCAAGCCAATTCACCTTATACAGGCCCCAAGGCTGCGATGCCTGTAATCACACTGGCTATAAAGGGCGACTTGGCTTACACGAGCTATTAGTTGGTACAGATACGGTAAAAAAGCAGATCCAAGAACACGCCCGAGTCGCCGAGCTACTTGCCACCGCTTTAGAGGAAGGTATGCGTACTCTTAAACAAGATGGTATTGAGAAAGTACTACAAGGCCTCACCGATATGGCGCAAATTCGCGCCGTGTGCATCAAGTAGGTGCAAGATGTTAAGCCACGATATCCTTCACGAGCGCTTAGAAAAACTCAATGCAATTGGCATTGCATTATCTTGTGAAAATCATATCGACAAGCTAATGGAAACCATCCTCATTGCCGCCAAGCACTTAGTGAATGCCGATGCAGGCACACTTTATATTGTGAAAGACGGCGCACTCTATTTTCAGATTGTAATCACCGAATCGCTTGGCATTGCCCTTGGTGGCACCACCGGCCAACCCACTAATTTACCGCCAGTCATGCTACGCCACACCGATGGCTCGCCCAATTTAAATAATGTGGTGGCTTGCGCCGTTAATAAAGATATCACCATTAATATTGAAGACGCCTATACCGCCAAAGGCTATGATTTTTCAGGCACCAAAAACTTTGATTCCAGCACAGGCTACCGCTCTAAATCATTTTTAACGGTGCCCATGAAAAACCATGAAAGAGAAATCATTGGCGTATTGCAATTAATTAATGCCAAAGATCAGAATGGGGAATTAAGCTATTTTGATGAAGATAGCCAAAGCATGGCCGAATCGCTCGCCTCCCAAGCCGCCATTGCCCTCACTAATCGCCGCTTAATTCATCAACTAGAAGAACTGTTTGAATCTTTTATTAACTTAATCAACTTAGCCATCGACGATAAATCACCCTATACCGGCGGCCATTGCCAGCGTGTTCCTGCTCTAACCATTATGTTAGCCGAAGCAGTAAATCAAGCCAATTACGGCGCTTTAGCTGATTTTAAAATGGATAATAGAGACCGCTATGAATTAAAAATTGCAGGCCTATTACACGATTGCGGAAAAATAACCACCCCCGTACACGTTGTGGATAAAGCCACAAAATTACAAACTATTTTTGATCGCATTCATTTAATAGATACGCGTTTTGAAGTACTAAAACGGGATGCAGAAATTGATTATCTACGCGGAAAATCCACAGAAATAGAATGGAAACAGCGGGTAGAACAAATCGAATCAGATCGATCTTTTTTGCAGCATGCCAATACCGGCGGGGAGTTTATGCCCGATGCTGCTTGCGAGCGGGTAAAAACCATTGGGCAGCAAATTTGGCTAAATCCTGAAGGGGAAACCAGTGATTTTCTTTCCAGCGAAGAAATAGAAAATCTATCCATTGCCCGAGGCACACTCACTGGCGCAGAGCGGCAAATTATTAATCACCATATTGAAGTCACCATCGAAATGCTGGAATCCCTGCCTTGGCCCAAGCATTTAAAAAACGTCGCCGAATTTGCCGGAGGCCACCACGAAAGAATGGATGGAAAAGGCTATCCCCGCGGCTTAAAAAAAGAACAAATGAGCGTTCAAGCCCGCATTATGGGTATCGCCGACGTATTTGAAGCCCTCACCGCCCGCGATCGCCCCTATAAAGACGGCATGAAAATATCCCAATCCCTCACCATCCTCGCGCGCATGGCCAAAGATCAGCATATCGACGTCGATTTATTTGAGATTTTTGTCAAAGAAAAAGTATGGAAAGACTACGCCGAGCTATTTCTAGGGCCATCGCAAATTGATGAGGTGGATGAAGAGAAGTTGTTGAGGATTGCGATGGGGAAGGATTAAATATCATTTAATCGCCCACATCCCCAACACCCCGATATGACTTGCCAATTGTAATCGAGCCGTTCTCCATTCTGCTAAGGCACGAATTCGCTGCTGCGAGGAATTGGATAATGTTGATTGTGCATTGGTTAATTCTAAAATAGTGGTTACGCCTAGCTTATAACGCTCTTGAGCTGCATTAAATTGTAATCGGGCGCTATTCAAAATGACTTTGGTATTTTGCAGGTTTTCAGTGTTCGTTCTAAATATTTGATAACTGCTCCATAC
Source organism: Iodobacter sp. (assembly GCF_025352645.1). Lineage (GTDB taxonomy): Bacteria > Pseudomonadota > Gammaproteobacteria > Burkholderiales > Chitinibacteraceae > Iodobacter. Next base: position 5,839 of record NZ_JANXSO010000142.1, on the reverse strand, counting down.
ATTTTGAGCCACCTGCTGCTCAGCAGCACGCAATACTTGCTCTTGAATATCCTCAGCCACCATGGCGCTTTTTACTTTATAAAAAGACGAAAATCCGCTAAACAAAGGTATTTCAATTTGCAGGCCAATATAGCGATCATGTGTGGTGGAGAGTGGCTGGCCCATTTCTGGCCCGTAATTAACCGGCTGCCTAGTACGTGTAGCCCGCCCTGTTAAGCTAAGCGTTGGTAAATCCTCAGCAAGCGCCGCATATTTACTGGCTTTAGCCGCGGCTAAATTAGCCTGTGCAGCGGCAATCGCTGGGTGGCTTTGTTTGGCCTGCTCCAGTAATAGACTCACACTTTTTACAAAAGCCGTGCCTTCGAGTTTTTCATCATCCACGCTTAAAACGAATTGTGTTTCTGGCGACAAGCCCATATCCACTGCCAGCAAGCCTTGGCTACTGATCAATTCGCCTTCTGCCCGCGCCAGATTAAACGCACTCTGTGCATACTGAGTCTGCGCTTGCAAAACATCACTGACTGGTGCGATGCCATTTTTATAACGAGCCTCGGCAGCATCTAGGCTGGTTTTGCTCGCTTTCTGAATTTCGCGGGCTGAATCCACACTCGATTTGGCAGCAAGCGCCAAATAATAATCCTTAGCGGTGGCAGCAAATACCGAGAGCAAGCTAGCCTGATGATTTTGAATAGCCGCCATTAATAATTGCTGGGCACTTTCTGCTCTTGCTCGCTTTGCACCAAAATCAAACAACACCCAGCTTAAATTCAAGGCTTCGCTACGCACGGTAGTGCGGCTATCAGATGAAAACTGCTCATAATCACCCACTGAAGAGTAGGCATGGCTGCGGCTTGCTTGCACCGAGCCGCTGATAGCCGGAAGCAGAGCGCCCTTAGCTAAGCCTTCTTGAGCAGCTTGCTGTTTGATATTCAGCCAAGCACCTATCGTTTGAGGATTGCTACATAAGGCACGCTCCACCGCCTCGTATAAGCTCAACGAGCTAGCTGCTTTGCCCTCGAAGCAAGGGGTGATTTTTTCCCCTGCCAGCATAGCGCCAGTTACAGCGATATCTGGCGTTGTTAACAGGGGATCAGACAAATCCAAGGCCCAGCTAGGAAAACTGAACAACGCGGCCACGAATACAAATTTTGAAGACGAATTGCAAAAATAACTGAGCCTCATACCGCAGCCTCGGCCAATTGAGCATCTACCGGTTTCTTATGCTCAAAAACAATTCTGCCACCCGCTAATTCCAATGCGCGATCCGCCGAAGCAATCGTTTCGGGTCTATGGGCAATCAGTAAAATTGGAATCCCCAATGTGCGTAATGTTTGGCTGACTCGCGCTTCGTTCATTACATCCAAATGGCTAGTTGCTTCATCCAGCAGCAGTAATTTTGGCTGTTTATATAAGGCACGCGCCAATAATAAACGCTGCTTTTGCCCGCCCGATAAAGTGCCACCCATTTCACCCACCAAGGTTTGATAGCCCATCGGTAAAGCTTCAATATCCCAATGCAACTCGGCGAGTTGCGCACAATGCTCGGCCCGCTCTGGATCGTAATCATGCGAAAAGAAAGTGATATTTTCTAAAATAGAGCCACTAAATAGCTGATCCTCTTGCAGCACCGTACCAATATGATTGCGTACCAGCGTAAAGCCATACTGCTTACTATCTTGCCCCAACACGCGTACCCCGCCCGCTGTGGGCTGATACAGACCCAATACCAATTTAAGCAGGGTGGTCTTGCCTCCCCCTGATGCCCCAATCAAGGCCACCACCTCTCCCGGATACACGCTGAGTGAAACATCCGACAAAATTTCTCTCTCACCCTGCCCATAGCTAAAACTGGCATGGGATATTTCTAATACCGGCTGATCCGCAGCCAAGACCAAGGGCCGATTAAACGCCACCGGTAGCAGACCACTCGCGGAACTGGCTTGCTCACTCCCTTCACTGGCTTTAGCGGCATTTTCTACTGGGGTTAATACAATATCTGCCAGCCGCTCGTTATAAACATCCAACATGCGATATTCAAACACCTTATTAATTAAGGATGAAATACTGCCCGAAAAACGCCCCTGAAACGACATATACGCCACCAGCATCCCCACCGAAAACTGGCCGGATAACACCGCCTTAGCGCCAAACCACATCACCGCAGCGGACACCAAGCTACCAATCAAAGTATTGATAATGCCGTAGACCATGCCTAATTTGCTTTCACGTAATTGGGCATTGCGGCGCTCTACATTTAAATTGCGCCACGCCGATTCACGTCGGCCCATTGCGCCATTCACCCGCAGGCTGAGCACGCCACGTAAGGTTTCCAGAAAGTGGCTTGATTCTTTAGTGCCCGCAATCCAACTGTCTTCAGACGCCTTACGCATAGTGTCAAACCACATCCAGCGCATTAAGCCATAAAGCACCGCCGCTGCAATCGCCACCATCGACAAGGGAATGCTATACATCAGCATCATTGCCAAAGTGCCGACCACCAATAGAATATCTAGCAACGCTTCCAAAATACTATTGGTCAAGCTGTGCTGAATAGTATCGACCGCCGCAAATTTGGCGCTGATATCACCAATATGGCGTTTTTCAAACCAATCAATCGGCAGGCGCGTTAAATGATGAAAGACATTGGCAGTCCATTGCATATTGAAATTAACGGCCATAGAAATGGTCGCCCATTGCCGCGCCAAGCCAATTAAAGTTTGCGTAGCCGTCAGCATCAACATGCCGATAATCACCAAGGCCAGTAGGCTGTCATCCCGAGCCACCAGCACTTCATCAATCACAATCTGATTTAAAAATGGCCCAGCCAAAGCCAATGCTTCCAACACCAAAGCAAAACAAAAAATACGCCCCAAGGCAGCTTTTAAGCCAACGGTGCGGCCAATTAATTCAAATAAATGAATTTTTTTACGCGCATCGGCTTTTTGAAACGAATGGGTTGGCGATAACTCCAGTGCCACACCGGTGAAATGTTTATTCACCTCGGCAAAGGAGAGTTTTAATACCCCACGTGCAGGATCATGAATCTCCACCACCTTGCCGCTCACCGCCTTAAGCACCACAAAGTGATTTAAATCCCAATGCAAAACGCAAGGCATTGCTAATTGGGATAATTCATCAAGTTCCAAGCGCACCGGCCTACCCGACAAATGCATCGCCTCCGCACATTCAATTAAACGTGCAAAGCTCATACCGTGTTGAGAAACACCAAAATGCCCGCGTAAAGTAGGCAAATCAATTTTATAACCATGCCAACCAGCGACCATGGCTAAACAAGCCACACCACATTCAGCGGCTTCGGTTTGGCGGATGAGGGGGAGGCGTTTAGACCAGCCCCAATTTAAGTCATTAACAATATTCATACTTAAGCGAACACCAAAGTAATAAACCGCATTATTCTTATTCGATTAGACAAATGAATAGTTTTAATTTGGCAATGAAGGAACCAAGATCCGCGAACAAACTAGAATGGATGCAAGACTAACTCGATAGTTTTATTTTTTGATTACCTATTAATTTTTCTAACAATGACTTCAATACATGGCAAATAATAATTTATTTTCCCCCATTGCAATAATCGACAATTACCTTACCAATACTATCTTCACCTGCCTTGTGCACCATATCATTAACATAATATAAAGCTGCTCCATACGATAGTACTGGGTCAACCCGTGTAATCAAATTCCATTTATCATTATTTTTCATCACATAATCTATTTCCATATTATTTTTTTCCGCACTAGCTAAAAAATTAGCCCTAGAATACCGCTCATCATCACTAACAAAAACAGCAATTCCTTCTGACAGCCACTCTGGCATTTGATCTTTTCCATTACACTTCATATTTGCGGTCGCCACATGAGTTAACTCATGTGTCAATATTTTTCTATTAGCACCATTCCTATTTACCGCAACAATGTGCCCTTCTATTGTAATTGCCTTTTCAAAACTAGCATAACCATATGAAGGTGAGAAAATTCTATAACACCAATTAGTACGACATATAAAAATAATAGATTTTTTGGGTGCCCACAATTTAACCTTTACCGTTTCTATAGATTGGTCAATTAGCGTAACAATATCTTTGATTACATACTCATTCTGAACAAATACTGTATAATCAGAATTTCTGTGTACATTAAAATTAGTGTAAATTAAAACAAATATAAACAAAATAAAACAAACGCCCACAAACAAAAAATAACGGATAAACTTTAACATAACAAAATCCATACAAAATATTTTTATAAATAAAAAATACATTCATAAATTAATTTCAAAAAATAGTTATGGATGCGTTTTTCACACTTATTCTAAACATTAAAAACATTTAATCCCCATTGTTTCGTTCCCACCAAGCCACCAATCATTTAATTAAAGCCACATTTAAAATATGCACTACAGCTTTACACAGATTATTTATAAATAAATTAATTAATTAATTAATGCGTAAGTACCCAAGCATAAATTATCCAAACTTTTTAAATCATGCATTTTTCGTAGGGTGCAAAACGCCGTAGGCGTTACGCACCAAGGGCTGGTGCGCAAGAAAGGCACTTGCACACCCTACGAAAATCACATATTTTTTCCTTTAAAAATACGTGATAACTTATATCGAACTACTTAGCTCGCGATCAAAGCGAGTTAGAAAGGGATAATCCTTACTATTTTGAGCGCGAAATATTATTTTTATAATTCACTCACAGAGTGGCATCACCATCATCAGTAAGAAACCCATTGCCTACACGCGCTATAATTTGCCGCTATAACAATACATAGGTCTACACCATGCAAATCTGGGTCGATGCCGATGCCTGCCCCAAGGTGACTAAAGAAATTTTATTTCGCGCAGCAGAGCGCTGCAAAATCATCTGCACTTTTGTAGCCAATCAATATATTCAAACCCCACATTCGCCTTTTTTAAAATCACTGGTGGTAGAACAAGGCTTTGACGTGGCCGATCGCCGCATCGTAGAGCTATGCGCAGCAGGTGATTTGATTATTACCTCAGATATTCCGCTTGCATCAGACGTGATTGCCAAAGGCGGCTTGGTGCTGGATTCACGTGGCGAGCGTTTAAGTAAAGAAAATATCGGCGAGCGCCTGAATATGCGTGACTTTATGGACACCTTACGCGCCAGCGGCATCGACACCGGCGGCCCGAGTGCCATGAGTACCGCAGACCGGCAAAACTTTGCACGGGCGCTGGATAGTTTGCTCAATAAAGCGCAGCGATAAATCCTAACGCTGGTTTATCGGCCACAAATAGGCAAATAAACCAGCGAAACCCCGCGAAAAAAGCATCTCACCAACTCATTTTGCTTAAATTAATAGTATGGGATGAAGTCCCCGTTCATCCTTCCTCTTTGTATACGTACTGACCGCATTGTCACATTAAAACAATTGTTTTAAAGTCTGGCGTATTCGCGGCCTTTCTACATGCTTGCGTTCCTATAAAAACACCACAGCTCGGAGCTTGCATGCAATTACATTCTCTTACCGAATGGTTTATCCCTGCTGAAGTTCGTCAGCGCCCAGAGCTATTTATTCGAGCGCAAACGATTGTAAATGCGGCACTCTCTGCGGGGCTGATTGCGCCACTGTTTGCCTTGTCTTATTACAAGCTAAATCACCCTGCGATGGCCAATGGTATTTTGCTGGGATGCTTAGCCCTCTTGATCGGGGTTTTTATCCTTAAAGCCAGTGCCATGGTGCAGCTGACGGCTGAATATGTGGTGCTTTGCCTGTTTTCCTTGGTCGGCTGGATGGTGTATGTGAATGGCGGCATTATGTCGACCAGCATTGTTTGGTACGCCGC
>NZ_JANXSO010000093.1 GCF_025352645.1 Iodobacter sp. | reverse complement strand
GCAAGGCATCGTGGATTACATTCATTACTATAACCACGACCGAATCAAGCTGAAATTAAAAGGGCTGAGTCCTGTGCAATACAGAACCCAGCTCTTGAGTACCTAGCTTTTATACTGTCCAACTAATTGGGGTCAGTTCATTTCGGGGGCTTTGCTTACTAGATTTAATCGAGCTTAAAGCAGATTCTGCTCGCCCACACCGATATTCATATCTAATAAACGGCTTTCGGCTACATCACCCGCTTTAGCGGATAAAGGCGATAGACGCTTGGCTTCTAATTCATCCAGATATTGCGGCGTAATATCGCCGGTAATATATTTACCATCAAAACAGGATGTTTCAAAAGAAGTGATTTTGCCTGCACTGGCTTTGCTACACGCATCAATCAGAGCATCTAGCTCTTGATAGATAATGGCATCTACGCCAATCTCATCGGCAATTTGCTGATCCGTGCGGCCCGTTGCAATCAACTCTGCACGCGTTGGCATATCAATACCATAAACGTGTGGGAACATCACTGGTGGCGCTGCAGAAGCCAAATAAACCTTGGTTGCGCCGCAGTCCCTTACCATTTGCACAATTTGGCGGCTGGTGGTGCCACGTACGATTGAATCGTCTACCAGCAATACATTCTTGCCACGGAATTCAACCGCAATTGGATTGAGCTTTTGGCGCACTGATTTTTTACGGCTGGCTTGGCCAGGCATAATAAAGGTACGGCCAATATAGCGGTTTTTCATAAAGCCTTCGCGATATGGCAAACCTAATTTATTGGCTAATTGCAAGGCTGAATCACGGCTGGTATCCGGAATAGGAATCACCACGTCAATATCGAGCTTTGGAATCACGGCGGCGACTTTATCGGCTAGATTTTCACCCATATTTAATCGCGCTTCGTGCACCGAAATACCATCAATCACGGTATCAGGGCGGGCGAAATAAACGTGTTCAAAAATACAAGGCACCAGCACAGGGTTAGCATGGCACTGCTTGCTATGGAATTCGCCTTCAAAAGTCACATACACCGCTTCACCCGGTGCAATATCACGCTCAAATTTAAAGCCTAATACATCATGCGCCACGGATTCTGAGGCCACGATATATTCAAGGCCATCGGCTGTTGCATGTGTGCCTAAGCAAAGCGGGCGAATGCCGTAAGGATCACGGAATGCCACCAAGCCAAAGCCTGCAATCATGGCCACTACAGCGTAAGCACCTTTTACGCGCTCGTGTACGGCGGTAATGGCATCAAACACGGTATCTGCATCCAGCTGCGGGCCGGTTACACGGCGCGATAGCTCGTGGGCAAACACATTGAGCAGCGCTTCAGAATCAGAGTTGGTATTGATATGACGCAGATCAGTGCGGTACATATCTTCTTTCAACTGCTTATCGTTGGTTAGATTGCCGTTATGCGCCAGCACAATCCCAAACGGGCTGTTGACATAAAAGGGCTGCGACTCAGCAAGGCTAGAGGCCGAGCCAGCCGTTGGGTAGCGCACATGGCCAATCCCAGCGTTGCCCATCAAAGAGCGCATATTGCGAGTGCGGAATACATCACTCACTAAACCCTGCCCTTTGTGCATATGGAGCGTTAGCCCCTCAGCAGTAACGATCCCTGCAGCATCTTGACCACGATGCTGCAAAACCAGCAAACCATCGTATAACAACTGATTAACGGGTGTCTTGGCGACGATACCTACAATGCCACACATCGGAATGCCCCTTTGGGTTCTTTAATCTAACAAATGCACGCGTAGCAGCCAAAATGGCCATCACGGCAGTATCTTTTAACAAGGGCGGCGGTGAATGCCTGCCCAAAATCAATCGTAATGAATGCGGGCGGCCAGCGCTTCTGGCAGCCAAGCCTTGGCCATCACGGCGGCTTCTTCAAATAAGGGGCTAAACATGGCATTTCGCCAAATCATTTGCTTAGGCAAACTGGTGAAACCAGCGGCCAGCACCAAGGTTAAGCATAATAAAAAGCCACGTAATAGACCAAAACCTGCACCAAACAAGCGATCCATCGGTTTTAAACCTGTAGCCTGTAAAAATTGATTGAACGTCACTCGTAACATGGCGGAAGCCACCCAAGTCACAAAAAATATCGAAACAAATCCAGCCAAGTAACGCAATTCATCATTGGGTAAACTTTGCGGCATCCACATAGCAGCAACGCTGGCGTAATGACTAGCCAACCAAAATGCCAGCACCCACGCCGCCAGCGCTAGCACTTCTTGCACTAAGCCCCGCATCACGGACAGCAACATGGATAAGCCCAGAATGCCTAATACTGTGTAATCAAAGCCTGTCATGGTTCAACCTATTTGCTAGATAGGTGCCCGCTTAAACCAAGCACTCCCATTTTTTTAAGGTAGCTTTGGGCTTTCGCTTCATCTTTCACTGGGCCAACTCTAACCCGTGTTAATGCGCCCTTTTCTGTGGTTACTTTTTCAGAATAGGCAGGCACACCTTCAGCTTTTAGCTTGCTGACGACTTGCGCGGCTTTATCGCCATCTGCATAAGCGCCAATTTGAATGTAGTAGCGCTTATCGCTTAGATTTTTTTCAGCAAGGGCAACTTGCTTACTTGGTGTTGTATCCAACCCTTCTAATATTTTTTGAGGATCAGGCAAGGCAATAGGTGTTGGTTTAGGCGTAGGAGGAGGTGTAATCACTATTTTTTTCTGATGATTAACCAATTTACCTGGCAAAACAGACTGCGTGCTACTGGCTACTCGATACTGCGGAACCGGTGCAGGCGTTAATTCTTGAGGAGGAGGAGCAAGATCTGGCTGCGGAGTGAGAACAACGGGTGCTTGCGTTGCGGCCATAGAGGCCACTTCAGGCGCGGCCGTTACTACTGGCTGCAGCAAAGCGGGTGAGCTAGAGATGATTTCTATGCTATTACTACCAGCGATATTGCTTGGTGGGGTGCTATCAAGTGCAGTCCACAGCACAATCAGAGCAAAAACCACTAAGGTAATCGCCCCCACTAAGCGGCGACGGGCACGTTTTTTAAGCTGTAGCAAATCTTCGCTGGTGTTTCGGTTAAGCATATTCAGCGCTCACGCGTCGCCATAACTTCAGCAACTGTGTAAAAGGATCCAAAGGCGAGAATTCTATCACTTTCTGTGGCAAGCTTACAGGCTACCGTGAAAGCAAGTTCAACATTCTCATAAATATTTATCTGCGCACGAGGAGTAAGGCTACTGACAATATTGGCTAATTGCTCAGGGCTCGCTGCTCGCGGCAATTGTGGTGCAGCTAAGTGCCATACATCGATACGATCTGCCAACAAGGCCACTACACCTGCAATATCCTTATCGGCCATCATCCCCATCACGGCATGCGTGACTGGATAAAAACCCATACTATCTAAATTAGCCCGTAAGACTTTAGCCGCGTGCGGATTATGCCCTACATCGAGCACCACCGCAGGCCGCCCAGGTAATACCTGAAAACGAGCAGCCAACTCAACTTCAAGCAAGCCGCGCTTTATATCACCAATTCCAATAGGCAGTACATCTTTTACCGCATCAAGCAGAGCCAGCACAACCGCAGCATTACCTAATTGATATTGCCCACGCAGCGCAGGGAATGGTAGCGCATGGCGGCGCACACCGTTTTTATTCCACCACGTCCATTGCTGCCCTTCTGCTTGTTTATCAAAACCAAAATCTTGCCCAATAAGCTGCAAGTCTGCACCAATACGTTTTGCCTCATTAATCAAGCTCAGAGGCGGCTCAGGATCAGCACAAATTGCAATTTTATTGGCTCGATAAATACCCGCTTTTTCAAAGCCAATAGCCTCGCGCGTGTCACCCAAATAGGACTGATGATCTAGACCGACATTTACGACTGCCGAAGCCGTTGGCTCAAAAACATTGACCGCATCTAAGCGCCCACCCAAGCCTACTTCTAACACCGCCACGTCCACGCCTGCAGCCATAAACTGCTGCATTGCGGCAAGGGTGCCAAACTCAAAATAGGTCAGCGATATTTCACCACGTGCCGCTTCAATCGCTTGAAAGCTGGCCACGATATCGGTGTCGCTTGCTGGCTGCAGATTAATGGCAACGCGCTCGTGATAATGCAATAAATGCGGCGAGGTATAAGTACCTACTTTGTATCCAGCAGCATGTAAAACACTCGATAACATCGTGCAAACCGAGCCTTTACCATTGGTCCCCCCTACTAATAACACGGGAAAATCAGGCTTTAAGCCCATCGCATCACGCACGCTGGCAACACGTGTTAGCCCCATATCAATGGCGCTGGGGTGAAGCTGCTCTAAATAGGAAAGCCACGCATCAAGGGAGGAGGAATCAAACGGTGTAGGCATCAGTTCAGGGCAGGCTGTTTGGAAAGAAGCGTCATTAATAGCGCTAATTTCTGACGCATTTCACGGCGATCAACAATCATATCAATCGCACCTTTTTGCAAAAGGAATTCTGAGCGCTGAAAACCCTCAGGCAATGTTTCACGCACGGTTTGCTCGATCACTCGTGGGCCCGCAAAACCAATTAAGGCACCAGGCTCGGCCATGACCACATCACCCAAAAAGGCGAAAGAAGCCGAAACCCCACCCATAGTTGGATCAGTCAAGATAGAAATAAAGGGTAATTTTTTATCCGCCAACTTGGTTAAAATCGCACAAGTTTTAGTCATTTGCATTAAGGAATTCAAGCCTTCCTGCATACGCGCACCACCAGAAGCGGATACGCAAATAAACGGCACGTTATTTTCAATGGCCGCGCGGACACCGCGCACAAAGCGCTCCCCCACTACCGAGCCCATTGACCCACCAATAAACTTAAACTCAAACGCAGCAATCACCACTGGCACAGTCAAAATGGCGCCCTGCATGACAACCATTGCATCGTCTTCGCCCGTATCGGCTTGTGCGGCGTGGAGACGATCGATGTATTTTTTACTGTCTTTAAATTTAAGAACATCGACTGGCTTAACTTCAGCGCCAATCTCAAAACGCCCCTCTTGATCGAGCAATAAATCCAAGCGGCGACGCGCAAATACCGCGTTGTGATAATCACACTTTGGACATACTTCTAAATTATTTTCTAAATCAGTGCGGTATAAAACCGCGCTGCAAGCAGGGCATTTATGCCATAAACCCTCAGGCACACCTGACTTGGACACCGTAGTGCGAATCTTAATCTTCGGCGGAAGCAGTTTTTGCAGCCAGCTCATTGTTATTTCTCCATCCTTGCAACTAAAGATGGCACGGCATACCGTGCCCCTACTTAGCGTGCAGTATCCATCGCGGCACGAATGCCGGTTAGAAAATCAGTTAATCGATCTGCCAAGCCGTCTTCTCCAGCTTCAGCTTCTTTTACTAAACGTGAGCCAATCACCACCGCATCGGCCACGCGAGCCACCGCTTTTGCGGTAGCTGCATCACTAATCCCAAAACCAACCCCAATAGGAATGGTGAGATACTGTTTTAATACATTCAGTTTTTCTGTAACGTCGCTAATATCTAAGTTAGCTGAACCGGTCACGCCCTTCAGCGAAACATAGTACACATAGCCTGCGGCCATCTCGGCAACGACTTTGATCCGCGCAACTTTTGTAGTTGGCGCAAGTAAGAAAATGGGATCAATCCCGTGTTGCTTGAGGATATCCACACGCTCTTTGGCTTCTTCAGGCGGTAAATCAACGGTTAATACCCCGTCCACCCCTGCCAATACCGCAGCCTTAGAAAACGCCTCATAACCCATCGCTTCCATTGGATTGGCGTAGCCCATAAGCACAACCGGTGTTTCAGTATTGCTTTGGCGAAACTCGGCCACCATACCTAATACTTGGCGTAAAGATACACCATGCAATAGCGCACGCTCTGAAGCACGCTGAATCACAGGGCCATCGGCCATAGGATCAGAAAACGGCACGCCCAGCTCAAGAATATCAGCACCACCAGCCACTAAGGCATGCATCACATCCACCGTGATACGGGGATGCGGATCACCCGCAGTCACAAAAGGGATCAAGGCTTGACGATTCTGGCCTTGCAAACGCGCGAATGTAGCTTGAATTCGGGACATATATCAGCATTCCACAAAGAATTATTAAAATCTAAAACATCTGTAGCTACAGAAAACAACGGGCACATAAATTAACGCAAGAAACCCCAAAACTTAGCTTGAAACTAACAATCAGTATGTTTCTCTTTATGTGTTCTCGGCCCCCTTTTGTGGCTACAGATTTTTGTATTTTTTCAATGCGCGATTAGAGCTCAATCCCCGTTAAGCGCGCCAAAGTAGGAATATCTTTATCCCCTCGGCCCGACAAGTTCACCAGAATCACCTGATCTTTAGACATTGTTTTTGCCATTTTTGCCGCGTGTGCCAATGCATGACTGGACTCAAGGGCCGGAATGATACCCTCAAAATGACAAAGATCGTGAAAAGCTGCAATCGCTTCATCATCATTGATCGCCACATACTCTGCACGGCCAATATCTTTTAGGTAACTATGCTCTGGCCCAACCCCAGGATAATCAAGGCCCGCAGACACCGAATGGGTATCGCTGATCTGGCCGTTTTCATCTTGCATTAAGAAGGTGCGATTGCCATGCAATACGCCTACTTTGGCATTGGTAGTGAGCGGTGCCGCGTGACGGCCGGTATCAATACCATCCCCGCCCGCCTCAACCCCAATCAAGCGCACCGATAGATCATCTACATAAGGGTAGAAAATGCCGATTGCATTCGATCCACCACCCACACAGGCCACCACGGCATCGGGCTGACGACCTATCATTTCTGGCATTTGCACCTTGCATTCATCACCAATCACCCGCTGAAAATCACGCACTAGCTGTGGATACGGATGTGGCCCTGCACACGTACCGATGATGTAATAGGTAGAATCTACATTGGTCACCCAATCACGCATCGCTTCATTCATCGCGTCTTTCAGCGTTTTAGTGCCTGATTCCACCGGCACCACGGTTGCACCTAGTAACTTCATGCGGTAGACATTAGGCGCTTGACGTTTTACGTCTTCAGCGCCCATATACACGATACATTCCAAGCCATAACGCGCAGCCACAGTGGCCGAGGCCACGCCGTGCTGGCCCGCGCCGGTTTCAGCAATAACGCGTTTTTTACCCATGCGACGCGCTAACAGCGCTTGGCCTATGGTGTTGTTTACCTTATGTGCGCCGGTATGGTTTAAATCTTCGCGCTTTAAATAAATTTGTGCGCCGCCAAGTAGCTCTGACCAGCGTTTAGCATGGTAGATCGGGCTGGGGCGGCCAACGTAATGCTTTAGCTCGCTGTGATACTCAGCCACGAAATCTGGATCTTGCAGGGCTTTTTCGTACTCAATACGAAGCTCATCCAACGCAGGGATCAAAGTTTCGGCTACAAAAATACCACCAAACTGGCCAAAATGGCCTTGGGAGTCAGGCTGCTGATAGGTTTCCTGCTGGGCTTTCTGTCCGTGAGCTGTCTCAGTCATGCGCATTTCTCTCCGCTTGATTAATAAACGCAGCAATTTTTGCTGCATCTTTGATTCCCTTACTGCTTTCTACGCCGCTGGATACATCAACGGCCCAAGGTTTAACCTTACAAATTGCTGCATAAACATTATCTGAATGCAAGCCCCCCGATAAAATCAAGGGCAGCGGCAACGACTTAGGGAGCAGATCCCAATCAAACGCCTCGCCAGTTCCACCTGGCACGCCTTCAACAAAAGCATCGACTAAAATACCCTTACAAAGCCCATCCACGTAGCGCTGTGCGTATTCTACCAAATTTATATCAGGTCTTACCCTAAGCGCCTTTAAATAAGGTCGACCAAACTGCCAACAGTACTCAGGCGTCTCATCGCCGTGAAATTGCAGTAGGTCTAAAGGCACCTTATTCAGTACGCCACGCACAAAGCTCACATCGGCATCAACAAACAGCCCTACGCTACTTACAAAGGCAGGCAAGACGGCCACAATCTGCATTGCGGCGTCGATTTCCACATGCCGAGGGCTAGGTGGGTAAAACACGAGACCAATAGCATCGGCCCCTAGCTCCGCCGTACGCAGCGCCATATCTGCATCCCGCAAACCGCAAACTTTGATACGTGTTTTCATTGGCAACACCTTAAATCAAACCATGCCGTGATTCTGGCTCACTCGCCAGCGCATATTCAGGGGGATAGCTTACACCAGCTAGGTAGAGCCCGTCTGGCATAAAGGTGGGGGGCGCGGACGTTCTGTCTTTGGCTAGGATTAATTCGGCCATCCACTCGGGTTTATCGTTGCCTTTCCCAATATGTAGTAAGGCTCCAATAATATTTCTTACCATATGATGCAAGAAAGCATCGGCAGAGAAATCACAAATAATGAGATTACCTTCTTTTTGGATACTCGCTCGCGTCATGGTTTTGACCGGAGACTTAGCTTGGCATTCCGCCGCCCTAAAACTTGTAAAATCATGTTGCCCAAGCAAATACGCCACCCCTGCCTGCATCGCCTCAAAATCTAAATCATAAAACGCCCACCCCATTCGCCCTGACCAGAGTGCTGGGCGCACCGGATGATTAAGTAATAAATAGCGATAATGTCGAGCAAACGCCGAGAACCGCGCATGAAAGTCATCCGAGACGGGCTTGGCCCACAATACAGCCACCGAATCAGGCAAAAAACTATTCACCCCCCTCACCCATGCGGTAAGCGGCCGATTGACCTGTGTTTCAAAGTGAACAATTTGCCTTGCGCCATGCACACCCGCATCCGTACGGCCAGCAGCGTGTACGCGAATGGTTTCACCCGCCATTTGACTCAGCGCCAGCTCTAAAGCCGCTTGCACAGTCGGCAGATCTTTTTGGACTTGCCAGCCATAAAAGGCACGGCCATCGTATTCCACTGCGAGTGCGTATTTCATTAACATCGTCATCTAAAAAGAAGTCATCTATAAAAAAGCACCTAGCGCAGCATCAACAAGGTGCTCAGCGCCGCCATGCACAAGACAATAAGCAGCAGCAAATCAAAAAAAGACAGCGACTCTACCAGAATAGAGACTTCCTGCAACTCGCAAGGCTGCTCTGCAAGCGCCAATCGCTGCGCAAATGTGCGCCACGCTAGCGGCTCTGGCTGTGATAAAAATTCGGCAGAGAAACGCATGGTTAAGCTAAGGCGCAAAGCCCAGCGTTGCCGATTTAGCCCCACATAGGCAAATGGGCGCAATAAAGCATACAACCCAGAAAAAATCTGCGCCGAGCTTAATCGCCACAGCAATAGCTGCAAAGCCGCTAGCACCCCCATTAAGCGCACCGCTTGCAGAGCACCAAAAGCCAAGCCTTCTATCGTGGGAGACCAAGGGCTTGGCCAAAGATACTGCCCCGGCGTAGCCCAGCCATATACCAGTGCAATGGCTAATAATAAATAGCGGCAGCGCCTCAAAGTTAAGCGGCAGCGATTAGCGCAGCAGCTTAGAGCAAGCAAAACACATAACGCAGAAAAGACAATGAGTGGGGTACCCTGCAAAATTTGCAAGATACACGCCACCCAAAGCCAAACTACAATTTGATTTGCAGAATGTACTCTAATCAAAGATTACCTAATAAAGCTTGCGCCTGTTTCTGCTGATCGGGGTTACCTTCACCAATGGCCTCTTGCAAGATTTCTCTTGCTCCTTCGACATCGCCCATATCCACATATGCTTTTGCCAAATCTATTTTAGTTTGCACGGGATCATCCCCAGCAAATTCTAAATTTGATTCCGCAGGCGAGAAAGCGGAAGCCGAGTCAAAGTCCAAACCTAAGTCGCCCAAATCAATGGACTCCTCAGCAGGCAAATTAGGCGCGGTGATTTCGAGTGGTGTATCAAGAGAAAAATCAAAATCCAAACCTAAACCATCATCAGCGCTGACCGCCTCCAAGACCTCTTCGGCCCCATCATTAGACGGTGTTGGCGCAGTATCAAGCAAGCCATCAAAAGCAGGTAACTCACCCATGGCTGGCGACTCATCCAAATCCAAATCAGGCAAAGATGCTGTGATATCTACGGCCGCTTCTGGCATGGTATCAAGATCAAAATTTAAATCGAAGGGATCATCAGCCATTGGCTCCGCCGGAGCCAAAACTTGGGCCGGTGCTTTAGCGGTCATTGCAGCAAAATCAACGGGCAAATCCAGATCCAGCATTACATTGTCGCTAGGGGCATCTACTGGCTTTGCGGCCTTTTCTGGCGCCAAGAAGTCGTCCAAACCAAAATCAAGGCTGGCCAAATCATCCAAAACAGGATTTACGGGCGCAGCAGCTGCTACATTTGGCTGCAACTCAGGCAAAGACAAATCAAACTCAGCGATCGCATTAGACTTAGGGCTAACGACATGTTCAGCCGCTGGCGGTACAACATCCAGCTCACTAGGATCAAAATCAAGCGATAGATCTAGATCATTTAAACTAGCTTGATGATCCACACTTGGTGCAGCGGCAGCTTCCACGCCCATCATTGCATCAAAATCACTGACGCTACTCGCAGGTGGCGGCTCTGGATGCTCATCAAGCGGCAAGTCAAACTCATCAGCTGGCATGGACATATTGTCAAACACGCTAGCGGCCGTGGTCGATGCAAAGGCCGTGTTCACTGGAGCTTGGGTATACAGCGGGTTTTCTGGATCAATTTCACGGCCTTGATACGCCGCCTGTTCCCAATGCGCACCCTTACCGGAAGTCATAGTAAAGAGGTCTGCTGCCAACTCTTCAAAGGACGTTTTGTCTTTTTTTGCCGCCAATATTTCCAGCAGCTTCAGGCGAATTTCGTGACGATTTGGATCTTTTACCAGGGCATCACGCAAAATCTCCTCGGCCTGTTCGTTCCGATCGTAAGCCATATACACTTCGGCTTCAGCAATTGGATCGACTTCATCCGTATCAATCGTACCTAAGCCTTGACGGCTAAAATCGGTAAGAAAGGAGTTTTCTGTTGGCTGGGTACTAATGACTGCACCACCGGTATTGCCAAGCAGCGTATTAGATTTTAAATCTCCCCCCGTCAACACGCTATCCGCAAATGCGCTACCTTGCTTGCGTCGCCGCGTCCACGCAAAGCCAGCACCACCCAATAGAATTGCGGCCAAGCCGCCACCTAGTGGTAATAAATTATCCATCACAGCATCTACAATGCCAGGCTCAGCAATAGGCTCTGGAGCGGGCACAGGACGACGTATTTTCTTTGGCGGGCTAACGCTCGATGCGGCACTGGCCGTATCTGGCACAATTGCAGGGACATCGCTGGCCACCAACGGCACCGTTGTCGCTACTGGCGTCGGCAGCGGCGTTGCAACGGGCTGAGGGCTGGCCTCAGAAGCGACGACAGGGTTTTGCTTGTTAACGCCTTGCAACTCAGCCCCTGTTCGGCTTTTCAGCGCCAGTAGTTTTTCCATGTCATGGATGTTTTTTTGCAACTCAGACACACGTTGGTTTGACTCATCCAAACCTTTTTGCCTTGCCGTTACTTCTTCTTCCAAGGCACGAATACGGCCTTGTGCAGTGGCATCACCCTTCGCCTTACCTGGAGACTCACCCTTAGACAGCTTCAAAACATCTTGACTAGCGCTACCCGGCAAGGCTTTTTCTTCAACCTTCGGGGTGATTTTCCCAGCATTAACCGGCTCATTACCCGCCACTGCTTGGCGCTTTTGCACCGCTTCAGCAACTTTATTACGATATGCCTGCCAATCTTTCGATTGTAAGCGTACTTCTTGAGCCGCCTCTTTAGCCGGCGTCACCTGTAAAGCTTCTTTACCCGGCACATTTAAAATGCGGCCACGGCGTAAGCGGTTCATATTGCCATCAAAAGCATCTGGATTTTGGCGATAAAGCCCCACCAGCATTTGCTCTAACGAAATACCTTCTGCTTGCGTTTGGCGAGCAACGGCAGACAGGGTATCCCCTGCCTTCACCTTATATTGTTGATCGGTTGATTTATCTGCAGCCGCCGGAACGTCTGCAGACTTGGCTTCTGATTTTCTAGCTGCCGATTTAATAGCACCTGTACGGCGTGTACCAGGCAACACGGATGGCGAAAACGACTCTCTTGACGAGTTTCCCGCCGTAGCAGATGGCGTATAGCCCAGTGGATCAATCAAAGCGGTGTATTCACGCTGGATTTTTCCGTCTGCCCATTTCAGATCAATCACTAAGTCCAAAAATGGCTCTGAAATAGACTGCGTAGAGGACACCAAGACATAGTGCTGGCCATTAGCGCGCTTATCAACCGCAAACCGCAAACCCATCGAAGCCGAAGGGTAAGGGACTTGCGCTTGCGCAAAAGCCTCCGGAGCGGCCAGACGAGCAACTAAGCCCTCTGCCTCACCCGGCTGCACGGAAACTAAATCAATTTCAGCACGAAAAGGCTGACCAAGCCCAGACAATACATTTAGCCTACCTAATCCAACTGCACCCGCAGACAAGGGTACAGCCAGCATAATAGCAAGGACACAAGCCTTGAGTTTCGGTTTGATCGGCACAATTCCCCCAACACTTCACTTTGTTTTTTAACCAAGGATTAAACCTCAGCGCTTATTGCTTTCTTGATAAACATAACATTTGCGCCAAGCGTGGCGCAAGCCGCACACCTAATTTGTATACCGCATACATGTTAAAACTTGATTTTAGAATAAGACAAAATAATACGTAAAGCGCTCATTCCTACAACTTAAATAACGAAACACAGCCCTAACAATCTAAAAAAACAGAAGCACAAAACGAAGCCACTCCCTTTCCTTATATATGCAAGACACTCAAACCATATAGCAAATATTAAGCATTAATCCAATCTATATCTACAAAAATCAAACAGACAATGCTAGCCAAGCAGGGCACCGCCCCCCGCAAAAACCCAGAGCAAGATGCGAAAATCGATTCAGGATACATAGAATAAATCCAATCCCAACAAACACATACAACATATTTAACGCGCAAATACGGCTCAAGGCTTACATCCTAACCGCCCAATTAACTCAACAAATCAATGCAAAATATAATCGCAAAAAATGCAACGAAAAACAAGATTTTTACCCATACCTAACAATAGTTTTCAGACAAACCAGATGAATTATAGAACACATCGCCCCCTGTTCTGAGCAAATCAGCGGCTACCTTGTTATCAAACCACCGATAAAACCATTCCACTTTTACCCTTTATAAAATGACATGCGCAAATTGAAAGGGGTGGGTTTTAATTTAGGGTTTTCCTCCTATTTAGCAAAAACATAAAGTCAATTTTATTTGTGAACATTGCTTCAATTTTTAAATAAATCACCGTAAAAATCACTAAGTATTTTTGCTTAGTAGGCACGCGTTAAATCAAAAAAATAAACCAAAAAAATAAAACCAATGCAAGCCAAACATCTATCCTATTCACTGGTCAAATAGATATCAAAAAGCCACCAAATAACCATGGCTACCTTCTCAAGCCCTTACTGAAAACAAAAATCCACCTCAGGCTTCTTGCCTGAAATAAGCTCAGCAATGGCCAATGCGGAGCCACAGCACTCTGTCCAACCTAAAGTGCCATGCCCCGTGTTTAACCAAAGACTTGGATACTGGGTACGGCCGATATACGGAAGATTACCTGGCGTTGCTGGCCGCAGCCCTGTCCAAAATTCAGCCGCAGCATAGTCTGCACCGTTGGGGAAAATATCTTTCACACGATCAACAATCGCCTTACAACGTACTGCATTTAAATCCAAGTTATAGCCATCAAACTCTGCCGTACCCGCCACGCGCAAATAATCGCCAAGCCGCGAGAACACCAATTTATGGCCATCATCGGTCAGGCTTACTGTAGGTGCGCAATGCTCAGCCCGCACAGGAATCGTGGCGGAATATCCCTTCGCAGGATAGATATCTAAATGAATACCCAAGGGGCGCAGATGCAGCGGGCTATAGCTCCCCAAGCTCACCACAAAAGCATCGGCAGCGAGGGATTCCAGCCCCCGATCACCCAGCACCCGCACCGCTTGCACATCACCTGCTGCGCACTCAAAGCCCGCGATCTCGCAATCGTAACGAAACTTCACTCCCGCCCGCTCACAACGCAGCGCCAATTCATTGGTGAATACGCGCGCATCTCCTGATTCATCGCTAGCCGTATATGTGCCGCCAATGATAGGCCGCATAGAATCACGCAAAGCAGGCTCAATCAATAAACATTCCGCCGCTGACTTAACTTGCCGATCTAAACCTAACTCCCCCATTAATTTTGCCGCCGGAATAGCCGCTTCAAACTCTGACAACTCGGTGTAGTAATGCAAAATGCCTTCCGTGCGCTGATGGTATTCAATCCCCGTTGCCGCGCGCAAAGTTTGCAAGGTATCGCGGCTATACAAACCTAATCGCACTAGGTTTTGTAGGTTGTAGCGTGCGCGCTCCTTGGTGCACTGTTGTAAAAAGCGCAAACCCCAGCGCCATTGATGCCAATCCAATTTAAAACGAAACAAGAGTGGTGCATCCTCTTCCCCTAGCCATTGCAATGCCTTCCAAGGCGCCTTGGGATTCGCCCAAGGCTCAGCGTGGCAAACTGAAATTTGCCCACCATTGGCGTAACTGGTTTCCCTTGCGGCCTCGGGAGCCCGCTCAATCACCGTGACCTCATGCCCTGCCTGAGTTAAGAACCACGCGGAGGTTATCCCAATCACGCCAGCGCCTAATACAATGACTTTCATTTTTATCTCCCTCATCGAATGACTATTGATATTTTTTTGCGGCGTGGATTCCCAAATCCAGCTTTAGATATCAATAGCAACTCAATCAATCAGCGCGCTTATCCTGCGATCAATCCATTGTTTTTTCTTTATGCCGCCCGCAAGGCGATTCATAATACGGCATTCAGAATCATGAAAAGCACATCGGTTTAACTAGAAAGACAAGACTTGATCTAAACTAACATCTCAAACTCCCCCACTCTTTAAAGCCAAGCCCCACCACGCTATGAATCTGTCGCTTAGAACTTCTATTATTTTTGCCACGCTTTTAGGTTTACTCCTTCCCTCAGGCGTAAATGGCTATATCAGCCTGACCCGTCAGCTAGATAATGCCCAGCGACAAATCAATAATGATCACCAGCGGATTGCCGATATCCTAGTACTAGGTATGCAAGAGCCGTTATGGAACCTATCGCCAGACGCAGGCAAGCCACTACTAGACTCGGTTGTGAGCGACGAGCGCATTGTGCGTATTACGGTCAATGATTCAACGCTTGGTTTGTTTTTAGAAGCAAATAAACCAGAGCGCCGCCGAGGCCATTTGCACTCACTCACCCGTGTAGTAAGCAAGCAAGGCAGCAATATCGGCACCATCACCATTGAATTAGACGATGGCAATGCCACAACACGCATACGAAGTGAGCAACGACTCTACCTTGCTGCCGTGCTTTTACAAATTGTCCTCAGTTTAGGGCTAATTCTTTTACTACTTGAATCGCGCATTATTCGCCCTTTGGCCGAGCTATCTAGGCAGGCCATTAAACTCGCTCGCCGTGAGCTAGATGAAGCCTTTACCTGGCACCGCAGCGATGAAATTGGCACGCTTGGGCAAAACTTAGACACAACACGTCGGTCTTTATCTGAACTCATTTTGACGCTTGAGCAAAAAAACCTGCAACTTGAAACTGATTTACTTGGCCGCAGACAAATTGAATTAGCCCTGCGTACCAGCCAAGATCGCTACCGACGTTTAGTAGAATCCACCCGCATCATTCCTTGGGATGCCAACCCAGACGAATGGCGCTTTACTTATGTTGGCCCGCAGGCAGAAGAGCTACTTGGCTATCCACTTGCGCAGTGGTATCACGAGGGGTTTCTTTCTAGCTATTTGCACCCTGATGACAGGCACCATGCGTATCGCCTGTTTAGCGAAACCAGCAAGGAAGGCATTTCTGAGTTTGAATGCCGCTTTCAAAGCAGCGAAGGCAAAGAAATTTGGGTGCTACTGACCGCTTCCAACCAATGCGATGCCAATAATAAGCGCACCTTACAAGGCTTTATTATTGATATCAGCGTACGCAAACAAGCCGAGCTGGATATGGAGCACTACCGCAACCATCTAGAAGAAGTAGTCGAAGCCCGTACCCGTGCACTTGCCTCGGCCAATCACGAGCTAGAAGCGTTCTCTTACTCGGTATCGCACGATTTACGGATTCCACTTCGCACCATAGAAGGCTTTAGCCAAGTATTGCTTGAAGACTATATTGGCTCGCTTGACGTTAATGCGCGTAATTACTTAGCGCGCATCCGCAGCACAACGCACAATATGGCCAGCTTGATCGATGACCTACTCAACCTATCCAAACTCACCCGCATTGAAGTCCGTAGCCAGCCCATTAATATCAGCGCCTTAAGCGCAGAAATCATCGATGAATTCCGTAGCCTGCAGCCGCAGCGTCACGTTGAAGTGCTCATTGAAGAACAGCTGCAAGCCCATGCCGATCCTAAACTAATCTTGATCGCCTTGCGGCACCTGCTCGACAATGCATGGAAATTCACCGAGCAAACAGAACACGCCAAAATCAGCATCGGCGCCACCCAAGTTAACGGACAAACCGTTTTCCACGTTCAAGACAATGGCTGTGGCTTTGACATGGCCCATGCCAATAAAATATTTTCGCCATTTCAACGCCTACACTCGCAAAGCGAGCTCACCGGCAATGGCATTGGCCTTGCCATCGTACAACGTATTATTCATCGCCATGATGGCCGTATTTGGGCAAAATCACAGGCAGGCAGTAGCACCTTCTTTTACTTCACCCTACCTAATAAATCGCAACTCAATAATCACCTACTCAACTAATTGTGAGTAAACCCCTTTTCATTTACAGAACGATTGTTCTATAATCACTCCACTTTCACATAGCGCTCGGGACACACACATGGACGACAACAAGAGCAAGGCACTCGCCGCGGCACTCGCGCAAATCGAACGTCAGTTCGGCAAAGGCGCCATCATGAAAATGGGCGAGAACCAAATCCAAAATGATCTACAAGTGGTATCCACCGGATCATTAGGCTTGGATCTAGGCCTTGGCGTTGGCGGCTTACCTCGCGGGCGTGTTGTAGAAATTTTTGGACCAGAATCATCGGGCAAAACCACACTTTGCTTACACGTTGTAGCTGAAGTGCAAAAGCTTGGCGGCGTTGCAGCTTACATCGATGCTGAAAACGCACTTGATCCTGTTTACGCCAGCAAGCTGGGCGTGAATGTATCTGAAATGCTGATCTCCCAACCAGATACCGGCGAGCAAGGCCTTGAAATCGCAGATATGCTGGTTCGCTCTGGCGGCGTAGATATTATTGTGGTTGACTCCGTAGCCGCCCTCACCCCTAAGGCAGAAATTGAAGGCGAAATGGGTGATGTGCACGTTGGCCTGCAAGCACGTTTAATGAGCCAAGCCCTGCGTAAGCTCACTGGTAACATCAAACGCACCAATACACTGGTTATCTTTATTAACCAGTTACGTATGAAGATCGGCAATATGATGCCGGGGCAAAGCCCTGAAACCACCACCGGCGGTAATGCGCTGAAGTTTTACGCCTCGGTACGCCTTGATATCCGCCGTATTGGCGCGGTTAAGAAAGGTGATGAGATTATTGGCAATCAAACCAAGGTTAAAATCGCCAAAAACAAAGTGGCACCGCCTTTCCGCATCGTGACCTTTGATATTCTTTACGGCGAAGGCATTAGCCATGAAGGCGAAATCATCGAGCACGGCGTTACACATAAAATCGTCGAAAAATCAGGCGCTTGGTATAGCTACAACGGCAATAAAATTGGCCAAGGGATTGAAAACTCCCGTCAATACCTGAAAGACAATCCAGAAATTGCCGCTGAAATCGAGCAAAAAATCCGCGCTAAACTTGGCGCAGGTGGCTTACTGCCGATTGATCCCGCTGCATTGCTAGATGATTTAAAAGAAGAATCTGACGAATAAGTATGAGTTCAGTATTACGCAATAAAGCTTTGCAACACCTTGCGCGCCGTGATCATGCGCGCGGGGAGTTGCGGCTGAAATTACTACCCTTTAGTGAAGACCCAAGCGAAGTCGATGCTGTTTTAGATGATTTTGTGGAGCGTGGCTGGCTATCTGACACCCGCTTTGCAGAGCAATGGGTTTTCTACCGCTCTGCACGCTACGGCCCACAACGCCTGCGTGCGGAATTACAGCAAAAAGGCGTGGCCAATGACATTATCTCTACGGTAATGGAAGAACATGGCGACGATGAGCTAGCGCAAGCCCGCGCGCTTTGGCGTAAAAGATTTGGTACCCCACCGCAAGACCCCAAAGAGAAAAACAAACAACTGCGCTTTTTAATCAGCCGTGGTTTTTCGGTGTCGGTTATTTATAAGGTGGTAGGCGGTGCAGAGGACGATGATTTTTAATTAATAATATCGCGGCGCACCCGGATATTTTTGATACGCCACACCCACAAAAAATGCCACGTACTAACAACAAGGCAATACCAAGGGCCTCTGCATGATTGTGTCTAGTTTTTAATCGGGGCAGAGAAGATAGCTTAAACCAATAGAGATAGATCTTGCGTGTTAACACATAAATCTAACCATACGTGCTCGCAATCAGCCGTCTATTTGCTAGGTGCGCATTGTTTGATCTTCCCGCTTAACATCCCTAAGCCCTCAAAACATTAGGCCCCAAAACGCCGCTGGATTTGTTTATGCTGGCTATAAGGATAAAGCCGTATTACTTTGGCCACATATTGCTGTGTTTCAGGGTAAGGCGGCACGCCGTGATAACGGTCGACGGCTTTCTCTCCCGCGTTATAGCTTGCAGCAACCAACTTCACATTGCCCTGATAGCGATCTAATAGCCAGCGCAAATAACGCACTCCCCCTTTGATATTTTGACTGGCATTAAAGGCATCCCGCACATTAAAGCGCTCGGCGGTTTCAGGGATAAGCTGCATCACACCCTGTGCGGATTTCAAAGACAAAGCTTGAGGATTAAGCTGTGACTCCACCCTAGCAATGCTCAAAGCAAAATTTGGATCTACATCGTGCCACAAGGCAATTTGCCGCACGATACGGGCAATTTTTTGCTGATTAGCACTCAATGTGGGCAAGGCTGGCTGAACTATTTCTGGCATTTTTTCGGGTTTTACATCGGCCAAAATACAAGGCGGCAATTGGCTAGCGCCTAAGCGTATTGTTTCTAACATCATCTGCGCTCGCACATGCCCCTGCCCAGCCGCACTAGAAAACAGCGTGGCCGCCATTTTTCTATTTTCTGGCACCCCTTCGCCAAATGCATAAAGCATCCCCAGCATGTACTGAGCTTCGGTAGAGCCATTTCTAGCCGCAGCGCAATATAATGCTGCGGCTTCCCATGCATCTATAGGCTCTAATTTAGCTGCCGCGGCTAGACTATCAACCCATACAGGAGCCTCACCCATATTAGGGACAGGAGCCAGCGCCACCGCCGCGCTAAAAATCAGATTAAATAGCATGATCATCCCCAATAGCCAAACTGCATACAGCTTATTCCTATACCAGCAAACAACGAGCGCAAGCAGACCAGAGGATTAAATCAAGCGACTAATGCCTGCCCTAAATTAAGTCATCGGCCTTGAACGCATAAAATCGAGCAAGATCCTTACCTTAGCGGGCAAATAACGGGCGCTCGGATAAACGGCATAGATACCGCCAGCCGATAGCGCCCACTCGGGCAGCACATGCACTAAACGCCCTGCGGCCAAATCATCCGCTACCATAAAGTCAGGCAAAACCGATAGTCCCGCCCCATTTCTGATCAAGGCCAATACCGAAGAAGGCGCACTTGCGCGCATCACCGAGTGCATCCTCACCGTACATATTTCACCGGCTTGGTTAAATTTCCACGTAAGCGGCGCATGCAGGCGCGTCATCGTCACCCAAGGGAGCTGAGCTAAATCTTGCGGATGCTTGGGCGATACAAACTGCGCCAAGCACGCAGGAGCGGCTACTACACACTCGGCAAATTGCGCCAACTTAATTGCATGCAAGGCCGAATCTTGCAAGCGTCCTAGACGCAAAGCAATATCGATACGCTCGGTCAATAAATCCAGCACTTCATCCGTTGCCAACAACTCGATCTCTAACTGTGGGTGCAAGGCGGTAAACTCGGCCAGCAGGGGGGCAAATACCGCTCCGGCATAATCCACAGGCGCGGTGATTCTTAATAGCCCCGACGCTTTAACCTGCCCCAAGCGATCAAGCGCTTCATGCGCCGCTAGCAGGAGTGGCGAGATATCTGCATACAGCTGCTCGCCCACCTCGGTCAGTAATACTTTACGCGTACTGCGGGTAAACAGCGCCACGCCAAGCTGTGATTCAAGCTTGCTGATTTGCTGGCTCACTAAAGACTTGGCCATCCCTAACCTATCCCCCGCCGCAGTAAAGCCGCCCGCTTCCACTACGGCTACAAAGGTGCTGAGGCGATTTAAATCCAACATGGGTATTGTTCCGTTTTTGTAAACATTCAATTCTTAATTGGCTTATTTATCTAATCAATTCTAACAGGCAAGATAGCAGCATATTCTCTGGGACACACACAATGCTTCATCTTTTCTTTGATCCACTTTGCGGCTGGTGCTACGGCGCGGCTCCTGCCCTTGCGGCACTTAAGCAAAATAGCAATATTGCATGGCAACTCCATCCAACCGGCCTATTTGCCCACCCGCAAGCTATGGACGCAGAAATGGCTCAGTACTTTTGGAGCAATGATCAACGCATCGCCCAAATGACGGGTCAAGTATTTAGCCAAGCTTACAAAAACAATATTCTGGGTGATTTATCCACCCCGTTTAACTCTAGTGACGCCACTCTGGCCTATTATTTGATTAGCCAAGCGGCACCCGAGCAAGCCATTCATATCTTGCATCGCGTACAACAACTACGCTACGACTGTGGCTTACAAGAGAGCAGCGCATTTATTCAAATAGCAATTGAATTTGGTTTAGATGGCCAGCAATTTGCTCAAGACTTTGCCGCTGGTTGGCCAAAAGAGCTAAGCGAGATGACCAGCAAGGCTAAAAAAACCATGCAACAGCACGGCCTACGCGGCGTGCCGGCACTGTTATTACAAAAAGATAATCAGTTCTCTGTTGTACCTAGCTCCTTGCTTTACCAAGACCCACAAGCCTTAATTGATTTTGTAGCAAAACACCAATAATCCATACTTAACGCACCACAAAGGACTCATCATGAAAATTGCAATCATCGGCGCAACCGGTTACGTTGGCTCAAAACTATTAGCTGAAGCTCTAGATCGTGGACATCAAGTGAGCGCACTCGTTCAAAATATCGACAAGCTGCCTAGCCATGCCACTTTAACGGCCGTTAAGGCCAATGTTAATGACGAAGCCGCGCTGATCGCTCAACTTGCTGGCCACGACATCGTGATCAGCGCCTTCAGTGGCCATGCTGCTGGCGATGTTTATCAATATTTTGTGGATGGCTTTACCCACATCTTAAACAGCGTAAAAGCCGCAGGCGTAGCGCGCTTTTTAGTGGTTGGCGGTGCGGGCAGCTTAGAAGTAGCACCTGGCGTGCAAGTTGTGGACACTCCTAGTTTTCCAGCAGAATGGAAAGGCACTGCACTGGGTGCACGCACTGCGCTTGAATTACTGCGCAAAGAAAGCACACTAGATTGGAGCATGCTCAGCCCGTCTGCGCATTTAGAGCCAGGCAGCCGTACCGGCGTATTCCGCCTAGGTGGCGATCAGCTACTACTCGACGCCCAAGGTGAAAGCCGTATCTCGGTAGAAGACTACGCGGTAGCGATGTTAAATGAAGCAGAAAACGCCCAGCACAGCCGCCAGCGTTTTACCGTAGGGTACTAAATTAAACGTATCACGATCGACTCTTGAAATTAAAAAAGCGGCTCTTATGGAGCCGCTTTTTTATGCAGAAAATCCCTTGTTTAATAAAGTACAACTGCCTTAAAAAACCACGTCTTACAGAGAAAAACGAGCATGCCGATTAGGTACGCAGGGCTTGTTACTCGCCCCTAAATTATTAGGTGCCAAAAAACATCAAGAAACCTGCTTTAAAACTCTGCTAGCCCATTATTAATATGAGATAAAAGCAAAGACTCCAAAGCCAAAATGGATTCCTCCAAGGCAAAAACCGCAGCGGCTAATTCTTCTGGCTGATGGGCAGATTTACAGAGAGTCTCCAGCACTTCACAACTCCGCATAAGCTCACCCGCATTAACAACCTGAGCGGCCCCCTTGATTTTATGCGCCAAACCACCCAAGCCTACTTTATCTGCCACATCAGAAAGATTTAAAAGTGTAACCAAATCATCCCGATTATTATTGATTAGCTCATTCAAAAATCGAGCAACTAACTTAGGATTATTACCCGTTAGCTTCATGAGCTGCTCAATTTTAACCTCACCGTAATCTCTTTTTCCTTCCCCCAAAAATAACACTGGAGAAAGTACAGAGCTCGTTAAGTATTTCGCTAAATCATCGACCCCCACAGGCTTAAACATGCAATCATCCATTCCTACCGCCTTACAATGCTCACGCTCCTCCTCTTGAGCATTAGCGGTATAGCCAAGTACACGGCATGGTGGTAACCGGCTTATCTTTTCTGCTTTGCGAATCGCTTGAGTTAGCTCATAGCCACTCATCACAGGCATATTGCAATCGGTAATGACCACATCAAAATGATTTGCTTTCCAAACACTCAGCCCCTCTGCACCATCTTCTGCGGAGCGGACCCCATGCCCCAGATAGATAAGCTGTTCACACAGCAATAAGCGATTCGCAGCGTGATCATCCACCACTAACACCGTCAAGGGCTTTTGCTCCTGCTGCCCTTGATCTAGCCAGCCCTGAGCAGACAATACGGGTTCTAGCACATTAAAAGTGAGGCTAACTTGAACCTGAGTTCCCACCCCCAACTCGCTAGTAAGCTCCAAGCCACCGCCCATCAATTCACAAAGCTCACGACTAATCATCAGGCCTAAGCCAGCACCTATCCTAGTGCTCTGCCCATTATTGTTAGCCTGAATAAAAGGCTGAAACAATCGCTCCTGATCTTTCTTGGCAATACCAATGCCACTATCTTTCACTAACAACTGCACCTGCAAATAGACGTCACCAATTGGCTTACCCAGTACTTGAATATCAATCCGCCCTTTATGAGTAAATTTAATGGCATTTCCAATTAAATTAGAAAGTATTTGTTTAAACCGTAAAGGGTCAAGCAATACATCCCTATTAATACTCACGTCCAAATCCACAACCAAACTTAATCCCTTTTGCCTAGCCAAACCATCAAAAACGCGTACTACGGATTCAACTAACTCACGCAAATGCCCTCTTGTGGGGGCTAAGCTCAGGCTGCCAGACTCAATTCTAACCACATCCAAGATATCGCCAATCAGCTCTAATAAGCTTTGGGCTGAACCATAAGCCACCTCAATGGCAGAGCGATCAAGCACGTTCCGGTCCGCTTTTTTTAATGCAAGCTCCAACATCCCAATAATCGCATTCATAGGCGTGCGAATTTCATGACTCATAGTCGCTAAAAAAGTCGTCTTTGCTTTGCTTGCGCAATCAGCCAACTCTTTTGCATCCTTCAACCCACTAATTAATTGCTCCCGATCAGTAACATCCACATAACAACAGGCTACACCTTGAATTGCCCCCCTAGAGTCAAGGCAAGGAAGCATCCAATGACGACAAATCATCATCGAATCCCCTACTCCCCAGCTCAGGATACAATCCACAGCCACCTCATCACTAAGCACCCGCTGAAACGCTACGTTCAGCGCTCTAAGCCCGTCCGCACCATTTAAACCCAATGAAATCAGCACATCAGCATTATCTGCTTTGCCTATTAATAATTCCCGCGTCAAACCAATTTTATTTAGAAAGAAATCATTACAAAACTGTAAAACGCCATCGGATCCAACAATATAAATTGGAAAGGGTGCGCCATTCATTGCCCCAGCCAAAAGATTCAATTTATCAAGCAATACACGATGGGATGCAGCCCTCTGCTTACTAATCATTGCTAATCTAAGATTCCAAATTACAAAAATAACGATAATAAAAAAAACAAGAGCGATGATGCTATAAATTAAAGATTTATGATCAAACCAGCGGCCTGAAGACACCATAGGCGGAGCCTGCCAGCGACTACGAATCATTGAGCGCTCCTCAACAGGAATCGCAGCCAAGGCCTTATCTAAAATAGCAAGCAACTCTACCGCATCTTTTTTTACAGCAAATGCGGGTTGATATTGGATTTGCTCATCACCCAAATCTAGCATTGAAGAAATATACAATTCATTTTCAAATAAGCTATGAATATAGTATTCAGCCCGTGGCAACGTCACCACAGTGGCATCTACTTTTCCTGCCGCGGTAAAGCCCAAGGCTTCAAGCGCATTCTCCATATTTACTAATTTTATTTTCGGGTATTTTCTTTTTAATATCTCAATTAATTCTACATTATCGACAACAGCCAGCTCAAAACCATCCATATTTGAAAGATCGTCAATTCTGGCGGCACCCTTTTTTACCACAAAAACATATTGACTATAAAACATTGGCCGACTAAACATAAATTTCTTCTTTAAAGAAATTGAGCGGGATAACGGCGCAAATACATCAACATCACCATCCTCGGCTTTAGAAAAAGTATCACTCAAGGATGAGCTACGGGATATTTTAAAAGTTAAACCCGTATTCAATTTTATTTTATTTAAAACATCACCGAGCACCCCCTGCAAACCTCCATTTATATCAAAATAGGATATAGGGGCAATATAGTCACCCACATCAATGGTCACAACAGGGTTTTTATTTATCCATCTTTTCTCTGATTCAGTTAAGGTGATTTTATTTTTATTACCAAGATTAATGCCATTACCATTCCATCGACGAGCAATCCCTGCTTTTTCTTCTTCTGTAATTGCTTTTAACGCAGCGTTAACAATCCGCTGTAATTGAGTATTGTTTTTTGCAAACACATAACAACACCCATAATTACCCAAATCAATTTCACTCAAACTATTCAATTCAAGATAATTATAAAAATCATTATTAATTAAATAATTAGCAGAAATTAAGTCAATAATCATCACATCAGCCGATCCAAAAGCAACCGCGCCAAGTGCATTACTCACAGAAGAAAACGATTTAAAATTAGCGTTTGAATATTTACTTTTTAACACAGAAAAAGGGATGTAATCAGGCACTGCAGCAATACTTACGCCACTTAGATTTTCAGGGAAATGGCTTTCTTCTTTTTTCCTAGATACAACAACAAGATTATTCTCAATATACTGATCACTAAAAATATACGCGCCATCGGAGGAGTAAAAAAAATCCGAGCCATCCAATAAATCAATTTCACCCGCTTTCAAAGCATCTAGTAAGAGCGCTTGGTTAGCATAATGATAGACCTCAACCCTAACCCCTAGCGACTCTGCAATCACCCCAATATAGTCTGCAGTCACACCAGAAAACTCACGCTCATAAGTTGTAATACCAAAAGGGGGCACATCAGGTAACGCTACGCCCAGTTTTAATATTTTTTTTGCTCTTAACCAACGTGAATCTTGTTCATCAAGCGGTACATCATGCATGGTAGAAAAAACATGCTCAGATAATACCAGCTTATCCAAAAAAGGGACCTGCGAGCTGGCCTGGTGCATAAGCAAGGAAAGTAACAAAAATATAAGATACTTTACATGGCTCATACGGGTGTATTCCTACTCACCATATTGATTAAATCAGTAAGGCTGCCAATCCCCAATTTAGTAAAAATTCTAAGCTTATATGTACTTACCGTTTTAGGGCTTAGCAGCATATCAGCGGCCATTTCTTTATTGGTTTTCCCCAAAAGCAACTGCTGCATAATCATCATTTCACGATTAGACAAACTACTCAGCATTTGATGCTCAGACTTTAATACATTGTCACTAGCATGGACTAAAAATGACTGATTTGGAAAATAGCTCACCCCTTTCATAATCATTTTTATTGCATCAACTAGATCTGTGATTTCTTTATCTTTCCCCAAATAGCCAGAGGCCCCCGCCCGCATACAGCGCTGCACCATCTGCTCAGCCTCGCCTGATGAAAAAACCATAACCCGAATAGGGAGCTTTGATTTTTGAATTCGAGCAATCACCTCAAACCCATCTAGATTGGGAATAGCAAGATCCAATACCAGTACATCTGGCACTAAGCTCTGGGCTAATTGCCAAGCATCCACCCCATTATCCGCCTCACCCACCACATCAAAACCACTCTGTTCAAGCAGCATTTTTACCGCCAAGCGAACAACGGGATGATCATCAACAATTAAAACTTTTGCCATAAAAAATCCATTAGTGAGGCGTCCATCACATCCCAAGTAACAATACCAACTTTTACCTTAAATTAACAATACTTATAGGTGCAAACATTTATATTCAAATGCCATAAAAAATCGCACACTAGGGGTAATTTAATGTGAAATTTGCTACTGCACTAAAGCCCCCAGCTTTAATCTTTTTATTCTCAATTGTACTAGGATCTCCCTGAACAAATGCACTAAATTGAATAGCATTCTCACCTGAAGTTAAATCAATCATCCCTGTTGACGAGCCTAAAGGCAAAATAATATTTTTATATTTCAATCCTATTGCCACACCTGATGCAATAGACCCAGGATCAAGGGCCAATAGATCACTCTGCTCAGTGCTCTTATTCCCCGTAAAAATAATGTTAACTGATTTACTAATACTAAGATCACAATTTTTTAAAACCAAACTAAAATCTTTTGTAGCAGCTGCGCCAGAAGAATACAAATCCTTAGTTGATATGGCATTAAACCGTACTGTTTGATCACTATTTTCTATCGCTAAAACACAAGGGCTTGCAATCAATTCTCCAGAAATATTAACCTTAATTGCCATTGCATGCTTTGGTGTAAACATGAACAGACCCAACAAGAAAATTTGATACATTAGCAGTTTCAAAATATAACACCTTATCTAATGATAGAAATCATCGTAATATTTGCGGAAAATCTTCCAGGGGCTAATGATTTTTCTGCATCTAATTTAGTGGGAGCAATACTTAGTTTTAATTTATCATTTGTAGAGTTGACTAAAAAATTACTCCCACTTCTTACAGCCTGGTCGTTCACTAATAATTTTAGACCCAAATTAGCATGGTTAGTTGTTAAAACATTAGAAGTACCCACAAAAGTGCCAGTAATCCTAACTAGATACTCCGCAGCCCCCAAACCTGGGGTACATTGCTGAGGGATATCTACCTGAATAGATGGTTCGCCATCTACCTTTTGGATATCCACCTTCCCCAAATCAACGCTATAATCTTTATCCATATTAAAAACACAGCGAGGAGGAATAAAAACACTCCCTTTTAATCTAACCACAAGATTTACATCACCCGCAGCAAAAGCATCTGATCCCAATAGTAAACTGAACAATATAAAGAATGAAAAATTAAAAATTTTATTCATTATGTACTCTGAAATAACAAGGGATAAAATTCACAATATAGAATGGATTTCATTCTTATGGAAACACAATAACTAATGTGGCTGTGGCTGTAAAATTTCCACTTACGTTTTTACCACTTCGCTTAACTGGCACAAAACCTACAGAAATTGCCCCACGACCGCTCGTAGAAGACACCTGAAACGAATCCCCTGGCTTAACGACCTTACCTGCCGCCATCATCGCAATCCCTAAATCTGCTGCTATTGTCGAAGCAATAAGCGTGTTAGACAAAGTAGATGGAGTAGCTGTAAGACGCACCGCTAAACTCCTTGCATCCACCACAGAGCCGGTGCAAACAAAACTTGGATTAATTGCTTTGTAATTACGATCGGATGCACTAGCAGAAGTAGGAAGCAAATCAGAGTTAATATTCCCGAAATCGATATTTAAATCTGTCCCCGCATTTATTGTGCATTTAGACGGAAAAGTTAACGTGGCGGCCAGAGTGCGCATTGAAAATAAAGGCGTTGGTGCAAACATAACCCCACCTGTATCCGCATAAGCAAGAAATACGGATGAAACAATAATACCTGCAGGAATTTGAATGGAGCCTCCCGTCACTTTACGCCTTAATTTAAAATAAGCAGAGCCGCCATATGTTGGCATATGGAAAGTCATCGATCTGTTTGAATAAGACTCGGCAGGTAGGCTATTTGCATCACTTTTTATAATCGAAAAAGGAGCAGTATTGCCGGCAGGCGAAAATCCGGGAATTAAACCATATGTAGCACGTACATCAATATCATCAGTCAATTTATAATAGCCAGTATTAATAGCCGAAACGGGCAACGTCCCCATATCGGCTTTTAAATGCATAACATAAGATACTTGTCCTGTTGTATTACTACAAATAACAGTCTGGCTTTGGCCTGACAGCCCCCAACCTTGTCTAACCTCGATTCCTACTGCATTGCTGTTAAAAATATCACTGGGTAAAATGGGTCCCGCAGTCAACCCCGAGTAACAATTTATAGCAGAAAAAGAAAATGCAGAATATGTCACTGCAATACATAAAAAAACAATCCTAAAAAGATTATTCATAGCTATACGCCTTTAAGTGCATCCACTTTCTATTGTTTATTTTTTTACAGCACATTGATCTTCACTACATGCAAATAAAAGCTCTATATGTCCACCATAATCATTAACATACGTCAGCACAAAATGATTCAATTTATTATCTTTCATGGGCAAGTCTAAGCTTGATTTTGGCTCTATCATAAAGCCTGAAAAATCTGCAATAGACTCCTCTTTTTCTGCAAGTGCGAACTTTGTTACCGTAATATGATATGGGGTTGGATTTACCACCTGAAAACCTGTAGTTACTTTATTTACAAGCAATTTATTTTGCCATTCCCCCTCTCCAAGCAAACCAATACTTTTAGGGCGATAAAACATTTTAATTTGTGTCTGCATCGCAATTTGCATTACATTTTCTTTATCGCTTTTAGGCGGTATTTCACGCAAATTAAAATAAAAAACACTTTCTCTATCTTGCGGCAAATCAGCAACGGAAGCCGTTTTTTCAATTCGAACCAAACTTTCTGAGTCAGCCTCTAAGCGCTGCAATGGGGGTAAAACAGCAAAAGGAATATTCTCTTTTTTGTAGTCTTTATTTTCCAACCAAGCTTGCGCTAAATAGGGCAATGCCTTGCTCCCATTAAAAATCCTAAGGCTAGTTGACTTATCCTGCTCGTTATAAACTAATCGCGTTCTATCCAAACCAACGGCCGCATTAACAACCGAAGCTTGCGCGCCAAATACTGCCGCAAATATAATAAAAACGAATGATTTCATTTTATAATTACCTTTAATTTTCATTTATTAATAGGGCACACACGTTAATGTGGCTAGACTTTGAAGGGTATATTTTTCTGCAATATAAATACGGCATTTACTATCACTCCAAGTGGCGGTAAATTCGCTATCTGAATTTATCCCAGATAAATACGCCATTCCTGCATCACTCACCAAGCCCGCCATACGCCCCTTAGCATCAACAATTTGAGCCCCAAAAGGTAGGTACTTGCCATCTGGCAATGTAAGAGTAGTCATTAGCTTCATTCCTTGCTGTACAGAGAGCTTTCTATAGCCAACCGCACCTTCTGTTAATGTTGCATCCACAACAGGGCTTGATACTTCAACGTCATCGGCCAGTTGATTCACATCAACTGCAGCGCTGGTTCGAGCATAGCTATTTACATCACCAACAACGGCCTTTCCCCAGTAATTGCTTTGCGTGCGCCCACCATTAACAGGCACACCACCCACACCAGCGGTATCAAGCATCAATCTGGTACCACCATTAACACTTTGTTGATGCAAAGCTGCGCCTTCTGCGGTAATCGTTATCGCACTCCTAACGGTTGCAGCTGCAGACCAATACTCGCCACTTTCATGCCCTACGCTCAGGGTAGTACTCGCCATCGCCCCTTCATGAGCATAATAGCCACGTACAGATTCGGCACTACCACTTGCTTTATCTCTTACCCCAGCACTGATTTGCCAGTTACTTCCTTCATTTTGATAATTGCTATATGTAATATCATGGCTATTCACATCATTATTTCTACTTGCAGAATAATTCGCTGAAGCGCCTTGCCCCATTGGTATGGACAAGTTCATTGATAGCATATTGCCGCTGTTATTTTTATTTACATTTTTAGAAAAAGACAAACTTGCAGACATGCCTTTTATAAAACCAAAATCAAATATTTTGTTAATTGACAATTGAATGCGCTCTTCAGGCACAATATTCCAATAATCCTGATGAGTATAGGATGCATATACAGAGGTTTTAAAATTAGAAAAACTTTTGCTACCCGTAACTGTATACATGGATTTGCTATTTCCAATATTTTCTTGGGTTTTGTTCGCTTCTATAAACTCATTCATACTCATATATTCATGCTGAGAAAAACGATAACCTGCAAAGGCAATATCACCATCAATCTCATCAAAACGTTTTGAATAATTTAACCGATATGAATAACCTTGACGATCGTTCTCGTTAGCAAGATTGGCTGCAGAACGCGTTACATGCAATGATAAAGCGCCAAATTGATATAAATCTCGGCCAAGACCCAATGCAAATGCATTATATTTTTCTGAAAAAATAGATCCGCCGAACAAAGACCAACTATTACTCACCCCCCATGAAAAATCACCAGAGCCAAATAGTATTTCCCCAGACTTATCCGATTTATATCCAGAAGTCGACGATTTACCCAGTGCGGCCTTATACCGTACACTTCCTGGGCGCGTTAAATAAGGAATTGTTGCTGTATCTACACTAAACGTTTGAACGCTGCCGTCTTGCTCAAGCACTCTCACCTCTAATTGGCCACGCACCCCACGCCCTAATTCTTGAATATTAAATGGCCCTGCAGGAACAATAGTTTCATACAAAATATTAGCATTTTGGGAAATAGTAACCTTAGCATTTGTTTTCCTGATTATGTCTCTTGCTCAGTTAATCTCCCACGCGGGCAAGGCTTAGCTATGAGTAATGCATGTAGCATTCGTGGAATTAGGGCGCACAAATCAAAACGCCGATTAAATCGGTACTGCATTTCTGCCAAATAGCG
>NZ_JANXSO010000090.1 GCF_025352645.1 Iodobacter sp. | reverse complement strand
CGGCGATAAATTTCACTTTTTCATCCATCGGTTTCACCTCATTCCACGGCATAACGTGCTCCAGTTGTGCGTATCACAAACCAGAGAAGTGTTACCTATGTCCTTGGACGAATGTGTTACCTATGAGTGTGAACCTTACCCACCCTGCATACCAACATCGGGTACTTGTAGGAAGGGCAAAACATTTTGTCTTGCCCACGCGTGCATGCCACAGACCCGTGCTTAGAAAAACCCCAAGGCATCTGGGCTATAGCTCACCAGCAAATTCTTGGTTTGCTGGTAATGATCGAGCATCATTTTGTGGTTCTCACGCCCGATACCTGATTGCTTATAGCCGCCGAATGCTGCATGGGCTGGGTAGGCGTGGTAGCAGTTGGTCCAAACGCGGCCCGCCTGAATTTCGCGGCCCATGCGGTAAGCGGCGTGGCTGTCGCGCGTCCACAGACCAGCGCCTAGGCCGTATAGCGTGTCGTTGGCGATTGCTAAGGCTTCATTTTCATCCTTAAAAGTGGTGACTGAAACCACCGGCCCAAAGATCTCTTCTTGGAAAATTCGCATCTTATTGTGGCCTTGGAATACGGTAGGCTGAATGTAATAGCCACCCGCCAGCTCCCCAGTCATTTGGGCGCGCGCGCCACCCGCCAATACTTTTGCGCCTTCTTGCTTGCCGATATCCAGATAAGCCGTGATTTTTTCCATCTGCTCCATCGAGGCCTGCGCGCCCAGCATGGTGGAGGCATCCAGCGGATTACCTTGCTTAATCGCGGCAACACGGCTGAGTGCGCGGTCCATAAAGGCATCATAAATCGACTCATGAATCAAGGCGCGGCTTGGGCAGGTGCAGACTTCACCTTGGTTCAGGGCAAACATCACAAAGCCTTCGATGGCTTTATTAAAGAAGGCATCGTCGTACTTCATCACATCGGGCATAAAGATATTGGGCGATTTTCCACCTAGCTCCAGCGTCACCGGAATCAGATTTTGTGAGGCGTATTGCATAATCAGCCGGCCGGTGGTGGTTTCACCGGTAAAGGCAATTTTGGCGATGCGCTTATTCGATGCCAGCGGTTTACCGGCCTCTAAGCCAAAGCCGTTCACAATATTGAGCACGCCCTTAGGCAGTAAATCGCCAATGACTTCCATCAGCAGCAAAATGCTCAGCGGTGTTTGTTCGGCGGGCTTGAGCACCACGCAATTGCCTGCCGCCAGCGCAGGAGCCAGCTTCCAGGTGGCCATTAAAATCGGGAAGTTCCAAGGAATAATCTGCCCAACCACGCCTAACGGCTCATGAAAATGGTAAGCCACGGTATCGTTATCGATCTGAGCAATGCTGCCTTCTTGTGAGCGTATCGCCCCAGCAAAATAGCGAAAGTGATCAATCGCCAAAGGTAAATCTGCAGCGCGGGTTTCGCGGATGGGCTTACCGTTATCCCATGTTTCCACGGTGGCGAGCATTTCTAAGTTGGCTTCGATGCGGTCGGCAATTTTATTTAGGATATTAGCGCGTTCGGTGGTCGATGTTTTACCCCATGCTGTTTTGGCGGCGTGGGCAGCATCCAGCGCCATTTCGATATCACTGGCGTCTGAGCGGGGGATTTCGCAAATGACTTTACCAGTGATGGGGCTGACGTTTTCAAAATACTTCCCAGCCAGCGGTGCCTGCCATTCGCCATTGATATAGTTGGCGTAGCGCGCTTTTAATTGCAGAGGAAAACCATACTGACCTGGAATTAATGTGCTCATGCTGCTTCTCCGGTGGGTTTAGGGCTGCTGCCCTGTCCACTGCTATTTAGCAGAAAGCATGCCTGTGCATGGCTATATTGCACTGCAATGCAGGTGAAAACTTTGTGAAAGCTAGCGTTGGGCGTTTATATATTGCAATGCGGTATCTGCAAAGGCGTTAAACCTTCGTATTTACAAGGGTTTAACGTATATTGTGTTTCAGATAAACCTTGTAAGTGTTGCAATTTGCAACAGTGGTTTTGAGCCTGCAACAAGGAGATCATCCATGTCTACTTCTCTGCCCGTCCTAAGAACGCAAGCGCGTCGTCAGTTTTTTGAAGAAGGGGTTTGCCCATCCAGCCTGCCGCAGCAGATTGCCGAATCTTGGCTGCGCTGCCGTCAGCAGGGCATAGCGGATGATGGTTTTGATCCTCTCGTAAGCGCTGATTTACAGCAGGCCTTGCAGGCGAATGAGCATCTACTGCGTGTGGCACTGCCAGAGCTAGATGGCTTATACGAGCAGGTGCTTGGCACGCAGAGCGTGGTGCTGCTTACCGACGCCGCTGGCCTCATTTTAAATACCACCGGCAATCCACAGTTTATGAAAAAGGCCGAGCAAGTGGCGCTGCTGCCAGGAGTAAGCTGGGCCGAAGCCAGCAAGGGAACCAACGCAATTGGCACGGCGCTGGCGCTGGCTGATTCGGTGCAGGTGAGGGGAGGCGAGCACTTCTTGGCGCAAAATATCGGCATCTCTTGCTCGGCATCCCCTGTGTTTGCGCCCAATGGGCGGCTGGCTGGGGTACTGAATGTTTCGGGCGACGCTCGCTTGCATCATCTGCACGCTTTGGGCTTAGTGCGCCTTGCCGCTCAGCAGATCGAGCATCGCTGGCTGAGTATGGCTGGGGATGAGCATTGGCTGCTGCGGCTGCACCCGCGTAGTGAATTACTCGGCTCGCCAAGGGAGGGAGTGCTGAGCTTTATTGGGGAGACCCTGATTGCCGCCAACCGCGTGGCCCTGCACTGGCTGGGTTTAAGCTGGCAAGATTTAGGCCGCAGCCGTTTTGCTGATTTATTTGAGGCGGCTTTAAAACCCATAGTCGCTCCGCAGCAAATCTATACCCAGCGTGGCCAGCATTTTTACATCACCATCACCGCCCCTAAGGCCAAGCTCGCTACTCGCCCCTTGATCGAACCCGAGTTTAACGAGCGAAGCGTGGTGCAGCCTTTTCAAAAACAATTAGATAAAGCGGTCAGGGTGCTAAATGCGGGCGTGGCGGTATTGCTACAGGGCGAAACCGGCAGCGGCAAAGAGGTATTTGCTAGAGCGCTGCATCAAGCCAGCCAGCGCAGCAAAGGCCCGTTTGTGGCGATTAACTGCGCTGCCCTGCCAGAATCCTTAATCGAATCTGAATTATTTGGCTACGAAGAGGGTGCGTTTACGGGGGCCAAACGTAAAGGGTACCTGGGTAAATTGCGCGAAGCCCATGGCGGCGTGCTGCTGCTCGACGAGATCGGCGATATGCCGCTGGCGATGCAAGCGCGTTTGCTGCGGGTGCTGCAGGAGCGTGAAGTTACCCCGTTGGGTAGCAGCCAGTCTTACAAAGTTGATTTTGCTATTGTTTGCGCCAGCCACCGCGATCTACCCAAGCTGGTGGCGGAAGGGGGGTTTAGGGCCGATTTATTCTATCGCCTGCAAGACTTTACTGTCCGCCTGCCACCACTCTGCGAACACGCGAATTTGCCCGGTTTTATTACTGGACTTTGGCAAGAGCTGGGAGGAGTAAAACGGCAGATTCGGTTGGAAGACGAGCTATTGGGCGCATTAAACCGCTACCCTTGGCCTGGCAATGTAAGGCAGCTACTCAGCCTATTGAAAACCCTACTGGCCTTGGCGGACGACGGCGATAGCCTGGGTATCCGTGATTTGCCAGAAGCCTACCAAGTGCCGGTCAGCCAAGCCTCCTTAGCCAGCAACAGCCAAGGCCTGATCGAACAAACCATTGCCCAGTTTGAAGGCAATATCAGTAAAGCTGCAGCGGCGCTGGGCGTGGCGCGTAGCACGCTGTATCGGCGGCGGCGTAGCTTGGCTTGAAGTCTAAGCTACGGCACTCCCTTAATTTACAAAATTACTCCTGCTTTAATACTCGCACTTCCACTGCTTGTGGGGTAGGAGTGTTGATTATTGGGGGTGTGTTGGGTACTACCTCAGGCACCGCTGTAGGGGGGCTACTTAAGGCATCGGCAGCCGCGCCGCCTACGGCCACGACGCCTTTTACTCCTGCTTTGCCTACATCGTAAGCCACCCCAACGGCGGTAGTGGTGATGCTGACGGCGGCTGCGCCAACGGCCACCACGGCGCAGCCGCTTAGGTTAATGGCGAGCAGGCTTAGTAAGATGAAAGCTTTCATTTACCCATTCCTCCTACTTGTTGCGCTAGATAGGTGGCGTAGTTATCGGTCATGCCGCCGATAAAGTCGAGCACGCGGCTATAGCTCTCATACAGCGGCCATTCTTTTTTAGGGGCGTTGTATTCCATTAAATCGAGGATCCGTTTCATTCTAAAGCTCAGCTGTGGCGATACTTTTTGTTGGTAGGCGGCGTTGCAAAAGGCTCCCAGCAGAATATCTAAGCAGGTAAACGAGCCCACTTCGATTTCTATTTTGCGTCTTTCATTAAAGATGCGATCACGGGCGAGCTGCTTAGCGGCGTTGATGCCGTCTTTCATGCTGCTGGGGCAGGCGCTGAGTAAATCGCCCTTAAATTTACCTTCCATGATAAGGGTGTACTGCTGCATAAAGGTTTCAGTGGCGCTTAATACGCAGCGCTCGATGGCTTTGCCACGCAGCAGCGATATTTTGCGGCGATTGGATGGCGCGGCAGCGATTTCTAGCTCCAGCAAATCTTGCTGACCACCACAAATTTTAATCAAGAGCGGCTCAACTTGTTCATAAGCCAGCATGCCAATTTCTATGCCATCTTCTAAATCTAAAATGGCGTAGCAAATATCATCGGCGGCCTCCATTAGGTAGGAGAGCGGATGGCGTGCCCAGCTGTTTTTACCGACCTTAGGTAAGCCTAATTCGGTGGCTATTTCTTCTAAGATATTTTTTTCAGATTGATAGCAGCTAAATTTGCCGCTGGGCGTGGCTTCACTGGATGTCCACGGGTATTTTAGCGTAGTACCCAGCGTGGCATAAGTGAGGCGCATGCCGCCTTCAAAGCGGTGGTTCTCTAGCTGGGTAACAACTCTAAAACCCTGAGCATTGCCTTCAAAGGTCATTAAATCGAGGCGCTCATTGGCGCTTAGATTTTGCAGCAGATAGGCGTGTTGATCGCGGCAAAACCAATCGCGGATTGCGTATTCACCGGCGTGGCCAAATGGCGGGTTGCCAATATCATGGGCAAGGCAGGCGGCTTGCACAATCGCGCCGATATCATAAGCGGTAATGTGCGGTGGCAAGGCGTATTGCAGCCTCTGCCCCACTAAAATACCCAAGCTGCGCCCCACGCAGCTCACCTCAATGGAGTGGGTGAGGCGGGTATGTACATGATCGTTTTCAGTAAGCGGATGAACCTGAGTTTTGCGCCCCAAGCGGCGAAACGGTGAGGAGAAAACGATGCGGTCGTGGTCTTTATGAAAATCACTGCGCCCTGATTCGTGATCAAATAAATCATTACGTACAGCGCCAAGTCGCTCGGCGTTTAGGAGCTGTTGCCAGTTCATCATAAATGGGTCTCATTGGGCTATGTTCCGTCTACGGAAACATTTAACACGCGAAAATAATAATTTAAAGGGAGGCTGAAAAAAACATCACTCCCTATGGAAACGCTAATTTATTAACTGATGTTATGCACAACGCCTATTTGTTCACGAAAAACACTAAATGCACGAAAAAAACGGATTAAATAGGATAATCTCCCTCTGCTTTTTTGTATGATGCACAGAGGGTGTATTTTTAACTGTTTGATATTAAATATATTTATAAAAATAAATAAAAAAATAATGGCTCAGTGGCATTTGTTCATGCTGTTTGTGCTTTTAGTGGACTGTGTATTTTTTGATCTTGCTGCGTAACATCACTGATTAAGTTTCGTCACTCCCGCGCAAGGGGGAATCCAGAGTAAATACTGGAGAGTGACTTATGGCGTTAGGCAGAGCTTCCTTAGGTTTATTCGTAATTTAGGTGTTTTTCGTGGACTAGGTATTTTTGAGATTCACTGCTTTGGCTGCAAGTCTAGATAATATTGCAGTAAGTCATTTGGCGCGAGTGGGCAGCTAAAATAATAGCCTTGAATCAGATTGCAATCGTAGGAGATCATTTTTTCTAGCGTGGCTAGATCTTCTACCCCCTCGGCCACCACGCTTAAATTCAGTTTATGCGCTAGATTAATTACGCTTTCTACGATATGCGCGTCGGTGTCGGATTGGGTAATGGTGCGAATAAAGCTTTGGTCGATCTTTAGCTCATCAATTGGTAGGCGTTTTAAATAAGAAAGCGAGGCATAACCCGTGCCAAAGTCATCAAGGGCCAGCTTACAGCCTAGCTTTTTAAGCGCATACAAGCTGCTGATGGTGGCTTCTAAATCCTCAATCGCGGCGGATTCGGTAATCTCAAAAATAATACGGTTGCCAGGGATATTCCACAGGCTAAGTGCGTTTTCTACCTCTTGGGCTAAGCGCGAATCTAGTAGATTAGATGGGGTTAGATTAATACTTAAACTGCCTTTTAGACCCGCTTGGCTGAGTAGGGAGAACTCGCGCAAAGCCGCATGGATCACCCAGCGGGTGAGTTGTGGCATGAGCCCTAGTTGCTCGGCCACGAGTACCGCCTCATCGGGGCGCACATAGCCTAGTTTATCGTCTTGCCAGCGTAGTAGTGCTTCGGCCCCTTTGTACAACACACCGCTGCTAAGCGGCTGCACTTGCGGCTGAAAGACCAGATAAAAGCGATTACTTGCCAGTGCTTCACGCAGGGGTTTTTCTAGTTTTGCGAGTAGCAGGCCTTGGATATCACGCTCGGCTTGGTAAACCGCCGGTTCTTCATTGCTGCATTGCTTGGCTGCGGCTTTGGCGCAATGGATTAATTGTCTTAGGCTAGTGCCATGCAAAGGCCATAGAGCAATGCCGATTCGAGGGCTAACTGCGCTTTCTGTAAAGGCTTGGTTTAGCAAGGATTGCGCGCGATTGGCGGCTAAAAATGCGTGCCCTTCGCCTAACATATTGGGCAAAATCATTAACACACCACCCTCAATAGGATAGAGCTTATCTTGCGGGCGTAGCATTTCATTTTGTAGTTGTATAGCACTGATTCTTAGCGATTCATAATGGCCCGTTTCTATGAATAGTAGGCCAATATTTCGCTCTGCTTGGGTATGCAACTTGGCGTTTTCTAAGCCTTGCGCGGGGGAATCTGCCTGTAATGGTGTGCGTGTTTGTAGCTGCTGGTGAGCTTTTTTTAGCTCGGTAAGGCTTAGGCGATTAATAAGCGCTTCAGCCTCGGCAGGCAAATGGGGCAGTAATTGTTCTCGCCAGCTTAAGAGCATTAAAGTGGCTTGGCTAAGGCCGTGCGGGCTGAGTTGTGGCCAAATATCGATGGTTTCTCCCCTAGTTAGGGCCTGAAAGTAAGCATCGTATAGCGTGTCGTCTTGTGGTTTTTCTTGGCAATGTGTTTGGATGAGCCTACTTAGGGCTTGGCTTAAAGACGTTTGTGTATCTAGTTGATAGCTGGCGAGCAGGGCTAGATCGCTACTTGCGGCTAAGGGCGAGGTGTTCATCCTTGAAAATACTCTTGTGGATTAATATTAAAACTCCCCTG
Source organism: Iodobacter sp. (assembly GCF_025352645.1). Taxonomy (GTDB): domain Bacteria; phylum Pseudomonadota; class Gammaproteobacteria; order Burkholderiales; family Chitinibacteraceae; genus Iodobacter. The sequence goes on along the minus strand of NZ_JANXSO010000090.1, from coordinate 7,428 downwards.
CGGCCATTCTTTACGAATGCTGATTTCTTGCCCGCTACTGCTGGCTGGATTCATCATTAAATCTAGCAGGCTAGGCCGAGCATGTGGGCGTTTATCTGGTCCTAAAATTAGTAATACCTTGGGCTTGAGTCGCCTGCTGCGATTTTGCCCTGCCACAATCCCAATATCACCACTACTCAGCTCAACCAGTGCACCCACCGGAAAAACACCAATGCATTGGGCAAATTGCTCTACCAAGGCGGGATGAAAGTATTTATCGCTCCATTTATAAAGCAATTGTAATGCTGCATGTGATGTTTTGGTTTCGGCATGGGCGCGATTGCTGGTCATGGCGGTAAAGCAATCCACAATGCCGGCCATGCTAGAAAATAGCCCGATTTCTTCGCCTTTTAAGCCGATAGGATAGCCACTGCCATCTAAGCGCTCATGATGGCGAGCCACCATATCGTAAACATCGAGTGGTACATCTTTAATCTGATTTAAAATATCTAAGCCATGCCAGACATGGGTTTTCATCATAGAAAACTCACCTGGTGAGTACGAGCCGTGGTGCTGTAATAGTGTTTTAGGCAATTTCATTTTGCCAATATCAAGCATAAATCCGGCAAAGCCCAAGGTGTGTAAATCTTCGCGGGGATAGCCTAAATGTCGGCCAAAAGCCAGCATATAGACCGCACTATCTAAAGCATGCTCATAGGTGTAGCTGTTGGCGTTTTTTAGCTGGGAAAGCCAAAGCAGTGCGCTGGGATTACGAATAATCGAATCCACCATTTCACTGACCACGGTGTTGATTGCCTCTGCACGTGGTTGTAAATCTCGGCTGATTTCGGCCATGGCGTTAGCAATAATGTCGCTGGCAGAGCGGTGGATGGTTTTAGCTTGCTGCAGCTCTTGTTTGATTGGCCGGCTATCCGCATAAATAATGATTTGCGGCTCAACATAGGGCGCATTTGCAGCAGCTGCTTTGTTTTGCGACCACTTGGCAAACAGTTGGCGTAATTCTTTGAGCAGCGTGATCTGCTCTTTGATTTCTACCGTTTGATATTGAATATGCGGCAAGAGGGGCAGGGCGCTAAATTTCTTTTCGGTCAAAAAGCCCCAGCGCGCTATTCCTCCCGTAGATCGCTCGATATCTACCGTCACGAACTGGCAGTATTCTTTGAGTTGCTCGAGCTGCTCAGCGCTTTCTAGCAAAAAACCTTCAATTAAAAAAGGCGTGTCAATCCAAGGGCGATCAAGCTCGCTAATAAATAAATCAGCTTGTAGCGCTGATACGGGTAGGCGTGTTTCCAATTGATAATGTCTTTTATTGCTAAGTCAGATGGCTAAGTGCGGATTTAATGTCGTTTTTTACAAAACTAATGACTGTTTTTTTATTGCTAGTGATTATATGCTTTGTAAGTAATAGATTTTTTCAAACGTAATTAAAGCACTATTGTAAGGTATTTACATTAGGTACGAACTATTTGATTCGTGTCATGCCTATTTTGTTGCCTCCCATGTCAATAGCATTATGGTGCGAGTCTTTGGGATCGCCAATGGCAAAATGTACTTAAAGTGAGTAGCTCAAAAATAGTATAAATCATGTTATCAATGGATTTGGAGGCGTTGATTTAGCTTTTTTATTATTTTGCTGATTTAACTGATGCTTACGAAGTACATAAAACTATCCGCTATGCACTACAGAGAACGCCTCCCAGGCTACTGCACACTGTTCCTGAGTAAAGTCTATAGATGTTTTTTATTGATTTTTGCGTTTTGAAGTGGGGTAAACGTTTACTTGCGTTGTTTTAGTCAAAAACAAGCTGCCGATTGCCCTAGGGCATCCTTTTAGGCATGGCTCATGCACTGATTTTAGCGGGCATGCTGAGCAGCACTAAAATAACAGACCCTAATATGCGCCGCCTTAACTGCTTTGGAAACAAGCAATTATTACCAAGGCGTATCCTTTGTAGCTAATCGTTTGCAGGCCTCGATATGTGCATTTGGCAATAGGCTATAAAACCAACACCACCGCGATGTTTTTGTTAAAATGGCGACCGTTTTTTTGTGAGAAGACTATGGCCCTGCTGGAGATCCGTGACGTCGTAAAAACATTCGGCGATTTCACTGCTGTTAATCATGTGAACTTGTCGGTGGAAGCCGGTGAATTCTTTACCCTGCTTGGTCCCTCGGGCTGTGGCAAAACCACTTTATTACGGATGCTGGCAGGTTTTGAGCAGCCAGATTCTGGTGCAATTTTGCTCGATGGCAAAGATATGTCGAATGTACCGCCAGAAAAACGCCCCGTGCACACGGTGTTTCAGAATTACGCGCTATTTCCGCATATGAGCGTGGGCGATAATATCGCTTTTCCGCTGAGAATGGCCAAAGTTTCGCCCGCAGAGATTAAATCCCGCGTGGCCGAAATCCTAGAAGACGTGCGTTTGCAAGAATTTGCCCACCGTTTTCCGCATGAATTATCGGGTGGTCAGCGCCAGCGCGTTGCTATTGCTCGATCGCTGGTGAACCGCCCACGTCTCTTGCTGCTGGATGAGCCGCTCTCTGCACTGGATGCCAAGCTGCGTGAACAAATGCAAATGGAATTGATTACGCTGCAAAAAGAAGTTGGCGTAACCTTTGTGTATGTCACCCACGATCAAGGCGAGGCTTTAGCTTTATCACACCGGATTGCAGTGATGAATAAGGGCCAAGTAGAGCAGCTGGATGCGCCTGAAACCATCTACAGCTATCCCAAAAGCCGCTTTGTGGCTGATTTTATTGGCCAATGTAATTTGCTGGATGCCACGATTAAATCGATTAGCCATGAGCGTATGCAAGTAGAAATTACTGGCGTGGGTATTGCTGAAACCTTGCCAGTGGCGGGGGCGGTGGTTGGGCAAACAGGTACGCTGAGCTTACGCCCAGAAAAAATCAAATTGGCGGCATCGCTTGATGTTGGGGATGCTGATGAGGTGCACTTCAAAGGCACGGTGCATAACTGCCTCTACTTGGGCGATGTGACCATTTATATCGTTAAGCTAGATAACGGCATGTTAGTAGAAGCCATGTTGCCAAATTCGGCCGCAGGGCGGGCTAAGTTTTTTGATGATAATGATGCGGTAGAGCTGGCTTGGCGTTATGACGCTGGCCACTTCTTGCTGGCTTAGGGGGCGATATGTCGAAAGTAAAATCGCCTGGCTTGGCGAAATGGCTGATTTCTGGCCCACCACTTTTATATCTGGTGATCTTTTTTGCCGTGCCAACGCTGATCATGATTTTTTCAGCGTTTCGTTTCCCTGGCGAATATGGCGGCCTAATGCCGCTGGTAGATATCAACCCAGATACGGGCGCGCGTGAGCTACTGATTAATTGGCAAAATTGGCGTGAGTTTCTGACCTTAGAAAACTTCTCACGTTTTTTTGAAGACGGCGTTTATGTTGAGCTATTTATTAAGTCGTTTTGGTATGCTGGCTTAACCACTCTGTTTTGTATTATTTTGGCCTATCCATTGGCGTGGCTGATTGCCCGTAGCCCAAAGAAATACCGTGATTTATTAGTGCTATTAGTGATTTTGCCGTTTTGGAGTAATTTTTTGATCCGCGTGTATGCGTGGATGATTATTCTAGGGCCGCAGGGTTATTTTGCTATGACGGTCAATAGCGTATTAGCGTGGTTTGGTATTGGCCCTCAGCAGTTTCTATTTACTCATTTTGCGGTGATTGTGGTGCTGGTCTATGTGCATTTGCCATTTATGGTATTACCGCTGTATGCCAATTTAGAAAAGCACGATATGGCGCTATTAGATGCGGCTCAAGATTTGGGCGCATCGGCTTGGCAACGCTTCTGGCGCATTACTTGGCCATTGTCCTTGCCGGGTGTTTGGGCAGGGGCCGCTTTGGTGTTTATCCCCGCATTAGGAATGTTTGCCGTACCTGATTTAGTGGGGGGCACTGATGGCATTATGGTGGGTAATTTAATTAAGCAGCAGTTCTTAGATAGCCGTGATTGGCCATTTGGCTCCACCTTATCGATTATGCTCACTGCCAGCGTATTGCTATTGGCAGCTTTAGCGACCTTGATTAGTCGTGGGAGAAAAAAATCATGACTAAGCAAAATAAATGGTTATGGCTTGCGGCGCTGTTTACCTACGCCTTTTTATATTTGCCGCTGATTATTGTGGTGATGTATTCGTTTAATGATTCGCGGCTTAATGCCGAATGGGTAGGTTTTACCTTTAAGTGGTATCGCATTTTGTTTAATGATGAGCAAATGCTGGTGGCCGCCCGCAATTCATTATTAATTGGCGTGATTACTAGTTTTTTTTCTACCATATTTGGTACCTTGGCAGGCGTAGCCATGTACAAATATAAGCTGCGCTTATTACCTGTTTTGGTACTCACCCCGATCGCTATCCCTGAGATATTAATGGGCGTATCGCTGCTGATGTTTTTTGTTATGCTTAATATGACCTTGGGATTGTTTTCCGTTACCTTGGCGCATATTGCTTTTTGTATTGGTTTTGTGGCGATTGTAGTGCGCTCCCGTTTGCAAGGCATGGATGAATCCTTGATAGAAGCGGCGCGTGATTTAGGCGCTACGCCGATACAGGCATTTAAGCTGATTACAATGCCTTTGATTATGCCTGGCATTATTGCGGGTGCATTGATGGCGTTTACATTATCTATTGATGATTTTGTGATTACCTTCTTTACGGCAGGTGCGGGCGCATCTACCTTGCCATTGCAAATTTATTCAATGATTAGAATTGCGGTAACACCAGAGGTGAATGCTATTTCAACCTTATTAATGCTGTTAACCCTTGCCCTGATTTTGCTTGCCAGCAAAGTAGCCCCAAGCGCTTTACGCGCTAAATAGTCAGTAAGCGCTTGGTATTGTGGGCAATACCAAGCGCAGCATTATTTTGTATCTAAAAACATAGATATCAAGCACAAGGGTTTCTTTGTTTTTAGAGTGCCTTAAAATTTAGGGCATAATCGCACTGTCTTTTTATTCAACCGTTTTGGAGTGTTTGAGACATGAAGAAATTATTATTCACGCTGCTACTGGCTGCCAATATGGCACAGGCTGAAGAAGTGCTCCACGTTTACAACTGGAACAACTATATTGCGCCAGAAACGGTAAAACGCTTCGAAGCAGACTGTAAATGCCGTGTGGTGCAAGATTATTACGGTGCAATGGAAGAAATGCTGGCTAAGCTGTCTGCCGGTGCTAAGGGTTACGATGTGGTTGTGCCCACTGGCTTTGCAATGCCGCCTTTGATTAAACAAGGCATGGTGCAACCGCTAGATAAAAGTAAACTTGCTAATATTAAAAATGTGAATCCAGCTTTTTTAAATAGCCAGTTTGATCCGGGTAATAAGTTTTCCCTGCCGTATTCGTTTACTACTACCTTGCTAGGGTTTAATCAGACCAAGCTAAAAGAGCTAGGTATTGAGCCTAATTCTTGGGCTGTACTTTTTGATACGGCTATTTTGGCAAAAATTAAAGGCAAAGTAACCGTGTTGGATGATGCGAATGAGCTATTTGCCGCATCCTTAATGTATAACGGTTTTTCTCCTAATTCGACTAACCCCGCCGAATGGAAAAAAGCCCAAGAAACCATTATTAAAGCCAAGCCATTTTGGGCTGCGTTTAATTCGCAAAGTTATATTAAAGAATTAACGCTGGGCAATATTTGGGTAGCGCACGGCTATTCTAGCGATATGTTCCAAGCGGCTGCAGACGCTAAAACAGTGAAACGTGCCTTTACCGTGAGCTATGGTTTGCAAAAAGAAGGGAACACCCTGTCGGTGGATAATATGATGATGCTTAAATCAGCGCCTCGCCCTGATTTAGCGCTGAAATTTATCAACTTTATGATGGAAGGGAAAAACTCGAGCGAGCTGACCAATATGGTAGGCACGGGTAATCCTAATTCGGCTGCAGCACCGTTTGTACACGCTGAAATCAAAAAGAATACTGCGGTATTTCCTGATGAAGCCGCTTTAAAGAAACTGCAGCAGCTCAAGCCATTGGATGCTAAACAGCGCCGTGATTTAAGCCGTTTGTGGACGCAAGTTAAAACCTCTAAATAAAGAAGACGATAGGGGGGCTTGGGCCCTCCTTACTCAATGCGAAATACATCCTTCAATATCAGCTACTTGGCCCGTCGCATTACCCCAACGCGGGTGCCACGCTACGTGTTTTTTTGCAGCGTACTGGTGATTTTGGTGGTGAGCCTGTATCCCTTTACTGGCTGGCGTTTTACTGGGGAGCCAATCTGGGCTTTCTATACCTATCCTCTACCTTACTATTTTACTTTTTTTGATAACAGCATCAATGTGCTGGCCTATATGCCGCTGGGCTTTAGTTTGGCCATTTCATTAAAGAATAATCGTCTAGGGCCGTTGCTGGCGGTGCTTTCTGGGATGTTTTTATCTTGTACTGTGGAATTCACCCAGCAGTTTTTGCCTGGCCGAGTGGCCTCAAATTTAGATATTTTAAGTAATAGCTTTGGCGCTTTTTTAGGCGTGCTGTTAGCGATGATTTTAGGTAATCGTTATTGGCAAACACGCTGCTTGGCGGCTCGGCATGCTTGGTTTGCCCCTGGGCCTGCGGTGGAATGGGGTGTTACTTGGCTGGTGCTGTGGTTTATCACCCAGATGGATCCATCCCAACCTTTTTTAGGGGTGGTGGTTGAGTCCCCAGGCTTGCCGCAGCCTTTTGAATCGCCAATGGAAAACGCTAAGCTATTTTTGCGCCTCTTAGAAGGGGGCGGCATGATGCTGCACTTTCTAGGCGTCGCTCTATTTGTTTCGGTGCTGATGCGGCACACACGGCAAAGCCCCGCCGCGATTCGCTTTACCTTGCTGGCGGCTTTATTGCTTAAGCTTGGGTTTGCAGGGATCTTACTTAAGCCCGCGCAGTTTTTTGCTTGGCTTAATTTAAATATCTTTGTCGGCGGCTTATTAGGCACGCTGGCTTTGTTGTTGCTATGGCGTTTAAATCGTAGCCTAAGGGCCTTGTTAGGCGCCCTTGCCTTGGCGGCCACCTTGGTGATCGGCTGGTTTTGGCCCCTCGTGCCACAGCTCGCTGCCACTTTGCCACTGTTTCGCTGGCATTACGGCCATCTCTTACACTTTAATGGCCTATCTGCGGTGATTAGTGATCTATGGCCTTATGGCGCAATTGCCTTGCTGCTATGGCTAGCCGCCCGCCCTCCACGCGAAGAGTCTTGGTAGTGGTTTGAGCTCTACTTAAGCCTCAGAGGGTAGATTCTGATCATCCCTGTGCATTTTTATTATATTTTCCTGATTATGTCTCTTGCTCAGTTAATCTCCCACGCGGGCAAGGCTTAGCTATGAGTAATGCATGTAGCATTCGTGGAATTAGGGCGCACAAATCAAAACGCCGATTAAATCGGTACTGCATTTCTGCCAAATAGCG
>NZ_JANXSO010000120.1 GCF_025352645.1 Iodobacter sp. | reverse complement strand
TGAGTTTGTTTGGAACGATTACTGCGATTGGTATATCGAGCTAGCCAAAGTGCAATTGCAATCGGGCAATGAAGCAGAGCAGCGCGCCACCCGCCGCACCTTGGTGCGCGTGCTAGAAGCCACACTGCGTATGGCTCACCCAATCATTCCGTTTATTACCGAAGAGTTGTGGCAAGTGGTTGCACCGCTGGCCAATGCCAAGACCACAGAGTCGATTATGGTGGCTGATTGGCCAGTGGCGGATTTAACAAAGGTCAACGAAGCGGCCAATGCTCAGGTTGATGTGCTGAAAGCGCTGGCCTTTGCGGTGCGTAATTTGCGCGGTGAAATGGGCTTATCGCCATCGCAAAAAACACCGCTACTGCTAGAAGGTGGAGACGAGCTGCAGCAGTACGCCGCTTACTTGATGCCATTGGCTAAGCTTGCCAGTGTAGCCATCGTGGCAAAACTGCCAGAAGACGACGCACCCGTTGCCGTAGCAGGCAGCACACGTTTGATGCTGAAGGTGGAGATTGATAAAACAGCGGAATCGGCGCGTTTAACTAAAGAAATCGGCAAGTTGGCTGAAAATTTAGAAAAAATCAAAGCTAAGCTAGAAAAACCAGGTTATCTGGATAAAGCCCCTGCACATCTGGTTGAAAAAGACCAAGCGCTGGTGCTAGATCAAACCGAGAAACTAGCTAAATTGCAAAGCCAGCTGGCTAAGTTGCAATAAAAATGAGATCAATCGTAGGGTGGGTGCAAGCCGCGAGCAGCGCTGAAAAACGGCGGCTTGCACCTGCCCTACGATGCTTCAAGCATACACAGGCTGCCTTGTTCAGCCTGTTTTTATTGATCAATAATGGCCATATGCGCCTGTTGATTAAAAGCAGTTTATTAAGGAAATAACCATGATTAACAACGATATTCTACGCAGCGTGCGTTATATGCTGGATTTAAGCGATGCCCATATTGTGGCTATTGCCAAGCTGGCTGATTTTGATATCAGTAAAGAAGACGTAGCCGCTTTTTTGAAAAAAGAAGATGAAGAAGGCTATTTGGAATTCAGCGATGAGGCGATGGCTTATTTCTTAGATGGCCTCGTGTTCCATAAGCGCGGTAAAGATGAAAGCCGCCCAGCTCAGCCGATTGAATTGCCAATGAGCAATAATATGGCGCTTAAAAAACTGCGTGTGGCTTTTGAATTAAAAGAAGAAGATATGCACAGCATTTTGGCTGCGGCAGGCTTTGATGTATCCAAACCAGAGTTAAGCGCCTTATTCCGTAAAAAAGATCATAAGCACTATCGCAGCTGTGGCGATCAATTACTCAGAAACTTTTTAAAAGGTTTAACCCTGCGTTTGCGTGGCTAAATTGTTGTTGCATGGTACTCAGCCCTAACACTAAGCATTTATAAGGTGGGCAAGGTAAAGCGCCCTTGCCCCCTATACCTATTTATCCTGCTCGCTGTTGCTATCTCAACTCCCCATATTCCTGCCAACCTCAAATGGCTTGATCAATGAAAACTCTAAATATTATCGGCCCAGGTCGGCTTGGCAAATCATTAGCGCGTTTAGCCCAGCAATCGGGGCGCTACCAAATTGCTGGGGTATATGCCAGATTTGCTCAGCATGTTACAGATGCCATTGCCTTTATTGGGGCGGGTGATTTTTGCTCATCTCTAGATCAATTACCTGCGGCTGATTTATATTTGTTAGCGGTGCCAGATGGTGCAATTGCAGATGTAGCGCGGGAGCTGGCGGCTTGTCATATTGTAAAGGCGGGTAATGTGGTGTTTCACGCTAGCGGGGTATCAGATGCGGCTTTACTTGCGCCACTGCAAGATTCTGGGGCTTATTTAGCGAGCGTGCATCCTGCTTTTTCTTTTGCTGATCCAGCGCTGGCGGTGGCCTCTTTTAATGCAACCCTTTGCGCCTTAGAAGGCGATCAATTGGCCTGTGATATTTTGCAGTATTTTGTGTTGGCGCTAGGGGGCAAGCCTTTTACTTTAGTTAAAGGAGGAAAAGCGGCATATCATGCTTCCTTAACAATGGCGGCTAATTATTTGGTTACCTTAGCGGATTTATCATTAAAAACGGCGCAAATGGCCGGAATAGAGGATGAGATCGCCCAAAGCCTTATTTTTAACCTAATGCAGCAAACATTAAGCAATATTAAAGTATTAGGCCCTGCAGCTGCATTAACTGGGCCAATTGTTCGTGGTGATGAGGCTACAATAGAAAAGCATTTGGCGGTATTAAAAGACGCAACTATATTGCGCTGTTATCAGAGTATGGGGCTGGCTACGATTGATTTGGCTGCTGCTCATATTAATAAATCTAAGCAAGCCGCTTTACAGCATATTTTTGCATAAAGTAGCGTTTGGTACTCGGTGTAAAAGTAGGCTAGTTTATATAGATGTTAGATTTCAAATATTAAATCGATAGGACTGATGTTGCTGGCTGTTCTTTAGCCGTATGCAACGGTAAGTGTTGATTTAAAAAGCTCTTGGGAGAGAGATGTATGTCATTACGCAAAAAAGTTTACTTATTAGCTCTCAGTATTTTGCTGGCTTTAATTGGCATTATGTTAGTGGGGCTATGGACGATGCGCCAAGCCAGTAATGACGATAATAGTGCCCGGATTAAGCAATTAATGGGCAGCACTTATAATGGTATTGTACAGCTAGAAAATATGGCCGCATCAGGGAAGCTACCTGAAGCACAGGCCAAAGAAATCGCCACTCAATTATTGCGAGAAAATAAATACCATAAATCTGAATATGTTTATGTGGTTGATGACAAATTAAACTTTGTTGCCACGCCGCTTGATCCACAATTGCATGGTACTAGCTTTAATGATTTTAAAGATGCAAGTGGCAATAGCGTCGGTGCCATTGCGCAAAGGGCATTGGATAAATCAGGTGGTACATTAACTGAATATTGGTGGACTTCTAAACGCGATGGCAAAGTGGTTGATTTGCTTTCTGTGGCGCAAAAAACTCCACATTGGGGCTGGATTGTTGGCAATGGCATCAGCTTTGCAGAGGCTGACGCGCGTTTTTGGGGCAATGCACGCTGGCAGGTATTGATTTGCTTGGCTGTGGCGGGATTGGTAGCGGCAATTATGCTGTCGGCAGTGCGTAATCTATTGCGAGATTTGGGCGGGGAGCCTGATGAAGTAATGGCTTTAGTGCAAGTGGTTGCAGATGGCAATCTACAGATTGATGATAGCGCTGTAGATGTTTCGCCAAAAAGTATTTATGGCTCGGTACTGCGTATGCGTAGATCGTTACGGGATGTGATTTCACAGCTGTCATCGGTGGTGCATACCCTGCATACTTCGGGCGATGAAATTGTTGCTAAGGCGGAAAGTAGTAATTTATTTGTGGGGGCGCAAAGCCAAGCGGCAACGCGTATTGCTCAAACTGCCGAAGACTTTACTCAGCAAACTCTAAGGGCCGAGCAACAAGCCAAACAAGCTAAGGGCCAAAGTGAGACGGCAACAGAGATATCCGCTAAAGGCTTGGCGGTGATTTCAGCGGCGGTGAATCGTTTTTCAGATATTGAGCTTTCGGTGGGTGAAACCCAAAGTAGTATTGATGATTTGGCGCAGCGCGTAGGCAGTATTTCTGCCGTGATTGCGGTGATTCGTGATGTGGCTGATCAAACTAATTTGCTGGCTTTAAATGCAGCTATTGAAGCTGCGCGCGCGGGTGAGCAGGGGCGTGGTTTTGCTGTGGTTGCCGATGAAGTGCGTAAATTGGCCGAGCGCACTAGTACGGCAACTCGCGAAATTGGCGAGACGATTAATGCGGTGCAAGATAGCGGCCAGACTGCCAAATCACGTATGGATGGCATGGTGGTGCAGCTTAAAGAAGGGATTCGTCAAACCAAGGAAGGTGGTGAGGCGGTGAAGGCGATCCGTGAAGAATCTGCGGCAACGGCTTTAGTGGTTGGGCAAATTGGTGAGGCCTTGGCCGCTCAAGTGCACTCAAGCCAAGCGATTCGTAATGATGTTGATGAAGTGGCTAATTTCTCTTCTGGGACTTTAGAGGCATCAAAAAGCACTGTGGCGGTAGCACAATCGATTAAGCAAGTTTCAGATCAGTTAGAAGTATTGATCAAGCAATTTAGATTGTAAAAATCAGCCTGATTTACCTCTAAAAGAGGATGTACTACATGGCCTTTTTTACCGCATGTTACGAGCAGTAAAAACACATTCAGTAACAATACCTTACTGTATTTATCAGGTGAAAAATACCTCTGTATTAGTGTCGATTTTCACTGCTTTTTTTATCAAAAGACGGCAGGATAGCGGCATAGGGTAGTAAGCCTTGCTGTTTGATGCAGGGCGCAAGCCTACCTATTATTTATTTTGGAGATGCAAGATGTCAGCCCCTAAAACCCATCCACTGTTTCTGGCTGCGGCCGCTTCTGTGATCTTAGCTTCTGGTGTAGGCGTTGCCAATTGGCTTGGTTTTGTTGGTAAGCCTGCTGTAGAGCCAGCGATTGTGGCATCGGTGCCTAGCGTGGCTAGCGCGCCTGTATTAGCCTTAGTGGCTACTCCTGTGCCAACTGCAGCACCTATCGCAGCAGCTATCCCAACGGCCGCGCCAATTGCTACGCCTAGGCCTGTTGTATATACGCCGGCAGCTAAGCCACATGCTAAAGCAACACAGCACCCTGCGACGGTTGCAAAAAGCACAGAAGAAGCCAAGTCTGCTCCTATCGTTTGGCCAGCTAAAGAAGTTTGTAAAAGTTGTGGCCGCGTGATTTCAGTGCGCACTATCGAGAAAAAAGGTGAAGGCTCGGGTGGCGGTGCGGTCGTTGGTGGTGTGTTAGGTGGGGTAGTTGGCCACCAGATTGGTGGTGGTAATGGCCGTACCGTTGCTGAAGTGCTGGGTGCAATTGGTGGTGCAGTGGCAGGCCATCAGGCAGAAAAACAATATCGTAGCGTAACGGTATATGAAGTTCGTGTGTCGTTTGATGATGATAGTGAGCGCACTTACAGTTTTCAGGAGCGTCCACAATTTAGCCAAGGTGATCGTGTGCGCTTAAGCGGCGATAGCATTGTGCCTACAGGTAATTAATAGGCTTGCTTGATCAAAAGGGCGCAGCTTGCTGCGCCCTTTTTTGTGCGCAGCAAATAGCGCCCTAAATTAGCTGTGTTCCATGCCTAGCTCTTGAATTTTACGCGTTAGGGTGTTGCGCCCCCAGCCGAGTAACTCAGCAGCTTCGATGCGTTTTCCTCCGGTGTGGGCCAAGGCGCGCTCAATCACCATGCGCTCAAAGGCGGGGGTCATTTCGTCGAGGATGCGGCTATCACCTCGGCTTAAACGCATGCTCATTTCTGCGCCTAAATGGCTTAACCAATCCCCGCCGCGTAATTGGATTTCACCCGCGTCTGTGCTTAATTCTGGCGGAAGATCGCCCGCTTGCACTAAGGCACCCGGTGCCATCACGGTAATCCAGTGGCAGAGGTTTTCTAGCTGGCGCACATTGCCAGGAAAACTAAATGCGGCCAGTTTGCTCATGGCGTCATCCGTCAGGCGCTTGGCTTCAATGCCCAGCTCTGCGGCCGATTTGCTCAAAAAATAACGCGCGAGCAGGGGAATATCTTCGCTTCTTTCCCGCAGCGCAGGCAGGCGCAAGCGGATCACATTCAAGCGGTGGAATAAATCTTCTCGAAACTGCCCTTGTTTAACGCGCTCTTCTAAATGCTGATGCGTAGCCGCAATCACCCGCACATTGGCTTTAATCGGCTGATGCCCACCTACGCGGTAATAAAAGCCATCGGATAGCACCCGCAGTAAGCGGGTTTGCAGCTCGGAGGGCATATCGCCGATTTCATCTAAGAATAAGGTGCCATTTTCAGCTTGCTCAAAGCGGCCTTGGCGGCGAGCGTCTGCACCCGTAAATGCACCGCGCTCATGGCCAAATAATTCGGACTCCAGCAAATCTTTAGGAATCGCAGCGGTGTTAATCGCCACAAAGGGTTTAGCAGAGCGTGGGCTATGGCGGTGCAGGGCGCGGGCTACTAGTTCTTTACCACTACCTGATTCGCCGGTAATCAACACCGTGGCAGCAGATTGGCTGAGGCGGCCAATCGCCCTAAATACATCTTGCATGGCGGGGGCTTGCCCCAGGATTTCTGGCGCGGGTGAAACGGCCTCAATTGGGCCGCCTACTTGATGGGTAAATCTTTCGCTTTCTTGGATAGCGCGGCGTATCAAGTCGATGGCTTGATCTACATCGAAAGGCTTGGGCATATATTCAAATGCCCCGCCTTGAAAGGCGGATACGGCGCTGTCTAGATCTGAATGGGCGGTCATAATAATGACGGGTAAATCGGGCCAGTCACGCTTCACAATATCTAAAAACTGCAATCCAGATTCGCCAGGCATGCGGATATCGCAAACGATGGCTTGCGGCTGTTCTTGGGAGAGTTTTGCCAGTGCTTCGGTCGCCGAGGCAAAGCTGGCATGCGAGATGTTTTCGCGCGCTAAGGCCTTTTCAAACACCCAACGAATCGATCGGTCATCATCAATAATCCAGACAGCACTCATGGGGTTTCCTTGTGTTATTTATTGCTGCGTAACATCAGTTAATGTGCCTCTTGCCAGCCATTCAGTGGCAGTAGCAGGCTAAAGCAGGTAAGGCCGGGGCGGCTTTCAAATTCAATGGTGCCGTGGTGCTGGATCACAAAGGTATGCGCAAGATGCAGGCCAATCCCAGTGCCGCCTGGGCGGCCAGATACCAATGGATAGAATAGGGTTTCTTTTAGCGATTCAGGAATCCCTGGGCCGTTATCAATAATTTGAATTTGTAGGGCCAGCGGAAAACGGCGGCGATTCAGCGTGACCTGCCGTGCAATCCGTGTGCGCAAAAAAATCTCACCTACGCCCGCCATGGCTTGCACGGCATTGCGAACAATATTCAGCACCGCTTGAATCAGCTGTTCTTGATCGGCGATTAGATTTGGCAGGCTGGTATCGTAATCGCGCTTTACCGCTAGGCCGTTTGGTGTTTCGGCAAGGGCTAGGCTGCGTACACGCTCTAATACCTCATGGATATTTAGCTCGGTTAGCTTAGGTAGACGATGCGGGGTAAGTAAGCGATCAAGCAGCCTTTGTAAGCGCTGAGATTCCTCGATAATCACTTGGGTATATTCTTTTAGGGCTGGGCTGGCAAGCTCAACAGAGAGCAGTTGCGCAGCGCCTCGAATACCCCCCAAGGGGTTTTTTATTTCATGGGCTAGATTGCGAATCAGCTCGCGATTGGCTTGTTGCTGTGCTTGCAAGCGTGCTTCATTCACAATTTTGCGCTGCTGATCCATCTGCCGAATCTCAACCAATGCTGCGGCTGCATTGGTTTCTATGGGGCTGGCGGTGAGCGTGACATAAACATCGCCGTGATTGGTAGAGAGCAAAAGCTCGTGCTCGGTGATGCTGATGTTTTCGGTGCAGGCGGTAATCACTGCACTCACAATCGGGCTGTGCGGCTCTAAACAGGCCGATAATGTCATACCTATATCATCTTGGCGCAAGCCTAGCAGATCGGTTGCAGCAGGGTTAACGTAAACCAGCGTGCTGTCTGCAGCAACGGCAATGACAGCATCGTCCAGAAACTCAAGACCGGAGAAGGCGGTATAGCTCATGGCGGCTTGTCTCTGTAGATCGTTATCTATAGGGTTCTAGCAATTTGCGGGCCAGCTAATATCCGGTGTTAGCGATGTTCGGGAGGCTGCTAGATGGGGCTATTGCTGGTGAAATTATCAATCAGCATACACCAGCAGTGCACCAGTGTGGTGCGTTGCTGGTGTAGATGGTGCGCAAATATGGGGAAAGTTTAGCGCAAGCGGCTAATTTCAGATTGTAAGGCGCTGATGTTTTTTTCGTGCAGAATCATGTTATTGCGGATGCGGCCCATTTTTTCTACATACTTTTGCGGACTGGCTTTTTCTTCGGCAGATTTAGTATTTTCTGCTTCTGCGAGTTGACGACGCGCATCGGTCAGGTTTTTTTGCTCGCTAGCTAGCTCTTCGTTAAGGATCAACTGGCGGTTACTATCACGGCTTTTTTGCGTAGCGGCATCCACGCGTGGAAAGTTGCCCGGCGTTGCTATTTGTGGGCTGCGCTCCTTAGGGCCCGCATTGCCACGCGAACGAGGGGCAGGAATCAAGGCTCCAGGCTCGGCCAAGATGCGTTGTGCGTTGCGCATGGGGATATTAGAAAAGGTGACATTGCCGTGTTCGTCCACATATTTATAAATATCGGCGTGAGCCAGTGGGGCAAGGCAGGCAAGGGTAATAAGCAGAGACTTAAGCATGGGCGTAACTTAACACAGACAGGTTTAAAGTAGTTTAGTAACGGATGTTACGCAGTAAGATTAAAAAATGCGTAGTCCACGAAAATCACATAAAACACGAACAGATGGCGCGTTGCAATCACCTATTGCTCAATTTAAATGATCATCGATTTAAATTAAGCACTTATTAGCCTCATAAAAAGGAAAGTAGATTAAGCCAAAGTCATGCGTATTCCTTTCTTTTTTTCGTAGGCTAAACACGCTTGTGCGTAGCATCAGTTAGTAAGTCGTCTAGCAAGCAAGCGCTTAGTAAAACTGGGTTGAGGTAGCGCTTAAATCAAGAATAAATACAATGCTTCATGATTGCTGGATTAATTGCGCTTGGTATCACTATGGCCCAAGGCTTTTTCTGGGGCAATTAAATCTCGAATGCGCTGTTTTAGTTCTTTAGATTCAGGAAAACGCCCTTCGATTCTTCTATCCCAAATGATGGTATCCATACACTGCACAATAAAAAGGCCACCAGTACCGGGTTGCAAGGCGACCTCCCCAACCTCGTCAGCGAAGCATGAAAGCAGCTCTTGGGCCAGCCATGCTGAGCGTAGTAACCAATTGCATCGAGTGCAATATAAAATGCTGATTCGTGGTTTAGTGATTGGCTTCATTAAAATTTTAAACCTAGTTGCTGGAGTTGCTTTGCAGTTTCATTGGCATTGATATGGTGAATACCATGCCAGCCCAGTTGGCTTGCTGCGTGGGCATTTTTGGCGACATCGTCAATAAATACCAGCTCATTAGGCTGCAAGTCAGGTAAGTGAATACGTTCAAACATGGCCTGATAAATAGCTGGGTCAGGTTTGATTAAGCCTAAGCGCCCAGACACCACAATATCTTTAAAGCGGTGTAGTAGTGGAAAGTGCTCCCAAGCGTAGGGGAAGGTTTCATCTGACCAATTGGTCAGGCCGTAGAGTGCAATATTAGCTGATTCTAATCGTTCCATCAGGGCCACGCCATCAGGTAAAGTGCCTCGTAGCGTTTCATGCCAGCGGCTATAAAATGCCGCGATCAAATCACTGTATTCGGGAAACTCGGCTTGTTTGATGGCGATTGCATCAGCCCATGTGCGGCCACGATCTTGCTCGATATTCCATTCACCATTGCAAACGTGGCTTAAGAAGAACTTTCGCTCTTCTTCATCGCTGATTAGTTTGCGATAAAGATAGTCGGGATTCCAATCAAATAAAACACCACCAAAATCAAATACAACGGCTCGAATGGTCATGATCATCGCTCAAGGCAAGTGCAAGAGGCCATATTCTACCTCTTGCTTTTGTCTTTATGCGGGTTAATCATTGATTTATAGAGGGAATAGCGATAAGTACCATTAAATAGATCAATCAGTGATGGGTGTAAATCTTGTGCTGGCTATGTGCTACGCGGGTGGGTTTACTATGAATGGCTAAGCCGTAATAGCAGTAGGTCTTATCGAGTTGATAAGCCAGATATTGGTATAAAGCCTATGCTTGTGGACTTACTGAATGTCTAAGGCATAGTAGCGGTAAGTGATATCAAGCTGATAGCCTAATGATTCGTATAGTGCTTGTGCTCTATTATTTGTATGCGCCGTGGATAATTCAAGTCTAATTGCGCTGGTTTGCAATGCATGCAAACGTGCTTTTTCCATTAATGCACGTGAAACCCTTTGCCCACGGGCGGCTTCACTGACAAATAGATCGGATAAGATCCAAATTCTTTTCGCGCTAATTGAGCAGAATGATGGATAGAGTTGGATAAAGCCAATGGCATCATTATTAGCGTTTGTGGCGATTAAAATGACGCTTTCATTGAGTGCTAAGCGTTGTTGCAAAAAATTATAGGCTATTTGCAAATGGCTTTCTTGCTGATAGAACACGCGATAGGCATCAAACAAAGGGGCGAGTTGATTGATATCATCTAAATGGGCGTAGCGAACCGTGTGTGTCATATTGGAAATCTTAATTCATAATTAGTAAACGCAAATTATGCCATTGGCTTGCTGTGTATTGTTAAAAGATATACCGCCGAATAGACCCAGCTTGGTGCTAAGTGAAATAAAGCCCATAAGAAGATAGCAATCTTTGGCTTTATACGGCTTAGCACCAAGTTAGGTGTTTATATTTTTAAGCGCCTTAGCTCACGCCATAACACCCCGCTAATGACCATGCCGATGGCAACATTCACCACGGGCAGTGCGGTGTAGACGCCGCTCACTCCCCACCACTGTGGCATCAGCCATAACGCTGGAATTAAGGCTAAGGTTTTGCCTAGGGTGCCAAATAGCGATAAACGTGAGAGTGCCATGGCTTGCAAGCCAATCACCCCCACAATAATCACGCCATCAAAAGGCAGGGCAAACAGGTGGAGCTGTAAGGCTTGGCTGGCGGACTGAATCAAGGCCTGATCTTGCCCCGCATACAGCGTAGCAATCGTGTGTGGAAAAAACTGCACTACAGCCAGCAGTGTAAAGCTCAGTAATAAACAGACTTTTAATCCGTAGATTAATGTTTGCGCCAGTCTTTGCTGCTGCCCAGCACCAGTGGCATGGCTTAATAATGGCTGCATGCCAAGTGCTAAGCCGTGTACCAGTAATATAAATACCGCTTCGGTATAACCGGCCACGGCGTAAGCAGCAATATCCGCCCCCTCACCATATTTTAATAATTGATAGTTATGGGCAAATAAGAGAAAGGCGAGGTTGACCTCCATCAGCAAGCTAGAAAACCCCAGTCCCAGCATTGATGGCATGCTTTGCCAGTGCGGGCGCAGCTCAGCTAGAGTCATGCGTAAGTTTGCATAGCGGCTAAAGAAATAAGCTAAGCCAGCCAGTGTAATCAAGCCTTCAATGAGTAGGGTGGCGCTTGCTGATCCAGCCAGCCCCCAACCGAGCTGCACCACAAACAAATAATTGAGCGCGATATTGCCTAATGCCCCTGCCGTTACTAAGGCGGTAACAAGCTTAGGGCGGCCATCATTGCGCACTAAGTAAATCACCGCCATTTGCCCAATAGTTACCATGCCGCCCCAAAGCATCAGGGATAAATAGGAGCGGGCTTCTTGCAGCACCGCAGGGTCACTATCTGCCTTGAGCAAGCTTAAGATGTTGTCCTGCTGACTGATGCCCATCACAGGCAGTGCGATGCCGAGCGCCGCAATAATTAAAATAGTATTGGCCAGCGCTTGCCGTGCCTGCTTGATTTGGCCCGCACCTTGCAGCATGGAAATACGCGTAGCCGCCCCCATGCTGATCATGGCCCCAAGGCCAATTTGCAATAAAATGATTGGGTAAACCAGATTGATTGCCGCCAGCGCGTGTGCCCCTACATAGCGCCCAACAAACATGCCATCTACCACAATATATAAACCCATCACCAACATCCCTGCAATGGAGGGGATGACATAGCGCCAGAATAGGGTTTTAACTGGCAAGGTGTTTAGATCGTGCATATTTTTGTTGTTCATAAAGCTCGTTTGCGATTATTTGAATCGGGTCATTGAATAATTCGAGTATGCTAACATTTAATCAATCACGCACGATTAATTAAATGTATGGAATAATTCCGGGAACTATTAGAGAGCAGTCATGGCAAGAAAGACGAAAGAAGATGCACAAAAAACCCGCGATGCCATTTTAGATGGTGCAGAACAGGTGTTTCTAGATAAGGGTGTGGCCCAAGCCACAATGGCGGATATTGCCGATGCTGCTGGCGTTTCCCGTGGTGCGGTCTATGGGCATTACCCGAATAAGATTGATGTGTGTAAAGCCATGAGTGAGCGCATGTTGGCCTGCCAAGCTATGCACTATAACCCTAGCCAGAGTAGTGCAATGGAGGCCTTGGTCCAAACAGGCTTGTATTACCTTAAACTGTTTTGTCAGCCTGGCTCGATTCAAGCGGTGATTGCGATTTTGTATTTTAAGTGTGAGCGAAGTGCAGAAAACGCTCCACTTATTAGGCACCGAGATTTAATCACTAAGCTAGCCATGCATTACAGCCTGCGCCTGTTGCGCCGTGCCGTACAGAATCAGGAATTGCCCACCAGCCTTGATTTAGGCCTGAGTAATCTTTATCTGCATACCGTCTTTGATGGCACTTACGACATGCTGCAAGATGTTTACCCCGATAGGCCCCAAGCTGCACTGCCTGATTGCGAACGTATGCTACGTACCGCCGTAGAAAGCCTGCGACAAGCGCCGCATTTTCAGAAAAAAGATATTAACTGATTTTGTGCGTAAGAATTTTAGTCCACTAAAAACACTAAATGCACGAAAAAACCAAGCAACACGCATCGGTTTGGCTGACTCTATCTTTGCCTTGGTTTTAAGTGTTTGGCTTTAATGGCTTCGCATATGAATGAAGCATTGGATGATGACAACGCGTCACCTGTCCGTGCTTTATGTGTTTTTCGTGGACTGTGTTTTTTATATCTTGCTGCGTAACATCACACTTTAAGTGGGGGAGGGGCCGCAAGGGGATTACCTTTATACCCCCTCCCAGAAGCCAGCTCTTTATTACTGCGTGTTTTAAGCCGCTGTCTTGTTGGCTTTAGCACGTGCCGTATGCAGTTTTTTGTAGCTATCGAGCAGGCGATGGTGTCGATCTAGGCCCTCCAGCTTCATGCTCGTTGGCGTTAAGCCGAAGAAGCGCACACTTCCGTCAACAGAGCCGAGCACCGCGTCCATCCGTGCATCGCCAAACATGCGGCGGAAATTGTGCTCGTAATCAGCCAGCTCTAGCTTATCGTTCAACTCGAGTTCGAGCACCACATTCAAGGCCTGATAAAACAGGCCGCGCTCTGCGGTGTTGTCGTTGTATTGCAGGAAAGCGCCGACCAGATCGTGCGCCGCATCAAATTGCTGCAAGGCTAGATGAATCAGCAGTTTGAGTTCCAGTACGGTGAGTTGACCCCAGACCGTATTTTCATCAAATTTGATGCCAATGAGGTCTGAAACGTCGGAATAATCACCCAGCTCGCTGTCTTCTAAACGCTCAAGTAGCGCTGCTAAAGCGGCGTCTTCCAAACGATGCAAGTTTAAAATATCGGCGCGGAACAACAGCGCTTTATTGGTGTTATCCCAGACCAAATCTTCTATTGGATAAATTTCTGAATAGCCTGGCACCAAAATGCGGCAGGCTTTGGCTCCCAAATCTTCATACACTGCCATATAGGCTTCTTTGCCTATGTCCGCCAAAATACCGAACAATATCGCGGCTTCCTCAGCATTGGCGTGCTTATCTTGGCGTGAGAAATCCCACTCCACAAAATCAAACTTTGCTTTGGCACTGAAAAAACGCCAAGAAACAATGCCGCTGGAATCGATGAAATGCTCAATAAAATTATTCGGCTCAGTTAAGGCTTGGCTCACAAAGGTGGGGCGAGGTAAATCATTCAGGCCTTCAAAACTGCGGCCTTGCAGCAATTCGGTGAGGCTGCGCTCAATGGCGACTTCCATGCTTGGGTGCGCGCCAAACGAGGCAAACACACCGCCCGTGCGCGGGTTCATCAAGGTGACGCACATCACGGGGTAAACGCCACCCAGCGACGCATCTTTTACCAAGACCGGAAAGCCTTGCTCTTCTAGGGCGGCAATGCCCGCCAGAATGCTCGGATATTTCGCCAGTACGGCTTGTGGCACATCGGGCAGGGTGATTTCACCTTCTAGGATTTCGCGTTTAACCGCTCGCTCAAAGATTTCTGATAAGCATTGCACCTGCGCTTCGGCAAGCGTATTGCCGGCACTCATGCCGTTGCTTACAAATAGGTTTTCGATCAGGTTGCTTGGAAAATAAATCGTCTCGCCATCTGACTGGCGCACAAACGGCAGCGAGCAAATACCGCGCTCGGTATTGCCGGAGTTAGTGTCATACAAATGCGAGCCAAGTAATTCTTCATCTGGGTTGAAAATGGCTAAGCAGTAATCGTCCAGAATTTCTGTTGGTAGCGCGTCTTTTGGGCCAGGCTTAAACCAGCGCTCGTTCGGCGAATGGACAAATGCTGCGTTGGCAATATCGTCCCCCCAAAACTGCCCCGCGTAGAAATGGTTGCAATTGATACGCTCGATATACTCGCCCAAGGCCGATGCCAAAGCGCTTTCTTTACTTGAACCCTTGCCATTGGTAAAGCACATCGGCGAGTGGGCATCGCGAATATGCAGCGACCACACATTGGGCACAATATTGCGCCACGAGGCGATTTCAATTTTGATGCCCAAATCCGCCAATAGGGCAGACATATTGGCGATGGTTTGCTCCAGCGGCAAATCCTTGCCAACGATATAGGTGCTGGCATCGGAAGCAGGATTGAGCATCAGTAGAGACTGCGCGTCGGCCTCGATGTTTTCGACTTCTTCAATCACAAACTCAGGGCCAGTTTGCACCACTTTTTTGACGGTGCAGCGCTCAATCGAGCGCAAAATACCTTGGCGATCTTTGGCCGAAATATCCGCTGGCAATTCGACTTGAATCTTGAAAATCTGCTGATAGCGGTTTTCTGGGTCAACAATATTGTTTTGCGATAAGCGAATATGCTCGGTCGAAATATTGCGCGTTTCGCAGTACAACTTCACAAAGTAAGCCGCGCACAAGGCTGATGAAGCGAGGAAATAATCAAATGGCCCTGGTGCCGAGCCATCGCCCTTATAGCGGATCGGCTGATCGGCCACCACCGTGAAATCATCGAACTTGGCTTCCAGGCGAAGCTTGTCGAGAAAGTTAACTTTAATTTCCATGGGAGCATTCCAAAATAGCAGTCAGTGAGTTGGCCGCTATTATCCGGTTTTTCTCCGCCCTAGTCTTAGGCATATAAATAGTGGTAGCTGATTGGTTTAATGCCCGCGCTAGCCGCCAGCTATTTTCTTGATCATCAACGGATGTTTGGTATTAGCGTTTTTTCTGAGCCTGAGGCCGTTTGCTGCGCCATCGGTATGCGCTGCAACATTAAAAATGGCAAAACTTAACCTGATTACGTCTTTTGCTCAAACAAAGCCATGTACAGCATATATCCCTTCATGTCGATCATCCCAGGTAAACGACAAAAAATGAGCAAGAGAAGGTGGATAAAGCGGATTGAGCGCTTTATCCACCTATTGATTACAAAAGGCTTAAAGCGCTTTTAGCAGCCAGCCGGTGGCGGTGTCTTCCACCTCATAGCCACGTGCTTTTAATTGGCTACGCACCTCGTCGGCAGCCGCCCAGTTTTTGGCTTGGCGGTGTTGCTGGCGGGTTGCGGCTAGTGCTTGAATTTCTGCGGGGATTTCGGCCACGGCAGCGGGCTGCCAGTTGGCTAAATCTAAGCCAAACACAGCATCAAAGCGTGTCAGCGTGGCTTTTTTATCGGCAGCGCTGAGGTCTGATTTTAATAACTCCCACATCAATGCAATGGCGCGTGGCAGGTTTAAATCTTGATTAATTTCATGGGTAAAGCGCTCTAGATAGCCACTGTTATATTCACCGCCATCGGGCAGGGCAAAGTAGCTTTCGCGCAGGCGGCTTAGCGCAGTTTGTGCGGCGCTCAGTGCATCCCAGTTAAATTGCAGTTGGCTGCGGTAATGCGCCGTTAAGCACAGATAACGATAGGCCAGCGGATCGATATCCATATCAATTAGCGTTTGCAGGCGCAGAAAATCTCCGCTGGATTTACTCATCTTGCTAGCGTCTAGTTGCAAGAAATAGCCATGCAGCCAGAAATTAGCCAAGCGTGTGCCGTGGCAAGCTTGGTTTTGGGCAATTTCATTGCTGTGGTGGATGGCGATATGGTCTTCGCCGCCGCAATGGATATCAAACCACGGCTCTAGGTATTTGGCCGACATGGCCGAGCATTCAATATGCCAGCCTGGAAACCCGAGGCCCCAAGGGCTTTCCCATTCCATTTGCCGAGCGCTATCTGCGGGGCTAAATTTCCACAGTGCAAAGTCAGTGATGGCTTTTTTTTCGCCCAGCGCCACGCGGCTACCGGCATGTAAACCTTCACGGTTTAAGCGGGCTAAATAGCCGTAATCGTCTTGTTTATCGGTATCAAAATAAATACCGTCGCTATTGGCGTAGGTATAGCCTTTTTCCTCTAAGACTTGGATAAATGCAATTTGCTCGGCAATATGCTCGGTGGCTTTGCACCAGAGCGTAGGCTCCAGCATATTGAGCGTGGTTAAATCATTTTTAAATACCGCGCTGTAATAATCGGCAATTTCCCATGCCGATTTACCTGATTTACGGCTACCGCGCTCCATTTTATCTTCGCCCTCATCGGCGTCAGAAACCAGATGCCCAACGTCGGTGATATTAACAATATGGCGCACGGTATAACCATTAAACTCCAGTGTGCGGCGTAAGATATCTTCAAATAAATAAGTGCGCAGATTTCCAATATGCGCGTAGTCATATACGGTAGGGCCGCAGCAGTACAAGCCAACCCAATCATTGCGGATGGCTTGAAATGGCCTTAATTGGCGTTCCCAGTTGTCGTATAGATACAGCGGCATATTGTTGATACCTTATTAACTTAAATAAACATTGTACTGAGAATAGCGATAAGCTGGGCTTGAATCGCTCTGGGTTTTGTTACCCTCTGTATGTAAAGCTTGGCGATGGATAGCGCAGCTTATGGGCAGTAAAATAGCATGCTGCTATTTAGATGAATGCTCAGTCTATAATGGCGTAAATCAGCGGGGGCAGTGAATGAATGCAGAATGCGTACTTTGCCAAGAGAGTGGTGGTGAAACCCTTTGGCAAGATGATTTTTGTCGTGTTGTTTTAGTTGATGAAGCGGGATATGCAGGTTTTTGCCGCGTTATCTTGAAACAGCATGTGGCGGAGTTTAGTGATTTAAGTGCCAGCGATAGAAACCGCTTAATGCAATTGGTATTTGCTGTTGAATTGGCTGTGCGTAGCACCTTGCAACCGGATAAAATAAATTTGGCCAGCTTAGGCAATATGGTGCCGCATTTACATTGGCATGTGATTCCCCGTTTTAAACAAGATCGCCATTTTCCCGCGCCCATTTGGGCCGAGGCTGCTCGTCCAGATGCAGAAAGCCAAATTTCAAGTAAGCAGTTATTAGCCCTTAAAATTGCATTACAGGCCCTACAAGCATGAACTCACTGCCTTTTACCGATGCCCGCAGCGCCAAAGATTGGCTCATTTTACTACCGCTGATTAATACGCCGGTGGCCCATGCCGAGCTAAGCCACGCCATGCGTGCCTTAGCCACCAGTGATTTATCGGCTTTAGAATCGCTTAAAGCTTTAGAGCTATTGCGTGAATCGGTACACGATGTGCAATTTGCTTTACTTGCAGAATACGCCGCCAAGCCTTTGCCTTTAAACACACATGAGCAGGCGCAGTGGCTGGCAGCTTGCGATATGTGGGAATCCATGGCGGATGCCTATGCACGTTGTTGGGAAGCTGCCGTTATCAAAGATGCTGTGGTGCACGAGTTCTTAGCCTTATTGGCACAACGTACTTTGCGTTGCTTGGGCTTTGTGATTCGCGGGTTTTATACCGTAGGGCAAAAAGTGCCTGATGTAATTTGGCAGAAGACTTTTGCTTGTTATCGATTGGCTGAAGAACAACATATTTGTGAGCAAAAAGTAAAAGACAGCTTACTTCATGCAGGGGAAACAACGACCACTCAAGCGGTGTTTATCCATGCCCTACTATTGTCTGCAGCAAACCCAGGCCAGCACACACTTAAGCGTTTGCTCTGGATAGATCAAAGATTGGAGTTGCTTGCATTGCGCAGCAGTATCGCCCTTGCCGCACCGGCCGTGCCGGGGAAAACAGCTTTGCAAATTGATTTAAATCACCCAGCGCCTCCGCAGCGAATGGGTGCACCTTTGCAAGGGGCTAGCGTGCGTGAAATTGATACGCTGGCTTTGGCGCAAGTATTATCCAAGCGAATTAAGCAGCTTCGCCAAGGTGAAATGCCAGAAGAGCTTGGTTTGGGTAAAGAATTTGGCTTGCAAGTGACGATGGATCTTCTGCTAGATCTTTATCGGTTTTGGTGTGATCACGGTACCGAGCGCGCCCCAAGAGAGGCCACGGCCCGCACCGTACCAGTTATTTTAGGGTTGCATGCGCAGCATCGTTATGTGATGGATGGCCAGTACCAAGCGCCGCCACATGAAGCCGGTTTTGGTAGCCGTGATTTGCTGGATTTACACCTGTTTGGTGATGTGGCTTCTACGCGGCAAGCCGCTGCGGTACATGCTTTACCTCCGATTGAGTTATGGGAGGTCATCAATGAAACGGCTCAAGGTTTACGTTTAAGCCGCAGAGCACAGCAGGGGGAGCGGATTAGCTTAAATCAATTGATGGTGGTGAAAACATCGTCACGCTATTTAGCTGGGGCCGTGCGTTGGCTGGAAGAAAGCGATGGGCAGTTGCATGTGGGAATGGTGTTACTGCCTGGCTTACCAAAATCTGCTGCGATTCGTCCTTCAGAAACCACCCGTAGTGACGCAACGTACACCGATGTGGTGCTGTTACCCGCTATGGTGGCCTTAAAAGCGCCTACTTCACTGCTATTGCCGATTGGCTGGTTTAGAATGGGTAGGCAGTGCGAGCTTTGGAATGGGACCAGTATGATTAAAATTAAGCTACTAACCTTACTAGAGCGCGGCAGTGATTTTGAACGAGTTTATTTTACTGAGTTGATTCTTTGATATGAGCCTAAGCCGTCAATTTGTTAATCCAAGCCTTTGGCAATGAGTAATAGTTTTTCTTCGTCAACACTATCAATTTGGGTGGGGCCTAGAAATAAATCGGCGTAGTCTTTCCATACTTTTTCTTTTACAAAAATCTCGAATAAATCTGTATCAATATGCTGCTCCTTCGCCATACGCGCCAAGATGGTGAGGGATTGCGATATTTTCATGCCGTCTTTATACGGCCTATCCCGAGCCGTAAGTGCCTCAAATACATCAGCAATACCCATGATGCGGGCCTGCACGCTCATTTGTTCTTTTTTTAAGCCCCGAGGATAGCCTTTGCCGTCCATTCTTTCGTGGTGGCCAAGTTGCTTGCCACTCATTTACAAGCATTGAATCATCGTAGGGCGGGTGCAACCCGCCGGACTAGTTGTTACCTAAGGTGTGCCTTCGCTTGCATAGCAGCGCTTAGGTCGCCCTCTCGCTACTCATAAAACTTACAAAACTTTACATTGCTGCTTGTTGACCTATGCATACTGGGGGTGTTTTACAGCACAATTATGCTTTGTTATGACTATAAAACTGAAAAACATAGCTTTTAGTCGAAAAAATTAGCCATAAAAACAAGCTTATAGACTATTTTATAGAAATTACAAGAAATTTAATGTAATTTTTCATGTCTACGTAATTGACTTACATATGCATATCGCATAATCTTACTGCCATACACCTGCCATACACCTGCCATACACCTGCCATACACGCAGTGTGTCTTTCGGTGAGGGATGTTGCGCGCGCTGTGAATTTGCATGGGTAAAAACGCTTATGTGAAGGAAATGAAAAACTATTTCAAAGGAAAAGTATTTAGCCAAAAGTTTTTCTGCATATTGGAAACGACTGGCCTGCGTAGCCAAGATTCCGGAAAATTTTTCTCTGACTACTTGATGGTCGTTATTTAACCTTTAATGCGAGCTAAATCATGAATTCACTAAATTTGAAAGATATTGAAGTGGTAAGCGGTGGTTTTCTTAGTGATGGGGCTGATGTTGCCTCGTATATCCATGATATGGAATTAAAGCAAAAAGCAAAAAACAAAATTGACCCAATTGGAGGGATTGATTTACCTCCGCCGTTTGATCCTCGCTTTGTAGTTTAAATAAATATTAGTTGTAATAGATGTTTTTTTTAATTGAACGATGTTTGATTTTTAGATTGCTTAGTGTTTGTTGTTGATTTGGCAGATGCTAGAATTCAAGTTTTTTTTTGAGAGGGAGCTAAATTAATCATCATTGCTCGAATATTTTTATCGGGGAGCCAGCTAAAACTCTTGGCTCCCGCCTATGAATAAATGAAAAATTGATATTTTTCCCGTTTGTTTTTTACGTATCAAGAAATAATTTAAATTATTAAAAGTGCATAAACATAGATGATGAAAATAAGTGTCATTAACACCTGCATTAGGCCACCAGCAGAAAAATCTAAAGCTCATTTTCAAATGCACATTGGGGCTTTATTGGAAATATGTGGGCAGGACGCTTTGCGTAAAAATATTGATATAAAATCTTTCCTGATTATGTCTCTTGCTCCGGAACCCTTGATTTAGCAATTCGTGCGGCGTAAAGTGAACGAACGTTCTGCTTTACGGAGGTGAATCATGTCCGTCAATGGCATCCAAATGCAAAAGGGCTTGTCTTTGCCTGAGTT
>NZ_JANXSO010000115.1 GCF_025352645.1 Iodobacter sp. | reverse complement strand
ATTTACGCGGTGTTCAAGCTAGAAAGCTTAAAGATCAAGCACAAAGCTAACCACTTTGCGCTACGCGCCAAGCTCTATATCAAAGCAACCCAGCAGGCCTTGGTGGAACTACAAAACCTGCGGGCTGCGTAACATCAGTTAGAATGGCAGCCTACGTCTGCATACGCCTCTTCGCTGAAAGTGGCGGTGGAAGATACGGGCGTTGGGATGTGCCAGTCTGATCATGAGCGGGTATTTTTGCCGTTTGAGCGTGCAGAGCAAAGCGAATCTCAGGAGGGGCACGGTCTAGGGCTGGCCATTGCTTCACAAATGGTCAAAAGCATGGGGGGAGAGCTGCAAGTGGAGAGTGCTGTGCAGCTAGGTAGCCGCTTTTATTTTAGCCTCTGTTTGGCTCATGCAGAAGAAGTACCCGCGCCGCTTGCTTTTACAGCAGCGGGCCCCGAGCTGCCTGCTGAGCGTGTGCGGCAACTACATGCCCTGATTGCAGGTGGGCAGGTCACTGAGATTGAAGACTGGTCTGGAAGAATAGCGGGTTTGTCGCCAGCACATGCACGCTTTGCGCGGTTGCTTAATGAGGCAGTACATGAACTAGATTTTGCAGCATTACAGGCATTGGCCGCCAGCTTAGTGGCCGTGCTTGATGCCGATGGCCTAGCCGCTGCTGGCGCGAGCCGCCCCTGAACGAGCTATCTTTTTTGCCAGCAATGTGTGGTGGGCTTTGAATCTATGTGCATGTAGGTCAAATCTTGGAAGCGAACTAAACTATGCAGGCGCTGCTTGCTGCACTCTGAGCAAATAGCGCCCTTAATAACGGGGTTGTGCCTAGGGTCTGTTGACGTTTCATTCACGGCTGCGTTTGACCCAGTTTTGGGGCTGGGCCGGAAAATGGCCATTCACTGCGTTATGCTCCTCGACAATAACCCGTTATTGCCTTCGTCGCATGCCTTGTGCCTAGCCATTTTCCGGCTCAGCGCAATTGTGAATGAAACGTCAACAGACCCTAACCTCGGTTTTGCTGAAGCCACGCTTGCACAGAAGCCCTTGCCCACTGGGTGTTGGCAAAGTTCTTGAGCTTTTCTGGTACTGGGTCGCCATTTTTGATTAGGCGCTGCAGCATCAGGGCGAGGTCGGTGTCGGCGATGCACCATTCGGTAAAGAGGGATGTCTGATTATCAGAAATGAGCAGATCAGCCATTTTGATGAGTTTAGCGGCTGCCGCTTGAGCCTCGGCCGAAAGGGGCTGATCGTTAGGTGCAAAAAACACCACATTGGTGGAGCGCTCTTGGCGCAGTGGTAGCAAATCACTACGCAGCCATGCTTGGATCTGCCGTGCTCTGGCGCGCTGTTTGGCGTCTTTGGGGTAGAGCGCGGCATATTGCGGTGCAGGGAATTGCTCTTCTAGGTATTCCGTAATCGCAGAAGATTCAGATAAAGAGAAATCACCATCCACTAGGGTGGGCACACGGCTAGTCAAAGATTGCTGGCTATAGGTATTTTGCTGTTGATCGCCCGCGTCTAGATCTAGTGTTTTGATTTCAAAAGGCAGGCCTTTCTCTAATAGCGCAACAAAGACCGACATGGCGTAAGGGCTGGTAAAAAGAGATTCAGCATAAAGTACAAAAGGCGTTTGGCTCATTGTGGCATCCTTGTTGGAGTGGTTATGGCTAGGTTTGCTTACATCTTGCCATCATGTATACGTCAGAAAACTGGCCGTTTCTAAAGGCATAGTTCTTGCACAGGCCTTCTTTGATAAACCCATGTTTTTCATAAAGGGCGAGGGCGGGTAGATTATCGGTGTAGACCGATAATTCAATACGGCTGATCGCTCGCCACATGCTTGCGGCGCGGATTGTTTTCAAGGTGCAAACCCAGCTGCCCCAGTACCTCCGTGCCTTGTACGGCAACCAAACTATAGGTGTTATTGGTGGGGCTGAGCCTCGCCTCCCATTGTTCTAGTGATGGAAAAGGCGCTTGTAGCGTGGCGGAATAGTTACTAGGCTCAGCATAAAGCTGGCGAATCTGTTCTATATCTTGTTTTTCACTATGCCTGATGCTGTACATGCGGCCACCTGTTTAGCTATGTCTTTGTAAGGCCAGTGTATCAATCTGAATGAGTGCTGTCAGTATTTATTCGTGGTTAAAAAGGGCTAAATGGCTAGGCTTAATCCTCCGATGCTTTGCTGCTTGTTTATTTGCTGATGCCGCAATAATGACATCTATTTGGTAATTGTTCTCATTTGAGATGAGAAGGGTGAGTGTCATAATAAAAAGCAGTAATGTGAACGGTCATCGTTTGTTTTACTTACTTAGTAATGCAGTTTGGTGAGGCGGCTGGCTTATCTAGCATGGCGTGATTCGCCGTATTTATTATAGGGATTAGGGTTTGTTTATTTCGTTTGAAAAGAAGACTTACGGTGTTTGCTTGGCGGGTTTGCTTACTTTGGGTTTTAGTCAGCTAAGCTTTGCGGCTGATGCAGCTGCGCCGCCTGCAAGGCAGACATTAGATCAACAGGCAAACACTGGCGAGAATGCACAAACCCACGATGTGCTTGGCACTGAGCTTGCCGCATACCCAGAGCTTGAGCTGGTTACTCCGCTGGCATTAGGCCTACAGCGAGGGAGTGATCGGCAGGGGGGTGTTGTGATTGATCGCCGCATGTTTAAGCATCTGCGTGTGGAAAAAAATGCTGATATTTTGCCAGGGAAAAAGGAAAGGGAATTGCAAGAGAGCGAAGCGTTACGCTCGAAACTTGCAAAAAGTGCGTTTGCAGAGGCTTTAGAAAAGGCAAAGCATGAAGAAGAGGCCCGTGCCGATCGGGCAGCAAGAGAGCGCGGGTACTTAGAGGCGCAACAGATGCAGCGATACGAGTGTATCCCTGTGCCAAGCAATAAGGGAGCATTCCCTAGTCATTGTGCACCGCAGGTGAGTGGCGTGCCTTTGACGCAGCATCGCTTGTTTCCTCAGTAAATCGCTTATTTCTGTGGTGCGGCACGGGCAGGTGCTTATTTAATCATGAGTAAAAAGTAAGCAATGGGTGGAATAAGCAGCCCCATGCCGGAGAGCAGCATTTTTCCTGGCCATGCGGCAATTTGCCAGCGGCGCAAGCAGTAAACCGCAGCAAGCGGAAAAATAGCTAGCATGCCCGCCGCCCAAAGCCAGTTTTTATTGCCCAGTGCCGTCATCAAAGACACCATCAGCCCAACAAAACACAGTGCAACGCCAATAGAAAAAACAATCACTAAGAGGCCGATTAGCCAAGGTGAGGTAAGAAGAAGCACGGTTTTTTCCTGAGTATTGATCGTATGTAGGGTGGGAGCAGCCCTAGACCGCCTGCGCGGTGAGGGCATGTGCGCGTGGGCATCTAACTTGCCCACCCTGCATTTCTTTTAGATGGCGTAGCTATCAGGGCGCGCGGGGGTGCCTGCTGACTGAGTCAGAATCTCATAACCCGTTTCGGTTACTAAAATGGTGTGCTCCCACTGCGCGGATAAGCTGCGATCTTTGGTGACGATTGTCCAACCATCGCTCATGCCTTTAATCTCGCGTTTGCCTGCATTAATCATCGGCTCAATGGTAAAAATCATGCCCACTTTGATTTCAGGGCCAGTGCCTGCCTTGCCGTAATGTAAAACTTGTGGGTCTTCATGGAATTTGGTGCCAATACCGTGGCCACAGAATTCACGCACCACCGAATAGCCTGCACCTTCGGCATATTTTTGGATGGCCGCGCCGATATCACCAAAGCGTGCGCCTGGTTTTACCTGATCAATCCCAATCCACATTGCGTTGTATGTGACTTTAGCCAAGCGGCGCGCTTGTGGCGTGACATCGCCAACTAAATACATACGGCTATTGTCACCGTGGTAACCATCTTTGATAACGGTGATATCTAGGTTTACGCAGTCGCCGCTTTTAAGTGGCTTATCCGCAGGAATGCCGTGGCACACCACTTGGTTGACCGAGGTGCAAATGGCCTTAGGGTAAGGCGTGTAACCCGGTGGGCAGTAGTTAAGCGGTGCGGGGATGGTGCCTTGCACGTCACGCATATATTCGTGGCAAAGGCGGTCGATTTCGGCTGTGGTGACGCCGACTACTACAAAGGGGGTGATGTAATCGAGTACTTCGCTGGCAAGCTTGCCTGCAACACGCATTTTGGCGATATCGTCGGCGTTTTTAATAACAATAGACATAGGTGAACCTCAAAATAAGGAAGAGAGGGTGTGGCCTCTCTTCATTGGTGTTCTTTAGGACGCCTCGAAAACCCTAGCGGCACGATCCGGTCTTACTTCGCAATTGCTCGTCGGATAGATCAGTCATATAACTGGCGAACAATTTAATCGTGCTCTGTAGAAAAAGAGGTTTTCGAGGATTACATTAGCGTAATTCTTGTACCTTAGCGTTTTTGCTTTCAGGTAGCACAATGTTTACTTCTAAAACTTCAAAATCATCTTTGCGATCCAGTTGAACAATGATGTCTTCTGGATTAATCGCTACATATTTAGAGATGACGGCTATCAGCTCTTTTTGCAATTGGGGCAGGTAATCAGGGGTATTTCTACCGTTTCTTTCGTGCGCCAAAATAATTTGCAAACGCTCTCTTGCAACCGACGCCGTTTTTTTCTTTTCACCGAAGAAATAGCTCAGAATAGACATATTTAACCCCCGAATAGCCGTTTCCAGAACGGTGCCTTGGGTGTTTCAATAAAACGTAATGGACGCTCTTCACCCAAGAAACGGGCGACCACATCTTTGTAAGCCTCAGAAACATCGCTGCCCGCCAAATGAATCGCTGGGCTGCCTGAATTAGACGCTTGTAACACGCTTTCGGATTCTGGAATTACGCCGATCAATTTAATGCGTAATAAGTGCTGAACATCATCAAGCGATAACATCTCGCCTGAATCAACCCGCTTAGGACTATAGCGGGTAATCAGTAGATGCGTTTTTACTGTGCCACCGTCTTCGGCGCGTTTAGATTTAGCATCTAAAATGCCGATGATGCGGTCTGAATCTCTTACGGATGAGACTTCAGGGTTGGTCACGACGATGGCTTCTTCAGCAAAATACAGCGCCATAAATGCGCCGGTTTCTATGCCTGCTGGGCTATCGCAAATAATGTAATCAAAGTTGCTTTGTTCTAGTTCTTTTAGAACTTTTTCAACACCTTCTTTAGATAGCTCGTCTTTGTCACGTGTTTGTGATGCAGGCAAGATATAAAGGTTGTCGCAGTTTTTATCTTTAATCAATGCTTGGTTAAGCGTGGCTTCACCCTTGATTACATTGACGAAGTCGTAAACCACACGACGCTCGCAACCCATGATTAGATCAAGGTTGCGCAGGCCCACATCAAAATCAATCACGGCCGTTTTGAAGCCGCGCAGAGCAAGGCCAGAGGCAAAGCTGGCGCTGGTGGTGGTTTTGCCAACGCCGCCCTTACCTGATGTGATAACAATGATTTTTGCCACTATAAATCCCCTGATTTCTTTATATTTAATTAGTTTCGTTTAAGGCTTCGATCACGATTTTTTCTTGATCTAAGTAGATTTGTGCTGGCTTGGTGCGAATCGAATCGGGTAGATCTTCTTGTAAAGAACGGTATATGCCTGCAATAGACACGAGTTCGGCCTCCATGCAGGTAGTAAAAATTCTGGCCTGATTATCACCCTTTGCACCGGCTAGCGCACGGCCACGCAGAGGTGCATAGACGTGAATGTTGCCATCAGCAATCACTTCAGCTCCTGCGGACACCAATGCCAACACGATTAAATCGCCGCCTTTGGCATAAACTTGCTGCCCAGTGCGTACTGGCCGCGTAATCACCAGCGCAGGTGGCGGCGGTGCAGCTTTATTGGCGGTGGGAATGGGGGTAGAAAGTGAATCATCTTGCAAAACAACCAAACCTGCAGATGCCGCTGCGAGTTTTTGATCGCTATTGCCGCCATGTACGGCGATGGGTAAAAGGCTGAATTGCTGTAAAAGCTTAACTAAGGTGCCAACTTCTAGTGCTGAAGGCAGCTCAGGTAAGCTACTAAAATCAATAATAAGTTGCTCGCCGGCCAGAAAATGCTCACGTCCACCTAGCTTTTCAAAGAGTGCGGCTTCTAATCGGCTGGGGTCTAGTGTGGCGGGGACAAAAGACAGGAGTTTGATGCTGCTGCTTTTAAACTCAAAAATACTGTCTAAATCAGAGGCCGAATGTGTCATGCGAGTAAGCCGAGTAAGTGCGTTGATCGTTGAGGGCTCGAGTTTACCGTGTAGTGCAACGGCAAGGAAGCTGTGTTATAGCGTAAGCACAAATGAATGAATAATCGTGGGAATAGTGCAAGCAAATTTACAACCCTCCCTTGATTGTTTTGCTTCGCTGAAGCAAAACAATACGCTAGCCACAGAAAACACGAAATACACAAAGAGAAGCGATCGCATGACTGGTTTAGATATAAGCGATGCACTGCCTGCAATAAATAGCCGTCTTGTTGTCTATTGGTTTTATTTCGTGTTTTTAGTGGATTAACCGTCCCCACTTTTTAGTAGGTGCGGCGTACTAAACCTGTGCGGTGCATGATGGTGGTGGCCAATTCCTCAATCGACATACGGGTGGTGTTGAGATAGGGCACGCCCACGTGGCGCATCAGCGCTTCGGCTTCGGCGATTTCAAAGCGGCAGTTTTCAATGGATGAATATTTGCTGTCTGGTTTTCTTTCTTCACGGATTTCTGTTAATCGCTCAGATTCAATGGTTAAACCAAACAATTTATTGCGGTAAGGAAGGAGTAGTTTTGGCATAGTGTGGTTGCCAAAATCTTCGGGTGTCAGTGGATAATTGGCAGCTTTTATCCCAAATTGCAGGGCTAAATAGAGACAAGTGGGTGTTTTTCCTGATCTTGAGACGCCCACTAAGATCAAATCTGCTTCAGAAAGATCGCGTGGCATCACGCCATCGTCGTGGTTAAGTGTGAAATTAACCGCGTCAATTCGATTTTTATATTCTTCAAAATTAACAATTGCATGCGATTTACCCACCGTATGTGATGAGTCTTGACCTAGCTCGGCTTCAAGTGGGCCGATAAACATTTCAAAGAAATCGATGACTAAAGCTTCAGGCACATGGGTTAGCTTACGTATAACCGGATCAACCACCGTACTAAAAACCAATGGTCTGCAGCCATCAATGACGGAGTGCTTACGAATCTCCAAAGCCACTTCTATCGCCTTCTCAGGAGTATCGACATAAGGCAGGGTGACTCGGTGAAAGGTCACGTCTTCAAACTGGGTAAGCAGTGAGTGGCCGAGCATTTCGGCAGTAATACCAGTTCTGTCGGAGACAAAGAAAGCCGTGCGACGCATCGTAAATCTCCAAATATTGTGTGTGTAGGCCTGCCGTTTATTTTGGCTTGCCATCTATTGAAAGAGGTTTCTAGCTGCAAAAAAAGCGGGTTTACGCTCTGTTTTGCACGTTTTTTTCCGTTAATAGTAAGCTTTTTGCTCAAAAACACCAAAAATCTGTCTTTATCTTATTAGGCTCTGCCTTGCTAGCAGCCCATTTAGTAAGGGCTTCACTGCAAGTAATGGATTTTCCTGTAATGGATTATCCTGAGTTGTCTCTTAGCGCTCTCAGCCTAAAATGCACTCAGTTTATCGCAACGCAACATTTAAGAGGCCCGCACCATGTCCGAACGCTATGTGATCGATTTCGCCCATCTGCGTATGCACGATGTAGAACAAGTAGGCGGTAAAAACGCCTCGCTCGGTGAGATGATCTCTCAGCTTACAGAAAAAGGTGTGTCTGTTCCCGGTGGTTTTGCTACTACCGCAGCGGCATATCGACAATTTCTAGCCCATCAAGGCTTGGCCGATCGTATCGATGCGGCCATGAGCAGCTTAGATGTGGATGATGTGCGCCAGCTTGCCATTGTGGGCAAGCAAATCCGCACTTGGATTTTAGAAACACCGTTCCCAGTGCAGCTGGAAACTGAAATTAATGAGCATTATAAACTGCTTGGCGACGATGTAACCGTTGCTGTGCGCTCTTCTGCTACAGCCGAAGATTTACCGGATGCGTCTTTTGCCGGTCAGCAAGAAACATTTTTGAATATTCGTGGCTTTGAAAATGTCTTAGTGGCGATGAAAGAAGTGTTTGCATCGCTGTATAACGACCGTGCTATTTCTTATCGTGTGCATAAAGGCTTTGATCATAAGCTGGTGGCGCTATCGGCGGGTATTCAGCGCATGGTGCGCTCGGATCTGGGCGCGGCTGGGGTGTTGTTTACTATCGATACTGAAACCGGCTTCGATCAAGTGGTGTTTGTAACTGCGTCTTATGGCCTAGGTGAAACCGTGGTGCAAGGCGCGGTGAATCCTGATGAGTTTTATGTGCATAAGCCCACGCTGCGTGCAGGCCGCCCAGCGATTGTGCGCCGCCACTTAGGTGGCAAAGCCATCAAGATGGAATTCGATCTAGAAGCAGTGGCGGGTAAGTCCGTTAAAACGGTTGATGTGGCCCCAAGCGAGCGGAGCAAGTTTTCGATTAGCGATGCTGAAGTAGAAGAGCTAGCAGGCTACGCTTTAATTATTGAAGAGCATTATGGCCGCGCCATGGATGTGGAGTGGGGCCGTGATGGGATTGATGGCAAGCTGTATATCTTGCAAGCGCGTCCAGAAACGGTGAAATCGCAAGAAAGCAATGCTGAGAAGCTCACCAAGTTCCGCATGCTTGAAACGGGCAAGGTACTGGCTGAAGGCCGCTCTGTTGGGCAAAAAATTGGCCAGGGCCGCGTGCGTGTGATTCGTGATGTTTCTGAAATGGATAAGGTTGAAGCCGGCGATGTGCTGGTGTCTGATATGACTGATCCAGATTGGGAGCCGGTCATGAAGCGCGCCTCTGCCATCGTAACCAACCGTGGCGGACGTACCTGCCACGCGGCGATTATCGCACGTGAGTTGGGCATCCCTGCCGTGGTTGGTTGCGGCGATGCAACACGTGTCTTAAAAGATGGTGACTTGGTCACTGTATCTTGCGCCGAAGGTGACACGGGCAATGTGTATGAAGGGATCTTGAAGTTTGAGCGCATGGATACCTCGCTCGGCCAAATGCCTGAATCGCCCGTTAAAATCATGATGAATGTGGGTAACCCTGAGCTGGCATTTGAATTCTGCCAATTGCCTAATGAAGGCGTAGGCTTGGCGCGTTTAGAGTTCATTATTAACCGCATGATTGGTGTGCATCCGAAAGCCCTGCTGGCATACCCACATTTGCAGCCTGAGCTAAAAGCACAGGTTGAAGAGCGTATTGCGGGTTATCGCAGTGCGGTTGATTTTTATGTGGATAAAATCGCTGAAGGGATTTCAACGCTGGCCGCCGCTTACTGGCCCAAAAAAGTGATTGTGCGTTTGTCTGACTTTAAGTCAAATGAGTACGCAAACTTGATCGGCGGTGCGGAATACGAGCCGCACGAAGAAAACCCAATGATCGGTTTCCGTGGTGCAGCGCGTTATGTGGATAAGAGCTTCCGTGATTGCTTTGAGCTTGAATGCCGCGCGGTTAAGAAAGTACGCGACGTAATGGGCCTGACCAATGTGGAAGTCATGATCCCTTTTGTGCGCACCCTCAAAGAAGCCGAATGCGTGATCGATTTGCTCGAGCGCAACGGCCTGAAGCGCGGCGACAACGGTTTGCGCGTGATTATGATGTGCGAAATTCCTGCCAATGCCGTGCTGGCGGATCGATTCCTGCAATTCTTTGATGGTTTTTCGATTGGCTCGAACGATATGACGCAGCTGACCTTAGGGATTGATCGCGATTCTGGCGGCCCTGTTTCGCTGTCCTTTGATGAGCGCGATGATGCCGTGAAAGCGATGTTGTCGATGGCGATTAAAGCCTGCCGCAAAGCCAATAAATACGTGGGTATTTGTGGCCAAGGCCCATCAGATCATCCAGACTTTGCGCAGTGGCTGGTGGAAGAAGGCATTGAAACCATCTCGCTGAATCCTGATACCGTGGTTGAAACTTGGTTGTATCTAGCAGGTAAAGCAGCTTAAAGTTTGATTTGTCCACAAAAAGTATAAAAGCTACGAATAAACCAGAATGATATGGCGTGTTTTGCTCTATTTTCTGTGTTTTTTTGTGGCTTTGCTGGTTTTCGTGGAAGAAAACAGCTTTCATCTTGAACAAAATAGAAGCGGCGGGTTACGATTGTAGCTCGCCGCTTTTTATTTAAGAAAAAGGAATACTCGTATGTCCCATACCCGCGCCGATTTTGACCAATATATGGTCCCTAATTATGCCCCTGCCGCCTTTGTACCTGTGCGCGGAGCAGGGAGCCGAGTTTGGGATCAAGATGGCCGAGAGTATGTGGATTTAACTGGCGGCATTGCCGTTAATGCACTGGGCCATTGCCATCCCGCACTGGTATTTGCCTTAAATGAGCAGGGTAGCAAACTGTGGCACTTATCCAATGCGTTTACCAATGAGCCCGCATTGGATTTAGCGCAAAAATTGGTGGCGTCTACTTTTGCAGATCGGGTGTTCTTTTGTAACTCGGGCGCAGAAGCGAATGAAGCTGCGCTAAAACTGGCTCGCCGCGCGGCTATTGAGCGCTTTGGTGACAAAAAACATAAAGTGCTCTCCGCGCTCAATTCATTTCATGGCCGTACCTTTTTTACCGTATGCGTGGGTGGCCAACCTAAGTATTCGGATGGTTTTGGCCCAAAACCAGCGGGTATTGAATACTTTGAATACAATAATCTAGCCGCACTTGAAGCCCTGATCGATGATGACACCGCTTGTGTGATTATCGAGCCCATCCAAGGTGAAGGCGGTGTTGTGCCCGCTACCGCAGAATTTATCGCTGGCGTACGGGCATTGTGTGATAAACACCATGCCTTCCTGATCTTTGATGAAGTGCAAAGCGGCGCAGGCCGCACCGGTAGCCTGTATGCGTACCAAGAATACGGCGTAACGCCAGACATTCTAACCAGCGCCAAAGGTATTGGTGGCGGCTTTCCACTAGGCTGCATGCTCACTACTCACGATATTGCCAAGCATTTGGCCGTAGGTACGCATGGCACCACTTACGGAGGCAATCCTCTGGCATGTGCCGTGGGTAATGCCTTGCTAGATGTGGTGAACACTCCTGCCGTATTGGCTGGGGTAAAAACTAAGCGTACCTTGTTTGTGGCTGCCCTCAATCAAATCAATGAAAAATATGCGGTGTTTGCGGATGTTCGCGGCATGGGCTTATTGATTGGTGCGGAGCTTAGCCCCACATTTGCTGGCCGAGCGAAAGATCTGCTTAATTTAGCGGTAAAAGAAAACCTGATGATTTTAATGGCAGGCCCAAATGTGATTCGCTTTGCGCCCTCATTGGTGATTACTGATGAAGATATTCAAGAAGCCATGCATAGGTTCGAGCGTGCGGTAGCTGCGTTTATTGCATAAGCCTTTCTATTGTTAGATCATTCGCTTTGAATTAAAAAAACGACTCTTTGAGTCGTTTTTTTTGCGTGGATGGGCTCAATAAGGCTTGCTGCGGTGTAAGTTTGCCTAAGCCTATAAAAGCAGGCGTGCTATTCATGTCTCATTTCTCAGGAAAACCTTGATGTTCCTAACTTCTTAGCTATCTTCAAGTAGGTGTCAGCCTGAAGTGAGGGGCTTGGGAGGAGCGCTGCAAGCTAAAGTGCTTGTTTGCTGATGGTTTTTTGAAAGCTAGGGCGGTAAGTTCAACAGGCTACAAGTAGATGAGTAAAAAAATCACTTCACTATTGATTATGTACGGATGCCTGCAGCTCGCTACGGTGCTGCCTGCGTTTGCAGAAGAATCCGTACTATCATGGAGTGGTTTTGCAACGTTGGGAGGCGTGTATAACAGCACCGATCAAGGTGACTTTTTACGTGATTTGTCCCAACGCAAAGGGGTAGGCTATACCCAGCGCTTTGATCTTGGGGTGGACTCTAGGCTTGGCCTTCAGTTTGACCTGCGTGTTAATGAGTCGCTTTCTGCCACTGCGCAAGTCACCAATTTACGTCGCTATGACAATACATTTACTCCTGATTTTAGTTGGGCTTTTGTTAAATATGCGCCAAATGAAACGGTGCAAGCTCGCGTTGGGCGGCTCGGTTTTGATGTGTATATGCAGGCCGATTCACAGCATGTGGGCTATTCCTATTTACCCGTTCGCCCGCCCGTTGATTATTACGGCGGATTGCCTATTAGTTTTATAGATGGTGCTGATTTAGTGTTTCGGCAGCCATTAGGGGACGGGATTGTCACTGCAAAAGTATTTATTGGAGAAGCAAAAGAAAAGCTGCCCTTAAATGGTGTTGAGGGCAACATTAATTTGGCAGGCTCCTTGGTATGGGGCGGCTATTTAGATTACCAATGGCAAAATTGGCAATTTAGGGGCGGTTACGCTCAACTCACTTTAGAAAATGAAGTGCCAGGCTTTGATGTGCCATTAGCTATTTTACGCTCACCCCAAATTAATGCCATTAACCCTAGCTTGGCGGGCTTTGCTGATGCGGCTATGATCAAAGGAAAACAGATTGATTTTTTATCGGCGGGTGCGATTTACGACAATGGGCCATTACAAATTCAACTGATGTTTCGCCGCTTATTCGCTAGTACGATTGCTTATCCTGATAATGATGCGGGTTATATTATTCTTGGTTATCGAATAGGGAAATTCACTCCTTTTGCGGCATATTCTGAAATTTTCACTTTGGGAGTCAACAAAAATCCTGGCTTACCTGATGTGCCGATGTTTTCAGAATTGAATGCATTTATTAAAAATGTGCAAGGAGTTTATATTGATGACCAACACACTTATTCTATGGGTGTTCGCTATGATGTTATGCGTAATTTGGATTTAAAATTTCAAATAGATAAAGTGCAAAGTAGAGATTCATTTCAATGGGCAAATAAACAGCCCGGTTGGAATGGAAATGCCACAATTTATAGCCTGACATTAGATTATATTTTTTAAGGCAATGTAATGCGAATCTATGCCTTTTTACTTTCTTTGCTATTAAGTCACGCTGCTTTTGCGGCGGACTGGGTGGTGATTGTCCATCCTAATAGCGGCGTAGAAAAGCTGAGTAAAAATGAAGTGGTTAATATTTTTATGGGGCGTTATCGTAAGTTCCCTTCTGGGCAAAATGCAGTGCCACTTGATGTTGTTTCCCCTCCATCTGATCGTGAGCAATTTTATAAATTTTTGTTAAATAAAGAATTGGCCGATGTGGATGCTTACTGGGCAAGATTAAAATTCTCAGGGCAGATTGCACCACCTATCCCTGTTGATGATACGGATGCCATTTTAGATATGGTGGCTAATCATGTTGGCTTTATTGCCTATTGCGATAAAAAGAAAGTAAGCGCTAAAGTTAAAGTGGTTTTGGATTTAAGTCGTTAATTTAAGGAGATTACTATTGCTGATTATGCCGCTTGCTAAAAAATATCTATATATTTCATATCAGCCAATATACCGTAGGGGCGTTGCTTGCTGCGCCCCTATGGGCTATATCCCTTAATGTTGATTATCTTACCTGATTATGTCTCTTGCTCAGGATCCCTTGATTTAGCCATTCGCGCGGCGTAAAGTGAACGAACGTTCTGTTTTGCGGAGGTGGATCATGCCCATCAATGGCATTCAGATGCAAAAAGGCTTGTCTTTGCCTGAGTT
>NZ_JANXSO010000112.1 GCF_025352645.1 Iodobacter sp. | reverse complement strand
GCGGGTGCGTGAGCATTTGCGTAAAGAAATTCGCAGCCTGCAACAACGTCTCGGCATTACCACCATTATGGTGACGCACGATCAAGATGAAGCGCTCACCATGGCCGATAGAATCGTGGTGATGAACCACGGCGTGATCGAGCAAATTGGCACGCCTGAAGAAATTTACAGCCATCCGCAAAGCCGCTTTGTGGCAGATTTTGTAGGTAAATCCAACTGGCTGCCCGCCACGGTACT
Source organism: Iodobacter sp. (assembly GCF_025352645.1). Taxonomy (GTDB): domain Bacteria; phylum Pseudomonadota; class Gammaproteobacteria; order Burkholderiales; family Chitinibacteraceae; genus Iodobacter. The sequence goes on along the minus strand of NZ_JANXSO010000112.1, from coordinate 8,922 downwards.
GGGCAATCAGTGCCTTGCTGTAGGCGGGGCAGAGCTCTATGCCTTGCATTTGCCGCCGCTTGCTGTGGGCTCGGTTTTAGAATTGTTTATTCGCCCTGAAGCCGTGCGTTTGCACTCGGTTTGGGATTCGGTGCTATTGCGTGAGCCCAATACGGCGCTAGCGGATGTAAGCAAAATTGAATTACTTGGCGGCTTTTATCGCGTTAGCCTGTGGGTGCCACAATGGAATACCTCGCTGATTGCCGATCTAAGCCGCGATCAAATGGCGGTACTGCAGTTATCGATTGAGCAGCGCATCCCCGTGACTTTGCCGCATAAAGAACTGCGCGTTTTTGCCGCAGGAGCCACGCAATGAGCCTTGGCATAAAGCTGGATCTGCCAGAAAGAATGGCGGGGGGCATGAGCTATTTGATTGCTGCGTTGCTATTGCTAGGCGTGGCTGGCCCCTTATTGGCGATTCTTGGCAAAGCCATGCTATCGCAAACGGGCGAGTGGGTTTGGCTGGCTAATTTTATTGAAATTACCGCCGTTGCTAGCTTTTGGCCAGCGGTGATCAATAGCCTGTGGGTGTCGATTGCAACCACCCTGATTGTGCTGCCGCTGGCGTATTTATTTGCCGCAGCTTTAACGCGCAGCCGCATGCCGGGTAAGGGCTTGTTTCGCTATCTGGCTTTGATTCCGCTGCTTGCGCCTTCGCTCTTGCCTGGGATTTCGCTGGTTTATTTGTTTGGTAATCAGGGCTTATTAAAAAGCTGGCTGCCGCTGGGCGTAAGCATTTATGGGCCGCTTGGCATTGTGCTGGGTGAGGCGTTTTATACCTTTCCCCATGCCTTAATGATTTTACTGACCGCCTTGGCGATTGCCGATGCACGGCTGTATGAAGCGGCTACATCCTTGGGAGCTGGGCGGATCAGGCAATGGTTTACGGTGACCTTGCCTGCCGTGCGCTATGGCTTGATTTCGGCTGGCTTTGTGGTGTTTACGCTGGTGATGACTGATTTTGGTGTGCCAAAGTTGATTGGCGGCCAATTTAATGTGTTGGCGGTAGAGGCGTATAAGCAGGTGATCGGCCAGCAAAACTTCCCCAAGGGGGCGGTGATCGGCTTGCTACTACTCTTGCCCGCCGTGTTGTCGTTTATGGTTGATTATCTGGTGCAGCAAAAGGCCTTGCTCACTTCACGTGCCCAGCCCCTCGTGCCCAAACCTGCAGCCCTGCGTGATGCCTTGGCTTTGCTCTGGTGCTGCGGCGTTGCAACGTGGTTGCTGGTGATGTTGGGCGTGGCGGTGGCGGCATCGTTGATAACGCTGTGGCCCTACAATATGAACTTAACGCTGGCGCATTTTGATTTCGAACAAATGGACGGCGGCGGCTGGTTGGCTTATTTCAATAGCCTAAAACTAGCATTTTGGACGGCGGTTTGTGGCGTAATCACGGTGTTTACCGGTGCTTATTTAAACGAAAAACTCCGCTCAGCGCCAATGGCACAGGCTGTATTACGGGTGTTAGCGATGTTGCCGATGGCAGTGCCGGGCTTGGTGCTGGGTTTGGGCTATGTGTTTTTCTTTAATGCGCCGAGCAATCCCTTGCATGGGCTGTACGGCACGATGAGCATCTTAGTGCTGTGCACGGTCACGCATTTTTATACCACGGCGCATCTCACGGCTAGCACCGCGCTTAAGCAAATGGACAGCGAATTTGAAGCGGTAGCCGCATCACTCAAAGTGCCGTTCTGGAAAACACTCAGCCGCGTCACTGTGCCGGTTTGCCTGCCTGCCATTTTAGATATCGCCCGCTATTACTTTGTGTCGGCCATGACCACGGTATCGGCAGTGATTTTTCTTTATACGCCAGACACGGTGCTCTCATCGCTTGCGGTTTTAAATATGGACGACGCAGGCGACACCGCCGCCGCAGCAGCCATGGCCACCCTCATCGTCATGACCTCGGCCTTGGTGTGCTTATTATTTGTGCTGGCATCGGTGCTATTAGGCAAACGCTCGCAAGCTTGGCGCGGGTGATGACATCTTTCGTCTTGATACAGTGTTAAACCTTGGATTACAGAGAACACAGAGGCCACGGAGGAGGACAAGAGATACGTGAGTTAAGGCGGTCAAAAAAAGCAGATAAGTAGGCAACCGTAAGTTTTCTTGCCATTTAGGCCTATTTAAAAAACGTCATCCCCGAGTGTCTTTATCGGGGATCCAGTAGTGCAGCTGGATTCCCGCCTGCGCGGGAATGACGATCTAGATTGGCATCATATTGGAAAACTTACGTCGAAGTGCCTATTCGTTTTTTGATTAGATTTTCTCTGTGAACCTCTGCGCTTCTCAGTGTTCTCTGTGGTTCAATATTTAAGGTTCTCAAAAACAACACCGAGCATCAAGCTCATTTTTTTGTATTTAAAAATTCATCTAGATGACTGGAGTAACTATGCGTGAAGCCGTTTTATTAACCCCTGGCCCACTGACCACCACGCTGGCTACCAAGACCGCCATGCTGACCGACTGGGGCTCTTGGGATGCTCGCTTTAATCAGCTTACGGCCAGCATTTGTCATGACTTATTACAAATTGCCGAAGTAGGAGCGGATTACTGCTGCGTGCCTTTGCAAGGCTCGGGCACTTTTGTAGTGGAAGCTGCGATTGGTAGCTTGGTGCCGCGTGATCGCGAGCTACTGGTGTTGGTGAACGGCGCTTACGGCCAAAGAATGGCCAAAATGGCGCAGGTGATGGGGTTAAAAGTACAGGTATTGGCCGTTGCCGATGGCATCCCAGTGAGTGCGGCAGCGGTGAAAGAAGCTTTAGCGGCTAATTCAGCCATTTCACACGTGGGCATGATCCACTGCGAAACCGCCACAGGCCTGCTCAACCCCGTGGCCGAAGTGGCTAGCGTGGTGCAGGCGGCGGGGCGCGGGCTGATCTTAGATTCGATGTCGGCATTTGGGGCGCTATCCGTAGCAGGGCTGGCGTTTGATGCCCTGATCTCCTCGGCCAATAAATGCCTTGAAGGTGTGCCGGGCATGGGTTTTGTAATTGTTAAAAAAGCGGCGCTGCAGGCGGGGTGCAGCCCATCGCTATCGCTGGATTTGTGCGATCAATATGAATATATGCAAAAAACCGGTCAATGGCGCTTTACCCCGCCCACCCATGTGGTCGCCGCGTTTCGTGCCGCGCTGGATCAGTATTTGGCCGAGGGCGGCCAGCTTGCCCGCCTTGCCCGCTATCAGGCCAATGGTGACCTGCTGGCGGCTGGCATGGGCAAACTCGGCTTAAAGTCATTTTTGCCCGAGTCATTACAAGCGCCGATTATCTACACTTTTTATGCGCCAGCGCATCCTGAATATCAGTTCCAGCGCTTTTACCAAGCGGTATGTCAGCGTGGATTTTTGCTCTATCCGGGCAAACTCACCGAAGTGGAAACTTTCCGTGTTGGCTGTATCGGTGCCATCGATCAAGCCGAAATACGGCAGGCTATTGCCGCTATTGGCGATGCTTTGCTTGAGCTGGGTTGGCTGTAAATAGGTTGCATATTTAAGCGATGCCGCGTGGGCACAGGTGCCCACCCTACTTAGGGTGGGCACCTGTGCCCACGCGGGCGATGCGCTTGAATTGTCGCGTCGACCCACTCACCCCATATTTAAAGGAATAAAACCATGAACTACCGTTACTCCCGTGCTTACCTTGGCCCTATTCAAGCGGTGATTTTTGATTGGGCGGGTACGGTGCTTGATTTTGGCTCGTTTGCACCGACACAGGTGTTGATTGAGGCCTTTGCTGCCTTTGGTGTTGAGGTGTCTTTGGCCGAGGCGCGTGTGCCTATGGGCCGAGCGAAGTGGGATCACATTAAGGTGCTGGGCCAGCAGGCTGAGGTGGCGGCGCGCTGGCAGGCTAAATTTGGCGGAGCCATGACGGACGCCGATGTTGATGCGCTTTACGCCACATTTATGCCTTTGCAAATCGCGAAAGTAGGTGATTATTCTTTGCCTATCAGCGGTGCGATAGAGCTGGTGGCCCAGCTGCGCAGCAAGGGCATAAAGATAGGCAGCTGCACCGGCTACCCACGCCAAGTGATGAATGCACTGCTGCCTATCGCCCGTGAGCGGGGTTATGCGCCCGATTGCACGGTGGCTGCAGATGATCTAAAAGCTGGGGCGCGTCCTGGTCCTTGGATGGCTTTGCAAAATGTGCTTGAGCTGGCGGTCAGCGATGTGGCTGCCTGCGTAAAAGTGGACGATACTGCGGTGGGCATCACGGAAGGCTTGAATGCAGGCATGTGGACAGTGGGCCTTTCGGTGTCGGGCAATGAAGTAGGTTTAACTGCGGCCGAATGGAGTGATCTAAGTGCCGCTGAACAGGCCGCTAAGCGATCGATTGCCGTTGAAAAACTCGCCCAAGCAGGGGCGCATTATGTGATCGACAGCATTGCCGATCTGCTACCGGTGCTCGTCGATATCGAAGCACGCTTAGCCAAGGCAGAGCGCCCATGAGTGTGTTTAGGCCATGGTGGTTTGAGCAGGCATTAATCCAAGAAAACCCAGCGCCCGCCCAGCCTTTAAATCAGCATATCCACGCCGATGTCTGCATCGTGGGTGGTGGCTACACCGGCTTGTGGACGGCGATTATGCTTAAACAAGCTCAGCCCGATTTAGCTGTGGTCATCATCGAGCGAGATCTGTGCGGCAGCGGCGCATCAGGGCGTAATGGCGGCTGCTTGCTGACGTTGGCGACTAAGTTTTTAACGCTGAAGCGCTTGTTTGGTGAGGCAGAAGCCTTGCGTATTGTTAAGTCTTCTGAAGACGCGGTCTACCAAATCGCCCAGTTTTGCCGCGAGCACGCCATTGATGCCGAAGTGCGTATCGATGGCACGCTGTACACGGCAACGAATGCCGCGCAACTTGGCAATATGGATGGCGTGATGGATGAGCTGGCACGGCATCAAGCGCTGAGTTGGGCGGCTTTGCCTTTGCAAGAAGTGCGGCTAATGGCAGGTTCCGATCAACACTTGGCGGGGGCTTTTTCGCCCGTAGGGGGTAGCGTGCAGCCTGGGCTTTGGGTGCGAGGATTGGCCCGAGTGGCGCGGGCGATGGGCGTGACGATTTATGAATCCACCCCCATGACGCGTTTGATCGAGAGCGAGCAGCCGCAGGTGCAAACCCCGCACGGTAGCATCTGCGCTAAAAGCGTGGTGCTGGCGCTGAATGCTTCGATGGCAACGATGTTCCCTGCTCTATCGCGCAGTATTGCCGTGGTGTCATCCGATATGATTATTACGGAGCCTTGCCCAGATTTGCTAAAGCGCACAGGCTTAACACGCGGTGTAGCGGTGTGTGATTCGCGCATTTTTGTAAATTATTATCGTAGCACCGTGGATGGCCGCCTCATGCTGGGTAAGGGCGGCAATACCTTTGCCTATGGCAATCGCATGCTGCGCTCTTTTGATCGGCCAAGCCGCTATCAAGCATCACTCAAACAAACCTTGGGGCGGTTTTTCCCTGCCTTGCAAGACGTGCCCATTGCGGCGTCGTGGAATGGCCCATCTGATCGATCGGTAACGGGGCTGCCTTTTTTTGGCAAGCTAAACCAGCATCCGTGCATCTTCTATGGCTTTGGTTACTCAGGTAATGGCGTGGGGCCTACTTATCTAGGCGGGCAGATTTTATCCTCTTTGGTGCTGGGTTTAGATAACGCTTGGACTCGCAGCCCCCTAGTCAGTGGGCCTAAAGGCTATTTCCCGCCTGAGCCTATCCGCTGGTTAGGTGCGCATATGGTCAGAAACGCCATCCGCCGCAAAGAAAATGCTGAAGATCACGGCCAAACAGCCAGCTATTTAGATTGCAAATTGGCAGGCTTTGCGGCGGCGGCAGGTAAGGCGGATAAAGGCTAGAAAGTCATGCTATGCAACTATCTTTTATAGGGTGGGTGAAACCCGCGAGCAATGCCGAATAAACACGCGGGTTTTACCCGCCCTACAACGAGTGAAGGAACCCCTATGGCACTCGCCATTTTTGATTTAGACGACACCTTGATTGACGGCGATAGTGCCAGCTTGTTTTTACAGTTTTTAGTGGATGAGGGCGTGGCAGAGCGCAGCATGCTGGCACAAGAAGCAGCCTTGATGCGCGCCTATCACCAAGGCGTGTTGCGGATGGAAGACTATATGTCGTTCACCTTGCAAGCCTTGCGTGGGCGCAGTGTGGATAAGGTGGCTGCTTGGGTGGCAGTGTTTATTGAGCGCTGCATTGCGCCGTGCGTATTTAGCCAAGCGAGTGCCACGCTGGCTAAGCATCGCGCCGCAGGCGATAGAATTGTGATTGTTTCTGCAACGGGTGAGCATATCGTTGGGCCGATTGCTCGCTATCTTGCAGTAGATGACTATTTGGCGATCAATCTGGTCGTAAAAAACCAGCAATACACTGGTGAAGTACAGGACGTTTTGACTTATCAGCAGGGTAAAGTTTTGCGTTTGCAAGAGTGGCTGCATGGGCAAGATGAAACCCTGCAGGGGAGTTATGGATATAGCGATTCAGGCAACGATATCCCGCTGCTTTCTGCCGTTAGTCTGGCTTACGTGGTGAATCCCGACCAGCGGTTAAAGCAATATGCAAGTCGGCAAGGCTGGGGATGTTTGAGTTGGAAAAACTAAAAATTAGCCCGCACTTACAATAAAAGCGCATTTTATCGGGAAATTTTTATGTGATTTCTACGCATTAATTGCAGTAAGAAAACCATAAAAAATAATGTTATTTCATCGTTTTTAAATGAATTTTATATGTATTTTGTAAGGCTGTTTTTAATGCTTGGCATTTGTGATTATGCATATCTATATCTTAGTGAGGTGTTTCGGCTTGGCGCTGCCGCTAAGGGCCCATTAACGTAGTCAGTAGTGTGTAATTTGATGAAGTTGATTTGCAAACAAGGCGTTGTGTCGCTGCTCACGTTTAAATTACTTGGGTGAGAAATGCTGATTAGTGGTGAACGCAAGTCAAAAATACAAGCGCAAAATCTATATTCAATTGTTATTTTCCTTACATGGCATTTATGGTGCAAGCACATTATGATCTTGACATAAAGTTACTTAAGCTTTTGCCGATACATCATTGGTAGTCCAAATGGGTCATTTTGGCGGTTGTTGGGTAGGCCGATTTTTGAAGTCATGCATCGGTGTTGTGTATTAAGAACTAGTTAAGGAATATATAAAATGAGCTTCGTTACGGGTCTGACAACAAGTCAAATTGCTGCACTTACCACCCAGCAAATTGCTGGCTTTAATACAGCAATTATAGCGGAGCTCAGCACCAGCCAATTTATGGCGCTGACTACATCCCAAGTGGCGGTACTTAGCACTGCCCAGATACGTGCCTTAACTAGTGATCAAACTGTCGCCCTAACTACGGATCAAGCTGCAACGTTGTCGTCCAGCCAAATCGCCGCACTTTCCACCAGCAGCATCGCGGCGCTGGAAACCACTGATCTACAAGTGTTAAAAACCAGCGGTATTGCAGCATTAAGCACCACGCAATCCAAAGCCTTTACCACCGCCCAAGTCGCCACTTTGACGACGGATCAAGTGGTGGCACTGAGCACCAGCGTGGTGGCCAGTGGTTTAGGCACCGATCAAGTTGCAGCCCTCACCACCGCCCAAGCGGCAGTGCTGAGCTCTCGCCAAGTGGCCGCGCTCAGTACCAGTAATATCGCCGCCCTAGAAACTCGTGATCTAGCGGTGATCAGTACCAGTGCCATTGCTATCCTCTCTAGCGCGCAAGTCAAAGCTTTAAGTACAGATCAAGTGACGAACCTTACCACCGATCAAGCAGTCAACTTAAGCACGGGCGCTTTGGCGGGTTTAACCACCGATCAAGCGGTTGCACTGAATAGCAACCAAGCTGCGGTCTTGACTTCACGTCAAGTGGCCGCTTTAAGCACCAGCAATATTGCGGCCTTAGAAACCCGTGATTTAGTCGTGATTAGCACCAGTGCCATTGCGGTTTTGTCTAGCGCCCAAGTTAAAGCGCTGACGACTGATCAAGTGACCAATCTGACCACCGATCAAGCGATCAACTTAAGCACCGGTTCCTTGGCGGGCTTGACTACAGATCAAGCGGTTGCACTGAATAGCAATCAAGCTGCGGTCTTGACTTCACGCCAAGTGGCCGCGCTTAGCACCAGCAATATCGCCGCCCTAGAAACCCGCGATGTGGCTGTGTTGAGTACCAGCTCGATTGCTGCCTTGTCGACCAGCCAAGTGCGTGTCTTGACCAGCGATCAAACCGTCGCGCTCACCACAGATCAAGCTGCAACACTCTCCTCTAGCCAAATTGCGGCTCTCTCTACCAGCAGTATAGCGGCACTAGAAACCACCGATCTACAAGTTTTAAAAACCAGTGGCATTGCTGCATTAAGCACCGCGCAATCTAAAGCTTTTACCACGGCCCAAGTGGCCGCATTAACCACAGATCAAGTGGTGGTTTTGAGCACCAGCGTGGTGGCCAGTGGTTTAGGCACGGATCAAGTCGCGGCACTCACCACGGCCCAAGCCGCAGTGCTGAGCTCTCGCCAAGTAGCTGCGCTCAGCACCAGCAATATTGCAGCGCTAGAAACCCGTGATCTAGCGGTGATCAGCACCAGCGCGATTGCGGTGCTATCTAGCGCGCAAGTGAAAGCCTTCACTACGGATCAAGTTACCAACCTCACTACCGATCAAGCAATCAACTTAAGCACGGGTGCCTTGGCGGGTTTAACCACCGACCAAGCCGTTGCGCTGAATAGTAATCAAGCTGCAGTCTTGACCACACGTCAAGTGGCCGCGCTCAGTACCAGTAATATCGCCGCCCTAGAAACTCGTGATCTAGCGGTGATCAGTACCAGTGCCATTGCTATCCTCTCTAGCGCGCAAGTCAAAGCTTTAAGTACAGATCAAGTGACG
>NZ_JANXSO010000084.1 GCF_025352645.1 Iodobacter sp. | reverse complement strand
CGCTATTTGGCGGAAATGCAGTACCGATTTAATAGGCGTTTTGATTTATGCGCCCTTATTCCCCGCATGCTGCATGCCTTACTCATTGCTAAGCCTTGCCCGCGAGGGCGATTAACTGAGCAAGAGACATAATCAGGAAATATAATGTTAAGCTTTATGGCTGCAGCAGCCACTGCGGCGATGGCAAACGAAAATTCTATTCATGGGGAGCAGCTACTAACAAACATCCTTTGGAATAGCCAAGCTATTAAAAATTCTTCTGTAGAACTAGATATATCTTCACAGGAAAAGGTATTAAATTTTGAATGGAAACCTGAAATTAAGTCATTTAAGAACAAGGAAAAAAGCTTAAGCATAGAAACAACAGGTCGAACTGATGCGTATAAAATCACCGCCCAGTTAGTCAGCTCCCAGCTCCTTAATACAGCCTCTACGAGGCAAATATCTGTGATTGCAAAATCAGCGGGCACAGTCCTCAATAGAAACGAACCTATTTTTATAGTTGGGGGGGATAAAATGACAGCAGTAGGCACCCCCACCACAATCCCACCGCGTTTAGCAGTGAGCCGCACTGAAACTAAAAAAATTGCCGTTGATTATTTTATTGATATGCCCAGTGACAATACCGCAGTAAAAAACACTAACTCAGCAGAAAGCGATGTGTATACGGGCGTAGTAGAGCTGAGGCTGATTGCTTCATGGCAAAATCATTAAACATACAAAAGCCGCTCATAAATCATGAGCGGCTCAAATAAAAATTTTTACTATTTATGCATTGAATTTATTTCAATTTTGAATTTAGCATAAATAACTCTCTGTCTGATGTGACACCCATTTTTTTAAACGCTGATAATTTTTGTGCGCTAACTGTTTTAATACTTTTAGAAAATTTATTCGCAATGTCTGTCATCTTCATTCCACTTAAACAGCAGCGAATAACCTCCAGCTCTTTTGATGATAATGCTATATACGGATCAATTACTTCATTATCACTGCCTATATATTTTAACTCTCTATTGAGTTCATTCTTAACTTTCTCTGTTAAGTAAGTACGCCCAAGCGCAACCGTTCTTATTGCATGATTTAGCTGCTCTAGTGGCTGCGTTTTACTAACAACCCCTTTGGCTCCTGCCCGTAGCATCAAAGCGATGCTGCCTGCTAACTCAATCGCCGATACGATCAATATTTTACACTGAGGATAGCGTGCGTTAATAAACTGAATAAGATTAAGCCCATCCATCTCACCTATTCCAAGACTAAAATCCATAAGAATGACATGAGGGTAATTTTCCGTCAGCGCAGTAAGTAATTGCTCACTTGTTCCGTAACTGCCAAGCAAAGAAAAATCATTATTTTGCAGTATATTAGCCTCTAGCCCTATTCTTACTACATGATGATCATCTAAGATGACCACACTAATTTTATTCGGCATATATGTCAAATCCATAGAATTTAGAGGAATAAAATATAAACTTAAACATAATCCTATTCTGCATACATACAAAATACGTTCATTTAAATATTATTATAAGTAACATGTTTATTTTAAAAATTAAAGTAAATGTTTCGTCATCAAACTCTTCTCAGTACGCCCCTAATTTAGAGCGGGGAAGACTCCTATATCCCCAAAGTAGTTACAGCGCATTCCATGTGGCCATATCAGGGCAACGCAAGCCACGGGGAGTTGCCACCACGATGATTTAGGAATGCTAAAGCGCTACTGAGTTGATTGATAACATGCAAAAGCACAAAACCCCGCCAATCACTTAGCGGGGTTTTGTGCTTTAAGACGTTAAATTTTATAGCTTTGGCTGAATATCAAATTCAAATTTCCATGTTTTTGCGCTACTTGCTTTGCTTGGATCGGCGTATTTAATCTCAGTGAGATGCATACGGGCAAAGCTGTTTCCTTCTGCTGAGCGAATCATGGTTGCTGCAGTAGGATTGGCCTTTAGCATATGCGCAGCGGCCAGCCCTGCCAGCTTGGCGCTATCCAGCGTGCTGTAATAGTTATACCAACCTGCATCCATAGGCTCAGGATAATTGCCCTTCATCGCAGGGTTGAGTGGCGAGGTATTTTTGTCGCTTAACCACTTGGCTTTTGCAGGTAGTAAATCAGTGGCGGTTAACAGTGCACGGGTTTGCGCTAAGTTATTGGTGTCTGCAAACTTGGCCGTAACCGGCTTGCCATCGGCGGTATAAAAGCCTTCTGGAGTTTTAGCCAATAAAGCAGCCACCGTACCTGCTCCCGATGCACCGCTATTTAGCTTCATGCTGTAGCGGTTAAAGGCCACGTGCCATGTGCCTGCCTCAGTGGACTCTGCGCCTTTGGCTAAATCAAAATATACCCAAGCTTTAGATGCATCGAATGAAGCAGTCCGCTCATTATTGCTGGCACGATCTACCCAGCGGATGCTTGGGTAGCCAGAGGCTGTGCCGCCATTACCACCGTAATATCCTACCACCTGTAAAGCATATTGCTTGGCATCAGCCTTGCTTGCATCATCAGAAATCAAAAACACTTTAAAATTTGGCGAAAGCTTATGATCCCCTGCTAAATCATACTCAAAGGCTGCAGATTTAATGGCATTTGTGCCGGTAAATACGCCATCTGCGTAATCTTTTAAGTAGGAGCTAACATCCAGCGCACCGCTCACTGGGTCTTTCATACCATCTTGCCATTTCTTTAAATCTGCCCAAGTACTATCAAACGGGCTGCCTAATGCGCCGCCCTTAGCTGCACCACTGGTACCGCTATTGGTGAAAAATCCGGTACTGCGACCATCATCCTTCACCTTTAAATCCCAAGCATCACCTTTACAATCTGCAGCGGCTTGCGCATCAATATCGTAACAAAGCTCGCCCAGTTTAGGATCTACGCTCGCCTCCCACACCGCCGTTTTGCTAAAGCCTGCTGTTGGCACAGGTGTAGGTGTGGGGGTAGGAGCTGGCGGTGCAACTACGGCATCACCACTATCGCTACCTCCACACGCACTTAAACCCACGGTCATAGCCAGTAAAGTTGCGGTTAATATTAGTTTCATTGTTCTAACTCCCTTATTAATTGCCCCAGGCAAACGCTGTGCCCAGATAAATAAAACGCCCTGAAATTGGCCCAAAATCATTTTGATTGCTAAAATCACGCTGCACATTGCTTACATTATCAATACCGATATAAGCTTTGATATTTTTGTTTATTTGCTGATTAAATTTAATATCCGCCGTCGTCCAAGCTGCCGAATAATGATCACTACTGATTAATTCTTCACTTTGATAGCGGCTACGCAGAGTGAATTCGCTACCCTCTACTATTTTCCAATCAAAACCCAGCCTTGCCATATGCGCAGGCCGGCGCGTTAGCTCACCGCCACCATTTAAATCTTTGCTCTGATTCCAGGTATAGGAGGCATTAATATTAAAAGGTTTAAAGATGCGCCAATCCAGCGTTGTTTCTAGGCCACGGGTTTCTGTGCGGGCAATATTTTTATAGGTATATTGAGCGATGCCATTATTTTGAACGGCATTCACTTCATCAACCTGAATTAAATCTTTGACCTGATTTAAATACGCATTAACATCTAATGAAAACTGTTTGGATAAAGAAATATTAGCGCCTAATTGCCAGCTATTTGACGATTCTGGTTTTAAATTTGGATTACCCAGCACCATATAGCCCAGTGAACTATGGTCAAATAAGAAATGCCTTTCTTTTAAATTAGGCACCCGATAGCCTTGGCCCACGCTACTGCGTACCACTGCCTTCCAATCACCGCTTTCCCAAATATCGCCGCGCAGGGCAATTTTAGGTGCAGCATGCGCACCGAAATCAGAATCATCCTGCCAGCGTAAACCCAGCACCACCTCCCAGTTATCCCCGATAAAAATATCATTCTGGGCAAATAACTCGCGGCTTTCTTTGCTAACGCGTTGATTGCCATAAAACTCAGAAACACCATTTACGCTCTGGCTTACCCGCTCTTTTCGCCAATCCACACCCAGCTGCCACAGCTGGCCATACCAAGCAGGCAGATCGACCTGAGCGCTTAAGTGATTAAGCTGCTGATTAAAATTGCGCTGCGATATACGGAAATTCTGCGAGTACTCCTGCCCCACGCTTTGATATTGCTCATCCAGCAATTGCAGCTGCACGCGCGTGCCGTTATCAAAGCGGTTTTTTGCACCCAGCACAAAGCGATCACGGCTAATGGTTTCGGTTTTTTCTTGAGGGATCAGTTTAGGTGGCACGTACTGCTGATAGCGCTGTACATCGTCTTCCAGATAACGGCTGGCCTCTAGCCATACTTCGCTATTGGCCTGTGGCAGCCAGCTGAGTTTTGAACCAAATTGCTGGCGCTTTGAAGCATCGCCCTGCCTAGCCCAATCCTGCGGTTTTACTGCAAACCCAGCATCATCAAGGGTGTCGCCACTGACACGTAAGCGCCATTGCTCACCCCCCCCCTCTAGCTTGAACTGCCCGTGTTTTGTGCCCGCATCCCAAGCCTTGCCCGAATCATTTTGGCCACCATAGCTACCCACATCCACGGCTACGCTACCGGAAAAGCCCGCTTGCACGCGGCGGGTAATCACATTAATCACTCCGCCCATCGCCGAGCTACCGTATTGCGCCGATGCCGCGCCTTTAATCACCTCGATATGATCCACTTCGGATAATAGGTACTGGCTCAAATTCACCGTAGATCCGGTGCTAGCCGCAATGGGCAAGCCATCAATTAGCACCAGCACCTGATCGCTACTTAGGCCCTGTAAAGACAGCTCGTAGCCAGATTTACCGTGAACTTCTCTAAGCTGCAGGCCGGGGATATTTTCAATCGCATCTTTTAAAGTGCGAGCGTGGGTTTTTTCGATCTCCTCACGACTGATGACTTCAGTGCGAACCGGCGTATCTTCTACTCGCCTTTCAGTGCGCGTGGCGGTGACCACCACTGCATCTAGCGTGACATCGGCCATCGCCGTTGACGCTATCATCAACAGAGGGAAGCCAAGTTGTAAGCTTTTTTTAAGCGACGTTTGAGTACGGGAAGTAGAAAGCTTAGGATCAGTCACGGAATCAGCTACATTCGAATAATTAATGATAACAATTATCATCTTCATTCGTATTTAGTGTCAATGCCATTCACTTAATATAATCCTCGCGCCTACTCTCTCTTCATAACAGCAGCCGCATTGGCTTGGACGAGCAAGGTCAAATATTGCGACATGGCACGAGTACCATGAGCGATTTTTAACTTTCGTTCCGCCCCAAAATGGGCTAAACCCTTTGCGTGCGAGGGATTTTCCTCGCTCAGCGATGGGGCTGAGCCGGAAAATGGCCATTCACTGCGTTATGCTCCTCGACAATCGCAGTCAATTACACTTTACATGCCTTGTGCCTAGCCATTTTTCGGCTCAGCGCAATTGTGAATGAAACGTCAACAGACCCTAGTCCACTCAAATGACCAAGGAACAATATATGAACTCACGTCGCCACTTTTTAAAGCAGAGCTTAATCGGCTCAAGCGCCTTAATTCTTGCCACCACTCACCCAATCGGCAGCATGGCGCTTGCCGCGCCCAATGATAGCGCTTGGCGAATGCCCGACGAAGGCGAGCCACACGCCGCCACTTGGATGGCCTTTGGCCCCAGCGAAGAGATCTGGGGCAAGCGCTTACAAGCGGGGGCGCAAGAAAATTTAGCCCGCATCGCCCTCGCCATTGCGGCTTTTGAACCGGTAAAAATGCTGGTTAGAGAGGCTGATTACGATAGCGCTGAGCGCCTGTGCGGCTCCAAAATTGAGCTAATTGTTCAGCCTATTGATGACTTATGGGTGAGGGATACCGGCGCGGTATTTGTCAAAAACAGCCAAGGGAAAACCGCAGCGGTTGATTTTAATTTTAATGGCTGGGGCAATAAACAAACGCACGCACAAGATAGGCAAGTGGCCCGTTTTATCTGTACCCACACCAAAACACTAAGACTAGAGACCCAACTTGTGCTTGAAGGCGGTGGCATTGAGGTGGATGGCCAAGGCACGGGCATCATCACTGAAAGCTGCGTGCTGAACGCCAACCGCAACGCAAAACTCAGCAAAGCCCAATGTGAAACCGAGCTAAAGCGCCTGCTCGGCCTAAAGAAAATTATTTGGTTGCCTGGCATCAAGGGCAAGGATATTACCGATGGGCATACTGATTTTTACGCACGCTTTACCAGCCCTGGCGTGGTGGTCGCGGGTTTTGATGCTGATCCCACCTCCTATGATCATGCCGTAACACAGCGCCATTTAGACATCCTGCGTAAAGCCACTGACGCCATGGGGCGCAAACTTAAAGTGGTGGTTTTAGAAGGCCCATCATCGGTGCGTAAGCAGTATGAAAACAAAGAATTTGCCGCAGGCTATATCAACTTTTATGCGTGCAATGGCGCCATCATCGCTCCTGAGTTCGGCGATAATAAGGCAGATCGCAATACCAAAGATACGCTGCAAGATCTGTTCCCTGAACGAGAAATCGTGATGCTAAATATTGATGCCATTGCCGCAGGAGGGGGTGGCATTCATTGCACTACGCAGCAGCAAATTGCCTAACACTAATGCTTGGTATTCACTCGTTTTTAACTTGCTGCGCTTGCAATTTGGGCCATTGCCAGCGCAGCCATACACGCCATTGACGCAAATTTTCCGCCACCGCGCTATCGGGCCAAAGCAGCAAATGGATGCGCTGTGCATCACATTGCAAATGCAACACCATCAGTGCACCCAATACTCGGCTAGAAGGCAGTAATTGCGCGTCTAGCGTCTGCCCATCAGCAAGCGTCAGCCTAAGCGCGCCATCCATAAGGGCTTGTAAACTTACCACTAACAGGCGCCGCCGCTTTAGGCTACAGAACAAAGAAAAGGCCACCACCAGCGTGATGGCCCAAAGCCAAGGCGAAAATAGACAAGCAAGCGCCGCACCGCTATGGCTTAGATAAAGCCAGCGCCTTTCCCAGAGGGAGGGAAAAAGCACAAGCGGCGCAGGGCTCATTCGCTGACTTGAATACTGCCAGATACATTCACGGTTAAGCGGCTTTCACCCGATTCAATCGGGGCATTGGCTACATCAGCAGACTCCATCATGCTGCTTTTCATCATCATCACCGGCTGTGGGCGATAGCCACCGGCGCTGTTGACGTTCACATTAATCATTTTCCAACTTTTAGCTGAAAAGCCTTTTTGAATTAAATTGGCTCTTTGTTTAAAGGCTTGTACGCCTTCTTCAATCAAAGCTTCTTCCGCCTTGGCACGTGCGCCATCGGATACGCTATAGCCAACATTAGCCAGCTGTACGGGCAAGCCACCGGCAACGGGCTGCTGCAACTGGGCTAATAATTTAGATAGCACAGCAAAATCACTGGATGAAATGCGCAATTCACCACGGCTACGCCAGCCTTCTTGCTTATTGGTTTTGCCGTACAAAGGATAAGTTGCAAAGCTGGTTCCACGATTTTGCACTTCTGACTTTTGCTTCACTTGTTTAACGGCGGCAGCGAGCGTTTGATTAATTTTGTCACTTAAGCGGGCAGGGTCAGTATCGCTTAGCTCAACAAACAGCACTGCACTGGCTAAATCATTCGCCACTTCACGCGTAGCGCTGGCTTCTAGATTAACCACATTAAACATGGGTGCTTCGGCCGCGGCGGCAGTTGTGGCCAGTGACGTTAAAATGAATGCTGAAAGTAGGTTCTTCATCAAAGACTCCCTGTTGTTACTTACAAAAAAGCAAAGAAATTACGTCGTTCGTTAAATATTAATGCAAAATAAAAGGGCCATAATTCGCCCTTTTATCCTTAAACCCAAGTACTTCTTGTAATAAAAAACCCGAATAGTTTAATGATAGCCATGATCTGTTGGAGTATTATGGATATCTTCTGCCACAGCATCCATTACGCCAAGATGAACCTCAACGTCAAACCATTCCCAGAAAGTCTTAAGGTTACGTTTTTCTGGCCAATGCTGTTCTTCGGCAACCCAAGATGACAATTCCATTTCAAATAATTTTTCTGCGATTTCATCAATAAACGCAATGCCATCTTCAGTTTCATTTGCTTCAGGAATCAAGATGGAGGTGCAGTCGCAACGGACCTCATCCAACGTCAGCTGGATATCATTTCCAGGTAACTTATTGAGCCAATCGAGAAAAGGTTGCCGTGGCTTAATGATAGCAACCGAGCGATCGACGATAAACATGCGGAACTCCTAGGTTTGTTAATATGTCTCTACCGCTATGCGGCGATTATTCGCAAGATTAGCACGCTGAGTGCTACGCTGTGTTTTCAACGGCATTTTTCCCACCCTCTTTGATAAGCATCATGAATCCAACCACTGATACTCGTACACGTAAGAAAACCAGCTGGCGTGCCGCCATGGTCACCAATCCAAGCGTACCGCCAATCTATGGTGTAACCGTAGAAGTAGCAGAAAACAGTTTGATTATTTTGGCCGACAAAGAAGTAAAAACGGGTACGTCTTGCCATATTTATCTTGACATTCCAAACACAAAATCAACACAAAAAAATTACATTGATTTTACAGGGAATGTAAATAGCTCGGCGCTTATTGGTCAAATCAATATGTTTCGCCATCTCATTCAAGTAAAAGAGATCAGTAACGTGCAGCGCGATAACTTAATCAAAGCGCTCAAAGCCATTTGATTCTTTCACGTAGTAACAACGCTTGCGCACGATCCATCCTCCGCAACACCCATTCTGTTACTAATATAATGGAGAGCAAATTGTAGGGTGGGCAAAGGTGACTCCCTTGCCCACCCTACAAGAGCTTAAATCGATAGGATTGCCCACAATACCCACGAATAAGCCCACTAAGCGCCCCATTAAATGAGACGCTTAGTGCTATTTATGACGGCTTAGTTCTAGTCCTCGGCTTTTTCACCATCACATCCATACCCTCAGGTGTAAGCACTTTCACCACCGCAGCAGCAGGCTTGGCCACGCGTGGCTTTGCAACTCTAGGCTTAGTTGCTGGCTTAGCAGCAGCTTGGGCATCAGGTTTTATGGCTGGTTTTATGGCTGGTTTTGTTACAGGCTTTGTTGCAGGTTTTGCTGCTGATTTGGCTACAGGCTTAGTTGCCACAGATTTGGCTGCGGCAAGTGGAGCAGTTTCCACAGCAGTGCTTGTACTAGCAGGCAGCGGTGCTTTTGCTACCTTACGTACCACCACTTTTTTTACCACATCCAGCACGGGTGTTGGTGCGGCACTCTTCACTTGCTTAACAATTGCAGTGCGTTTTCTGCTGTTGGTGGGTTTTGGTTTTGTTGTAGGGGCAGTAGCCTGCGCATCTTTTATAGCCAGCTCAGGAGCACGTGGCGGTTTACTACGCCCACGCGAAGCGGCGGGCTTAGGCGGCGCATTACGACGCCCCGTTGACACTTCTGCAGGCTGATCGCCCCACTTCGGTTTGTCTTCTACCAGCATAAAATCAATTTTGCTGGTTTCTAAGGAAACACGTGCCACCTTGATTTTAACGCGGCCTGTTATGCGATAAACCTGACCTGTGCGCTCGCCTTTCAGCTCTTTACGCACCTCATCAAAATGGAAGTAATCCGTGCCTAGCTCAGAAATATGCACCAGCCCTTCTACAAACACCTGATCTAGCAGCACAAAGATGCCAAAACCGGTAACGGCAGAAATAACGCCTTCAAACTCTTCGCCCACTTTATCTTGCATGTAATAGCACTTCAGCCAGTTCTGTACATCACGGCTGGCGTCATCCGCACGGCGCTCGGTCATTGAGCACTGGGTGCCTAAAGCTTCCCACTTCATGGCTGGCGTATATTTCTGCCCAGCCAAGATGGCTTTAATGGCGCGGTGCACCAGCAAATCTGGGTAACGGCGGATTGGCGAAGTAAAGTGAGTGTAAGCCTCGTAAGACAAACCAAAGTGGCCTTTATTGCCTGGGCTATACACCGCTTGCGAAAGCGATCTAAGCAACATAGTTTGCAAGAGCGGCGCGTCATCTCTTAGCTTGATTTGCTCTAGCAATACTGCGTAATCACCTGCCGTTGGCTCATCACCGCCCTCCAAAGTTAACCCCACACTTTTTAGATAAGTGCGCAGGTTTTCCATTTTTTCTGGCGTTGGGCCTTCGTGCACACGGTAAACGCATTCGTGCTCTTTGGTGATCAAAATATCTGCAGCACACACATTGGCAGCCAACATGCATTCTTCGATCAGCTTATGCGCGTCATTGCGGATAACCGGCACAATTTCTTTAATTTTGCCGTTCTCATCAAAACGCATTTCAGTTTCAATCGTTTCAAAATCAATCGCACCGCGCACCGCCCGCGCTGCCGAAAAAGCCTTAAATAAGGCGTAGAGTGTATCGATCTGCGGCAACACATGCTGATATTGCTGAGCGATCTCGCCATCAGGATGCTGCACCATATCCCATACCTTGGTATAGGTTAGCCGCGCTTTAGAATGCATCACCGCTGGATAAAAGCGGTATTTCTTAATCGCGCCTTTGGCTGAGACTTGCATATCGCAAACCATACAAAGCCGCTCTACCTCAGGCATCAGCGAGCAAATACCATTAGACAGCGCCTCGGGCAGCATAGGAATCACGCGGCGCGGGAAATACACCGAATTACCGCGCTCAATCGCGCCCACATCCAGCGCGTCGCCTGGTAATACGTAGTGGCTCACATCCGCAATCGCCACGATCAGCCGCCAGCCCTTGCCTTTTTTCTCTGCATAAACGGCATCATCAAAGTCTTTAGCCGTTTCGCCATCGATGGTTACCAGCGGCAAATCGCGCAGATCTTCACGCTCAACCGTGCCGAGTACGTTTTTCCAATCTTTTTTACGCACCTTAGTCGGCGTGTCTTCCCCTTGAGCTAGCGCTTCAGCGGAAAACTCGTGTGGCAGATTATGTTTACGCAGCGCAATTTCGATCTCCATCCCCGGATCGGCATAATTACCCAGCACCTGTACCACACGGCCCACGGGTGGTGAATAACGCGATGGCTGTGTAACCAGCTCCACCATCACCACCTGCCCAGACTCCGCACCCATGCTGCCATTAGGCTCCAGCACAATTTCATGGCTGATGCGTTTATCTTCAGCCGTCACCGTAAATACACCGTGATCGCTATGTAAACGACCAACTAATTTAGTGGTGCTGCGCACCAGCACTTCAACAATACTGCCTTCACGGCGGCCACGGCGATCCAAGCCCATTGGGCGTATTAATACGCGATCGCCATGTAAAACTTTGGCCATTTCTTTTGGGCCAAGATAAAGATCACTGCTGCCATCATCTGGCACCATAAAACCAAAACCATCGGCGTGGCCCTGTACACGACCTTGCAATAAATCCAGTTTATCGGGCAGGCATAAAGCGCCTTTACGATTAATCATTACCTGGCCTTCGCGCTCCATCGCGGCCATGCGGCGATGAAACTGCGTTTCTTCCTCAGGCAAAATGGCCAACATGCTCATTAATTCATTCACAAAAATTGGCGCGCCGTGCTCGGTTAGCACTTGCAGTACAAATTCTCGGGAAGGGAGGGGAAATTCATAGCGCTCGCGCTCGCGCTCAAGAAATGGATCGGACGCGCGTATGCCTTTGATTTTTTTAGAACGGCCGCTCATTTGCTGGGTCTCCTGATTTGGAATAGTGGAAATTTTTAAAGATTTCTTCAGTATATTTCTTGACATAGTGTCTGCTTTTAACAATAATCGCCTCCTCTTAAGTGAGGCGCAGCAACATTCTAGCGCTTTATAGAGCGCCCAGGTGGCGGAATTGGTAGACGCGCATGGTTCAGGTCCATGTGCCTTAGGGTGTGGAGGTTCGAGTCCTCTCCTGGGCACCACGTTTTATAAAATTCACTTAAGGCACAATAAACCAGCGCTGCAGATAAACAGCTGGTGATTAAGTTATAAAATACAATAGCAATGCCCAGATGGCGGAATTGGTAGACGCGCATGGTTCAGGTCCATGTGCCTTAGGGTGTGGAGGTTCGAGTCCTCTTCTGGGCACCAAATACAAACGTAGACGAAGCTAATTTAAAATTCAGCGACATAATTCAATATTTAAATAGCAACATCCATGGCAGCAAATGCATCATAAATTTGCAGTAAGCGCCCAGCCTACGCTGGGTTTTTTTACGCCTATTGCAATACCCACCACTGCAATATTCCCAGCAAAACACCAGTTAGCACTTTAAAATCAGCATTTACAGCAAATAACACCCGCCTACCGCATAATTGGTTAATATTTACGACATATGTCATCCAATTATAGTGCGTACCCATGACTGACCTAATCAGCAATTCTAAAGTGCTTATCGCTGATGACGCACCCACAATTCGTCAATCATTGCGCATGACGCTCGCCCAAATTGGCATTAATCGTGTTGATACCGCCAGCAGCGTTGGCGAAACACGCCGCCGCCTGCGCAATGCAGAATACGATGTTATTTTATGCGATTATGATTTTGGCGAAGGAATGAATGGCCAAGAATTACTAGAAGAAATACGCAGAAGTGGCGAGCTCCCGCTTAGCTCAGTATGGTTTATGATTACGGCCGAAGCATCCTACGAGAAAGTAGTAGCGGTTGCAGAAGTTGGCCCCGATGATTACCTTATTAAGCCCTTTACCGGCCACCAATTAATTACTCGGCTTCAAGTTGCTTGGAAGAAAAAAAAGGCGCTCCAGCCTATTTTCACCTGTATTGAGCAAGACAATCCATTAGGCGCCATCGAAGCCGCACGCCTATTACTTGCCCAACCCGATATCCCCTATAAATCTGATTTATTGCGTCTTCTTTCCACCCTACTTATCGAAAGTAATCAACTTGATGAAGCCCGTATTTTATTTGAAGAAATCCTTTCCACCCGTTTAATTCCCTGGGCAAAGCTAGGATTAGCCAAGGTATATAACAAACAAGGCAATAAAACCAAAGCAGATCAGCTATTACAATCCTCCATCATTGAAAACAGCCAATACGTAGACGCCTACGAAGAATTAGCTAATATGTATATGAATGATGGGCGGTTAGATGAAGCCATGGTGGTATTTGATAAATGCCTAGCCATTACCCCAAACAATATCAGCCGTCTACAAAAAGCCGGCAATCTAGCCAATATGCTGGGCGATAGTGGCAAGGCCAAACTATTACTTAGCCGCGCCGTCAATTGTGGTGGTAATTCATCCGCTCTTTCTGCGAATACTATTTTGCAACTCGCCATCGCCGCAAAAATTGAAGACGATCTTGGTGACGCAGAAAAATACCTACGCATGGTGCAAGAACGCGTGCGCAAAGATGACACGGCCGAAAATAGAATTTCAGCTCACCTTGCTAGCGCTATTTTTAGCGGAAAAACAGAAGACCTCAGCAAAATAGAAACCAGCATGACCGGGGATGATTTTAATATGGAATTGGCCATCAGCTTTATTATGACGGCCCATTTAATTTGCCCTCCTAGCAATGAAAACGAAACCCCCAATAACAGCAATCCTCCCTATCGCTGGCTCGCTATTATCGCTAAACGATTTGTGACCACTAAAAACATCTCAGGCATATTGGAAAGTACCGCGAATAAAAGGGGTATTTGGCGGCAATTTATCCAACAAACAGGACAAGAAATCACCGATATTAATAATACCGGCGTGCAGCTTATGCTTAAATCTAAGCTAGAAGAAGCCGTCACGCTCTTAGTGCCAGTAGCACAAAGCACCCGAAACTCTAGGCTCACACTCTCCGCAGCACATGCCAGCATTAAATATTTAAAAACAGGCCTTGCTGACAAAGACACTCGTACATCATTACTTAAAACTGCGAGTGATCTGATCTACCGCTTGCAAGGGCATATAGAAGACAGTATTTTACTGAGCCTGCAGGCCGATTTAGACGACTTACTCAGCAGCAAACCAAGCACACCTCAAGAAGACAACAATTCCGCCGCACGATAAGCCCATTATAAAGTATGGACTTGTTTAGCAATATCTATACAATCTAGATATATCTAATTACTGTAGATGTTGCTAAACATGCGCACAAAAAGCAATCCTGACTGGCACTTTCAGCGCCCAGAGCTGGCTGACTTTTACCTAAAAAGCTTCGCACTTAAATTGAGCAATAGCCGTGCCCTGTTTGCGCGGCGGCGCATGGGAAAGACCGAATTCTTACTGCAAGATCTCGGCCCTGCGGCAGCCAAGCAAGGCTACCGGGTGATTTATATCAATCTATGGGAATGCAGAGACAATACCAGCGAAGGCGTGGCTTCCAGCGTCATCAATAGCCTGCAAAATAGCGATGGTTTTTTAGAACGCATCAAAAAAATCAGCAGTAAGAAAATTGGCACAATCAAACTAAACGCCAAAACACCGATGGCCGAAGGGAGCTTTGAAACGCGCTTTGAAGCTGACAATAGCACCGCTAATTTAATGAGCAATATGTGGCAGCAAATCGATCAATGCCAAGACACTATTTTATTATTGATTGATGAGGCACAAATTTTAGCCAGCGCCAATAATAGCGATCTAGCCGCCGCATTACGTGCGGGCTTAGATGTGCGCAAACAAAAAATTCACGTCATCTTTACCGGCAGCAGCGAGCACACATTAAGGGATATGTTTGCTAAATCGAATCAACCATTTTATAACTGGGCCCCAGTTGAGCCATTTCCGCTATTAGACAATCTATTTGTCCAGCATATGATTGCGGTAAGTAATCATATTCTTGATAGCAATTATCATCTCAGTGACCAACAAGGTATTGAGGCATTTAATCAGCTGAAACAAACACCAGAATTATTTAGACGTTTTTTAGAAGAATATCTTATACGCCCTTTTCATGGCTGCCAAAGTGCCATAGAAAATGCACTGGCTAAAACCTATACCGATCAAGGCTTTGATAGCCTATGGAATGAGCTATTACCTGTAGATCGAATCATTTTGCAATCAATCGCAGCAAGGCAAGAAAGTTTAAGTAGCAAAAGCACCCGCATTAAACTTGGCCAACATTTAGGGCTGGCGGAACTTGCCAACCACACCGTAAATAATGCCTTGGCAAGGCTATTTGAAAAGCAGCATTTATCTAGAGAAGATCGTGGGGTTTATCGTTTTGAAGACGATCATTTTGAAGAATGGGTAAAATTAGAGCACCCACTACCCACTTGATACTGGCCTGTTAAGGGCCAGTGCAATTATAAATTAAACGCCAACAGCTCCGGCCTAAAACCCGCTTTGCGCCTTGTCTGCACGCCAAGGCCGCATAAGACGCTGCAGCCAATAAATCAAAGCCACTAACAAGCACGAAACCAATCCTCCTTAAGGCTATTGATGCTAATTGCAGTGATCTTGGATAGTTGTCTTGCCTTATTAATTAATGCCCATACTCCCCGCCTTACAAATCATCGAAAAACTTCGCACCAGCCCAGCCAAAAGGGAGTTGCAATTACAAATGCCACATCACCGGAATATGCCATTGACATTAAGTAAGGTGCATAGCAATCTAGCGCAAATTAGACATCCAGCAAAAATAAACTATATTCAACAAGCAAGTACTGAATAAATACTTTCTTACAAATAAGCTTTCTAGAAAATATAATTTAATTTTAAATACTAACATAGCAGCAAAAAATATGGATTAAAAAAGCTTTGGGAAACGCTGGTCAATTTAGTTTTGTCATTCCCGCGCAAGCGGCGATCCAGTGACGCGGCTGGATCCCTAGCAAACACACTCGGGAATGACGATTTAATCAGAACTCACTTAGCAAAATTTATTATTTTTAATACCACGTAATATAGAAACAGCAACACCATGGATTTATTAAAAACATGCCAAGCGCATTTGAACCATATCTCTGGGGATGAACATGTCATTACGTTTACGTTTAATTATCATGAGTGCCCTAGGCATTATCGCGGTTTTAATCATCAGCCTGCTCGGGCTAAATGGCATCTATCAAGCCAACCAGACCATGAACAGCATCTACCTAGACCGTGTTGTTCCCTTGCGTGATTTAAAAAGCGTTGCCGATCTCTATGCCGTTAATATCGTTGATACCAGCCATAAGGTGCGCAATGGCAGTCTCAGCACAGACAAAGGCATTGCCTCTATCCAAGCAGCCGAAGCGGGGATTGCCCGTGACTGGGGCAACTATATGGCAAGCCAAATGGATGCAAAGGAGAGCGCGCTTGCCAAAGAGAACGAGCAGCGGATGAAGCTAGCCAATCAAGTCAGCAGCAAACTAAAACAAGCAATGGTAAACAAAGATAGCGCGGCACTTGACCAGCTCGTCGTGCATGAAATGTATCCCGCCATCGAGCCCGTTTCCGATAAAATTTCTGAACTCACCACATTACAACTTGATGTAGCCAAGCAAGACCACGAGGCCTCTGTTCTCGCCTATGCATCCACCCGCAACTATAACCTCATCATCGTCCTTTTGATTACGCTGACATTACTGGTGTTCTCTGCATGGCTGATCAAAGACATTAGCCATGCAGTGCGCAGTGCCACGCAATTTGCCGGCATCATTGCCGCTGGCGATTTAAGCAAAAGCAAGCCAAATGCAGGCAAGGATGAATTGGGCCTGCTATTGGATACCCTAAGCGAGATGCAAAATAGCCTACGCGGCGCGGTACAAAACATTGCGCATAGCTCAAACGCCATTGCAAATGCATCCAATGAACTTAGCCAAGGCAGCAACCAAACCTCTTCGGCGATTGATTTACAAAACCAGGCGTCCGCCTCGCTGGCCTCTTCGGTAGAAGAAATGACCGTTAGCGTATCCATCATTACCGACAACTCCGAAGAAGTCAGCGCCTCAACTGATCTAGCACTGGCGGCCACCCAAACCAGTAGCCAAGTCATTCAATCCACCCAAGCCGCACTCAGTAAAATGAGCGGCACCATTGAATCGGCCACCCAGCATATTATGCAATTGCAGGATCGCTCAAATGCGGTTGGGCAAATTGCTCGGGTGATTCGAGATATTGCCGATCAAACCAATTTGCTGGCGCTCAATGCCGCGATCGAAGCCGCCCGCGCAGGGGATATGGGACGCGGCTTTGCCGTAGTAGCCGATGAAGTCAGAAAACTCGCCGAGCGCACCACCCAATCCACACTAGAGATCAACGAAACCATCAACGCCATTCAAACCAGCACCAGTACCGCAGCTACCATCATGAATCAAGCACTCAGCGAGGTGCAGCAAGGTGTGCAACATGCAGGTGCCGCCGCAGACTCAGTGCAAAGCAGCCACACCGCAGCCAAATCTGTACATGCCGCCATTCATGCCATTGTGGATTCACTCAAGGAACAACGCCAAGTTTGTAACTTAATCAGCCAAAATATCGAGCGTATCGCGCAAGCCAGCGAAGAAAACAATCATGCCGTACAGGCCAATGCCGAAACGGCGCTTCATCTTGATCGTGAAGCGCTTAATCTAAAAACCGTAGTCGCCAAATTCAACCTATAAACCACGCGGGTGAGGCCCCCTCACCTGCTGGCTCTACTCATGCGGATTAGCCATATCCAGCAAGACGGGTTTTAACACACGCACGGCTTCTTTTGCCTCTAAGCTGATCAAAAACCCACGCTTACCGCCGTTGATATAAATCAGCCCTAACTCTGCAATACTATCTTGCATATACACCGGCATGACCCGCTTCGTGCCAAAGGGTGATGTACCGCCCACCATATAGCCCGAATGCCGATTCGCCACCTCTGGCTGGCAGGGCACAATATGTTTTACTTTTAAACGCCGTGCTAAATTCTTGGTTGAAACCTCGCAATCGCCGTGCATCAGGACAATCATCGGCTGCTTTTTATCGTCTTCCATAATCAGCGTTTTAATCACCACATGCTCATCCACCCCTAACTCTCTGGCCGATGCGGCCGTGCCGCCTTTTTCTTCATAGGCATAAGGGCACTCGGCATACGCCACTTTGTGCAAGCGTAAGGTACGAATCGCTTGGGTGACCGGCATTTTTTCGCTCATTGACTACCTCTTTATTCTTCTAAAGCGTTACAATACCCGACTAAATTACTCGGGCTTAAGGCGCTTATTTCCCATGCTACCGCTTACATTTGACCAACTATCACTGAGCCCCCGCTTTGGCCGCCTACCTAGCCACTTTTACTCGCGGATTCAGCCAACCCCTCTGCCAGCGCCCTATTTAATTGCGTGGAATCAGCCGCTCGCCAGCGAGATGGGGCTAGCTATGGATGCCAGCCAGCATCCAAACTTAGCCGATTACCTCTGCGGCAATCGCTTACCCACCAATAGCGAGCCCATTGCCAGCGTGTATTCAGGCCATCAGTTTGGGGTGAATGCGGGCCAGCTTGGCGATGGACGCGCTATTTTAATTGGCGAGTTCCAAACTGCAAATGGTGATTTTTGGGAAATGCAGCTCAAAGGCGCTGGGCCAACGCCTTATTCCCGCCGTGCCGATGGCCGTGCGGTGCTTAGATCCTCGATCCGTGAGTATCTATGCTCAGAAGCCATGCAAGGCTTGGGCATTCCCACCACCCGCGCCCTAGGCATGGCCGGATCAGCCCAAGGCGTTTGGCGAGAAAGCTTAGAAACCGCCGCTGTGGTCTTACGTGCGGCCCCCAGCTTTGTGCGCTTTGGCCATTTTGAACATTACCGCAACGATATTGATTCACTGCAAATACTGGCCGATTGGGTGATTGAGCATCACTACCCCAGCGCCAGCCAAGCAAGCAATCCCTACGTAAGCCTACTAGAGCAAGTGATTGAGCGCACGGCGGTGATGATTGCCAAGTGGCAGGCAGTGGGCTTTTGCCATGGGGTGATGAATTCCGACAACATGAGCATCCTAGGGCTTACCCTTGATTACGGCCCTTTTGGTTTTATGGATGGCTTTGATGCGGGCCATATTTGTAATCACTCTGATGATACGGGCCGCTATAGCTACCAAAATCAGCCAGAAATGGGGCTATGGAATTTACAATGCTTAGCCCAAGCGTTATTGCCCCTAATGGATAGAGCCGCCGCCCTTAATGCCTTGCAGCAATATCAAAGCCATTTTGAAACGCACTTTGCTGATTTACTGCGGCAAAAACTGGGCTTATTAACCTGGCAAGAAAGCGATTGGGGCTTGATCACGCAGCTTTTTGCTCTGATGCACGCCGCCCATACCGATTGGACCTTCTTCTGGCGCAACTTGGCAAACATGGATAGCAGCCTGCGTAATCACTTTTTAGATCGCTCTGCCTACGATATTTGGCTTGCCGATTATCAACTCCGCCTCAGCAGCGAAGCGCGTAAGCCCGATGAGCGAATCGCCGCCATGAATCAAACCAACCCAAAGTATGTGTTGCGCAACTATCTGGCCGAAATAGCCATCCAAAAGGCCCGCGATGCGGGGGACTTTAGTGAAATCAACCACTTACAGCACTGCCTTATGCAGCCATTTGCCGAACAAACCGAATTTGAACACTACGCAGCGCTGCCGCCCGCATGGGCAGCACAGATTGGTGTTTCTTGCTCGTCGTAAGCAGAGTAAATATTTTCAGAACTTATTTTCTGCAACACGCCTGAAATCAAAACAGAGTAGGGGCGTTTTGGGGCATAATCGGCCCGTCATCACTCATTCCACCCCATCATGCCCGATATTTTTAGTGGCCTTGACTATGGCGTTGCCATTAGCTTGGTTCTGGCCCTTGGCTTTGTTCTTAGTTACGAATTTATTAACGGCTTCCACGACACGGCCAATGCCGTGGCGACGGTTATTTACACCAAAGCCATGCCTCCTCACCTTGCCGTCATTGCATCAGGCATTTGTAATTTCTTTGGCGTCATTTTGGGTGGCCTCGGTGTGGCGTATGCCATCGTCCATCTATTACCGGTGGAGCTACTGCTCAATGTAGGATCTGGGCAAGGGCTAGTGATGGTGTTTTCACTATTAGCCGCTGCAATTATTTGGAACCTAGGTACTTGGTATTTAGGCCTGCCTGCTTCTAGCTCGCACACGCTGATTGGATCTATTCTTGGCGTTGGCTTGGCACACGCTTGGATGAGCGACATGCCCTTGCTAGAAGGGATTAACACCCAAAAAGCCATCGACATCATGCTATCGCTGCTGATTTCGCCCACCGTTGGTCTTTTGGTGGCGGGTGGTTTATTGCTACTGCTAAAAAAATTCCGTGCCGATTCACGCATGCACAACACCCCAGATGAGCGCAAAGCGTTGGATGGTAAGAAACACCCTCCTTTCTGGACTCGCGTCGCCCTCATTGCTTCTGCAATGGGAATTAGCTTTGCCCACGGCTCCAACGATGGGCAAAAAGGCATTGGCCTATTGATGCTGGTTTTGATTGGTATTGTACCTGGCAAATTTGTAGTGGATATGCAAAGCACCACCTATCAAATTGAGCGCACCCATGATGCAGCGCTGCATTTACAGCAGTTTTACAGCCGCAACAGCTACCGCCTAAATACCTATATTGACCCTAATGCGCAGTCCCCATTACCACCACAATTTAAGTGCGACACCCAGCAAACCATGCCGGCAAGCAACGAGCTAGTCAGCAAACTGGCTGGGGTTCACAATTATGAGCAGCTATCCGAGGCCGAGCGCATCCGCACCCGCCGCCTATTGCTCTGCCTTGATGACACAGCAAAAAAAGTAAGCAAATTACCTAGTATTACTTCTACAGAAAAAGCAGACCTTGATCGCCTGCGTAAAGATCTAGTGGCAACCACTGAATACGCCCCTTCGTGGGTAATTGTGGCAATAGCCCTAGCATTGGGCCTAGGCACGATGATTGGCTGGAAACGCATTGTGCTCACCGTGGGTGAAAAAATCGGCAATAAAGGCATGACGTATAGCCAAGGTGTTGCGGCACAAGTCACCGCAGCGGCGGCCATTGGGATTGCCAGCCTAACCGGCATGCCTGTTTCTACCACGCATGTATTATCTTCTGCAGTAGCAGGGACCATGTTGGCCAACCGCAGCGGCCTACAAAGCCAAACCGTCAAAAACATCTTAATGGCTTGGATATTAACCCTGCCCGTATCGATGGCACTGGCGGGCGGCTTATTTATTGGCGTAAGCCATTTAATAAAGTAAGAAGCAAAGCCACCATGCAAAAAGCCATGTCAATGACATGGCTTTTTTGTTCAGCAAAACAAAAAATGTAGGGGCGCTGCTTGCTGCGCCCT
>NZ_JANXSO010000082.1 GCF_025352645.1 Iodobacter sp. | reverse complement strand
CGCTATTTGGCGGAAATGCAGTACCGATTTAATAGGCGTTTTGATTTATGCGCCCTTATTCCCCGCATGCTGCATGCCTTACTCATTGCTAAGCCTTGCCCGCGAGGGCGATTAACTGAGCAAGAGACATAATCAGGAAATTAGTTGCACTTATGACCGTGGCATCGCAGCGTTTTTCCAGCATTTTATTAGCAATTGTATCAGTGTCTATCACGTCTTCCAATTGATTTTTTTTACGCAATTCAGCCAGCAGTTCTAAATAAGCAGGGCCTAAATCAAAACCTCTTACTACATTAACACGCAACTTTCCCTGCATTAATGCATCCATTGCCATATCCTTACTCACACTCTCTTTTAGAGTAATCAAGATGGGTTGCTCTGCCATTACAAATACATAATCCCCTACCGCATCTCGCTTAACTGTCCTGCTTGCCGCAATTAAATCTATTTGGCCAGATTCAAACATCTTTAGCGCACGAACTCTAGGCATTACTTCGTAAACAAATTGACAGCCGGTTTTTTTGCTAAGCTCATGCAATAAATCAGGAATAATTCCTTTTATTCGCTCGTTTAAATCTACTTCCATATAAACGCTAAGCGGGCTAATCGCAACCACCATCGGTCTAGAGCACCCCGCCCATACTACGCTAGGAAATACCATAAAAAATAGCCAAACTAAAATACAAATTTTGCTTAACATGCCAAGCAGCCCTATTTTAATCACTGCATAAATATAGCAAGGCAAGGGGTGGATAACCCAACTATTCTCTGTGACACTCCATCCCAATTAATTGAGTGATGCTGCCTGCATAACAGCAAATAACTCCCTAAATAAGTACAGCAATACAGAGGGAATAAATCGTATTGGCCTTAGGAAACCTCGAAAAACCCATCTGATCTCATAATACTGCGTTGCGCATTAAAAAAATCACATTACATATCAGACATATGCAGCGTCGATTTTTTAATACGCGCCTTGTCTTATTTAGTAGATAGGTTTTTCGAGGCCCCCTTAGTGGCAGCTTAAGACGCTCTTTTTAAATCTGGCAGTAAAATAGCAATCATGCCCCCAAGCGGTAAAAACGCCGTGATATGGTAAACCGTGGCAATGCCGTATTGATCGGCGAAGCTACCGATGAGCGCAGCACCAATCCCCGCCACACCAAATGCTAGACCAAAAAACAGGCCGGAAACCATGCCAATCCGGCTTGGCATTAGCTCCTGCGCCAGCACTAAAATCGCTGAAAACGCTGAAGACATCACCAAGCCAATCACAAAACTAAGCGCCACTGTGCCACTTAAGCCCACATAGGGCAGCGCTAGGGTAAAGGGGGCGGAGCCTAAGATAGAAAACCAAATAACCCGCTTGCGGCCGATCCGATCGCCAATCGGCCCGCCCAGAATAGTGCCTAACGCCACCCCTAGTAAAAAGATAAACAGCATCAGCTGCGCCGCCTGCGCGCCTAGGCCAAAGCGTTCAATTAGATAGAATGTGTAATAACTATGAAAGCTAGACATATATAGATACTTGGTAAAAACCAGTGCCATCAGCACGGCCAAGGCATACAGCGTTTGCCGCCTAGGTAAGGGGTGTAGTGCCATAGCCGCCTTTGCTCCGCCGCTTTTTTGCTGGCGGCTTTTCCATAAACTAATTTGCCACAGCATCGCCATCGCCAGTAAAGCCGCTGGCGAAAACCAAGCCAAGCTGCCCTGCCCAAGCGGAATTACAATCAGCGCCGCCAACAGCGGGCCGCAGGCGCTACCCGCATTGCCGCCCACCTGAAAAATAGACTGGGCAAGGCCATGCTTTCCGCCCGAAGCCAGCCTTGCCACGCGGGAAGATTCTGGATGAAAAATAGCCGAGCCTGTGCCGGTTAAGCCAGCCGCAAGCAGCAGTAAGTGAAAGCTCGCCGCTTGCGATAGCATTAATAAACCACAAAGAGAAAAGCCCATGCCGATGACTAAGGCGAATTTTTGCGGATGCTTATCGGTAAAGCTGCCGACTAAGGGCTGTAAAATAGACGCGGTAATTTGGTAAGTGAGTGTCAGCAAACCAATCTGAGTAAAGCTCAGGTGATAGCTGCCTTTTAACAGCGGATACAAAGCCAGAATCAGCGATTGCAGCATATCGTTTAAGAAATGCGCACTGCTGATCGCCGCCAACACCCGATAACGCGTGGCCTCGATGACTGGCCGGATATCTATCATTGCAGTCGTCATGTTTAATCTCTTGTTGATCACTATAGACGCATGATATTGTCCTTTTTATCGTCTGTCTTACGCAGATAGGGCAACAACCATAGTGAAAGCGACATGATTAATAAAAACACTGGCCCACAAAGTGTCATGGGTGATGCACTGCTCATTGGCAAAGCTGCCGACCGCGAATCCGGCTCCACCACGCTGCGCCATCAGCATGAAGTGATTCAGCTGCTTTACGCTGTGAGCGGCGTGATGCGGGTGATTACTGCCTATGGCCAGTGGATTGTGCCGCCCAACCGTGGCATCTGGCTGCCCGCTGGCGTGTGGCATGAAGTACATATGCTGGCGCAGGTAGAAATGCGTTCGGTGTATATCCGTCCCGATGCCCTGCCCAACCTGCCCCAGCAATGCTGTGTGCTGGCGATTACTCCACTCTTACGCGAGCTAATCTTAGCCGCCGTGCATTTCGACCGCGCCTATCCGCCAGATAGCCGCGCAGGGCGGATTATTCGGCTGCTACTCGACGAAATCATCAGTATCCCCAGCCTGCCCATGGTCTTACCCATGCCTGCCGATGCTGGCTTACGCTCTATTTGCGAGCAGCTTTTAGCCGCGCCAGACGACAACCGTAGCAGCGAAAGTTGGGCGCAGAAAATCAACGTGGATGCCCGCACCCTACAAAGGCGCTTTAATAAAAGCACCGGCATGACTTTTGGCGAATGGCGTCGCCAGGCAAGGCTACTCACGGCGCTAGAACGGCTGGCCTGCGGCGAGCGCGTGATCGACATCGCCCTAGAATCCGGCTACGCCAGCCCCAGCGCCTTCACCGCCATGTTTAAACGCCAATTTGGCGTGGCACCAAGTGAGTTTTTTAAATAATTGCAGTTACGCAGCAAGATCAAAAATGCGTCGTCCACGAAAAACACATAAATCACGAACAGGTGAGCATAGGTATCGCCTACTGTAAAGGTCAAGGACATAGGTAACACTTTAGTCCACAGACATAGGTGACACTTTTCGCGTTAAAGTTAAGTAATCATTTTTTGCACCTGTTACCTGTCGCTCATCAAACGAACCTAGTCGAATCGGCCCAAAGTAAACG
>NZ_JANXSO010000081.1 GCF_025352645.1 Iodobacter sp. | reverse complement strand
GTTGGCGATAACGGCAGCGGTATGCACGTTCACCAGTCGGTTTGGAAAGACGGCAAAAACTTGTTTGCAGGTAATGCCTACGCAGGTTTGAGCGAATTCGCCCTGTTCTACATCGGCGGTATCATCAAGCACGCTAAAGCTTTGAACGCGATTACTAATCCGGGCACCAACAGCTACAAGCGCTTGGTTCCGCATTATGAAGCGCCGGTTAAATTGGCGTATTCAGCACGTAACCGCTCTGCTTCGATCCGTATTCCACACGTATCGTCAGATAAAGGCCGTCGTATTGAAGCGCGTTTCCCAGATCCATTGGCTAACCCATACCTGTGCTTCTCTGCGCTGTTGATGGCTGGCTTGGATGGCGTGCAAAACAAGATTCACCCAGGCGATCCTGCAGACAAAAACCTGTACGACTTGCCACCAGAAGAAGACAAGTTGATCCCAACAGTTTGCTCATCTTTGGATGAAGCACTGGATGCGCTAGATAAAGACCGTGAGTTCCTAACTCGTGGCGGCGTATTTAGCAATGACTGGATCGACAGCTATATCGAATTGAAGATGCAAGAAGTAAACCGCATCCGCATGAGCACTCACCCAGTTGAGTTTGATATGTACTACAGCTTGTAATATCTAATGCCTGTTTTGTGCAGGCTTAGATAAGAAAAACCCGCAGAAAGCTTTGCTTTTGCGGGTTTTTTTATGGGTCTTATATAGGTCTTTAGGTAATCCCCACACAAAATCAGCTCATTTTTAAGTAGAATTTTATCGCAGTCTTTAAGTAGCTTTTACATGAAAGCCGTAGGCAATTGATGATGCCAGATTATGGCGATTTTAAAACAGGCCGAAGCTGGCTCGACCATTCCTGATCATTACCTGTTAAGTAAAAATTGGGTTTAAGCGATTTCGGCCTGACCCACATGATGATAAGCACGATTAAAATAAACCAATCCCTGATCATGTTGACTTTGTTGAATAGCGACAATCTGGCAAATAAAAATAGTATGTGTACCGACTTCTTGAGTTTGCTCAATCTGACAATCAAAACTCACCAAAGCATCATCTAAAACAGGCGCTCCCGTTTTTAATTCAGTCCAATTTCCATATTCAAAGCGCTCTGCTGAACTCAATTTGGATGAAAATACGCTGGAAATATGCTGATGATGTGCACCTAAAACATTCACGGTTAAAATTTTATTTTCTATAAAATGAGTATGTGACCTTGCCGCTCTATTCATACAGACCAATAATGTTGGTGGTGTATCCGTGACACTACAAACCGCAGATGCAGTGAATCCATGACGACCAGACGCCCCTGTCGTGGTAACGACATTAACCGCACCGCTTAACAACGACATTGCACTTCTGAAGTCCGTTGCTTCAACCATTATATTGTTCCTAAATTGAATCGTACTTCTTTAGATTTAGCGGTAGCACATGCTATTGAGGCGCGTAGGCAGATCATCTGAATAAGTTTTGATAAGAATTGATATTTATTTTTGCTTGAAATGAGGGTTACCGGCTTGATGAGAAATATCCAAGCGTAAAAGCTAACCCTGCATCATGCTTTAGGCCGAGAGCTCTTTGCGGACGATTTGCGCGCCAGCAGTTAAAGCATTGAGCTTGCCTCTTGCGACTTCACGCGGTAAAGGCGCCATACCGCAGTTGGTGCAAGGATAGAGCTTATCCGCATCAACAAACTGAAGTGCTTTTCTTAGAGTGTCGGCGACTTCTTCGGGCGTTTCAATGGTATGGCTTGCCACATCAATCGCACCGACCATCACTTTTTTCCCTCGAATGAGTTCAATGAGATCCATTGGAACATGCGAGTTTTGACATTCTAGTGAGATGATATCAATATTAGATTTTTGCAGTTTTGGGAAAGCGGCTTCATATTGGCGCCACTCTGAACCCAAAGTCTTTTTCCAATCGGTATTGGCTTGAATGCCGTAGCCATAGCAAATATGTACAGCAGTTTCACATTGAAGCCCTTCAATTGCTCTTTCTAAAGTAGCAATACCCCAATCATTTACCTCATCAAAAAATACATTAAATGCAGGTTCATCAAATTGAATAATATCCACCCCAGCGGCCTCTAATTCACGGGCTTCTTGATTAAGAATTTTAGCGAATTCCCAAGCCAATTTTTCACGGCTTTTATAGTGGCGATCATAAAGCGTATCGATCATCGTCATCGGGCCAGGCAAAGCCCATTTAATCGGCTGATTGGTTTGCTGACGAAGAAACTTGGCATCTTCAACAAAAACTGGTTTTAGTCGCGCCACAGCACCAACCACGGTGGGTACGCTTGCATCATAGCGATTACGAATTCTAACGGTCTCACGCTTCTCAAAATCAACACCACTGAGATGCTCAATAAATGTAGTGACAAAATGTTGGCGCGTTTGCTCACCATCACTAACAATATCAATACCAGCGTGTAATTGTTCTTGCAGTGACAAACGTAAAGCATCTTGTTTGCCGTCAATTAATTCCTGATCTTGCAATTTCCAAGGTGACCAAAGTTTCTCTGGCTCGGCCAGCCAAGAGGGTTTCGGTAAACTGCCAGCAGTTGAAGTCGGTAATAGTATTTTCATGGCAAATAATCCAGTATTTTAATTAAAGAACGCAATCAGCAGCCCATTCTTCAAGAATATTTTTATATGGCTTGATGAACTGCTCTTCAACAAACTTTCCTTGCTCAATCGCTAGTCGGCTACGTTCTTCTCGATCATAAACAATTCGAGTTAATGAATAATCCTGATGCTTCAAACTAGGTTGATAAAATTTTCCTGCTGTAGAATTTGCATTATAAATTTCAGGTCGATAAATCTTTTGGAATGCCCCCATCGTACTGATGGTGCCAATAAGCTCCAGATCCGTGTAATCAGCTAGCAAATCACCCGAAAAATAAAATGCTAAAGGTGCCACAGTATTTGCAGGCATAAAATACCGAACCTGCAAGCCCATTTTCTTGAAATACTCATCCGTCAGGGAATATTCATCTTGCAGGTATTCAACACCTAATACAGGGTGCTGATTTTCAGTCCTTTGATAGGTTCTGCTGCTTGAAACACTTAAACAGATAACCGGTTGTTTGTTGAAATTTTCTTTGTAAGTACTAGAGCTAACGAAACTTTTAAATAGTTTTCCGTGTAGCACGCCATAGTTTTCTGGGGTGCTGAACTTGGCTTGATTCTTATTATGTTCCAATAGTAATACGCTAAAATCATAATCTCGAACATAAGAGGAAAAATTATTCCCTACAATGCCCGCAATACGTTCTTTAGTCTTTAGATCAACAATATTCGTTTTCAATATTTCAATTAAAGGTAAACCCTTGCTGCTGATTTCAGAATCGATGTTTAATTCAACAGAAATGATTTCAAGCTCAACAGAATAACGATCGGCTCCAGGGTTATCCCAATCTGCCAACTCGTTAAAACGATTGTTAATCATCATTAAGGTATTGCGCAGATTCTCCTGGCGACTCTCGCCTCTAGCCAAGTTCGCAAAATTAGTTGTGATACGCGTATTGTCTGAGGGCTGATAGTTCTCATCGAAACTAATACTCTTAATTGTAAATGTAAACTCTTTACTCATTATGATCTGGTATCCTAATTTCTGAGATAAAACCTGAATTTATTTCATGCTCTTTTTGGACTTTCCAATTTTTTTCGGATCATCCCAGACGATCGTATTCCCAGTTTTTTCTGATTTTTGCCTAATGATACAAATCAGAATCAACTACAATATCGTCTATTGTTAAGAGTGCAGTCTAATTTATACCTGAATGAGCACATGAACGAAAATGATCATTTCTCAGCAATAGCATGAGAAAAATTCATGTCAAAAGGTTCTGCGGTATGAATGTAAGAATGAAAGCTAGAAAAGTTGGCTAAAAATCCCGCATAGCTGATATGAACTTGTGGGAGCGGGCTTATTCCCCAAGGGAAGTTGTTTCGGAGCGAGCCTTCGGCTAACCCGTCATACCTATCGAGGTATTTGATTGTATTAATGGGGGCCTCGAAAAACCTATATTTCTAAATAAGACAAGGCGCGTATTAAAAAAATCGACGCTGCATATGCTTGATATGTAAGGAGATTTTTTTAATGCGCAACGCAGTATTATGAGATCAGATGGGTTTTTCGAGGTTCCCTAATTTATATACAAGGCTTGGCGGGCAATACCTCGATATAATTTCTTGGATGGTAATCCCCCTACCTATTGCCACTGATTAATTAAAAATCAATATGGTGACCCCCTAGGAATTATTTCATTGACCAAAATATTAAATTACTCAACCATCAAGAAGCACTCAATATGAAATCAAAATATGCGGGCGCTTGCCTTTGTGGCGAAGTACGGTATGAAAGCGATTCAGAGCCTGCTTTCTCAGGCAATTGCCACTGTAAGGACTGTCAGAGAAGTTCGGGGGGCTCGTTCACGCCTGCAATGTTTTTTTCTGAGGCCAGTGTTTCCATCAGTGGCGCACCAAAGTACTTTCGGTCAACAGGCGATTCCGGTTGTTTTATTG
Organism: Iodobacter sp.; assembly: GCF_025352645.1. GTDB lineage: Bacteria > Pseudomonadota > Gammaproteobacteria > Burkholderiales > Chitinibacteraceae > Iodobacter. Next base: position 32,393 of record NZ_JANXSO010000081.1, on the reverse strand, counting down.
AGCGAGGCTTCTGCCCAAGCTGCGGATCACAGCTCTTTACCAAGCTGGAGATGATGCCTGGTGTGCTCGGTATTAAGGCTGGCACGCTCGATGATGCGTCGATGTTTAATCCCCGACTGGATTTCTACGTGTCCAGTGCTCAGCATTGGGATCATATGGATCCGAGATTGCCAAAGCGTGAGAAGTCCCCACAGGGCTAACCATCCATCAAGCGGGGTGGCACTTATTTTAGCCCGCAAGGCCTCAGCCGCCCCGCAGCTTTAAACTTTATTTTTCTGCTAGCATGCGCAGCGGTAGCAGGTCGTCGATTCGGCTGCTCGGCCAAGTGGGGAGTTTGTATAAGGTATCGGCCAGCCACGCCTGCGGGTCTAGGCCGTTCAATTTGGCGGTGCCCAGCAGTGTGTGAATCGCGGCGGCGCGTTGACCGGCACGCTCGCTGCTGGTAAAGAGTCAGTTCTTTTTGCCAAGCGCAATTGGTCGAATGCAGTTCTCAACTGGATTGTTGTCAATCGGCGCGATGCCGCTTGTCACGTAGCACGTGAGCGATGACCAGCGGCGCAGGCCACAACGTAGGGTGGGCACCTGTGCCCACGCGTTCAAATTGGCGGATCCATACACACACGGCGTGGGCACAAAAGCGTGCCCCCCTACTCGCTCTCGAAGCTAAATATTCCAATCTGGCAAATAAACACTACTTTCTACATAGCGATGGAAGGTCGAAAACGGCCATTCTGAGGCCGTAGCTACTAAGCCCATGCTTGACCGGATTGAAATGAATGTAATCGAAATGCTGAGCAAAATCTTCTTCATCACGAATTTGGTGCTCCCAAAAACGACGTTGCCAGATGCTTGATTCGCGGTGTTTTTTCTTAGAATCATTGATTAAATCTGCCCGATGATATTGATCACGGCATGCCACAGATACATCGCGTTTAATCATCATCCAGCGGGTAGAAAAATCACTGTCGCCCTTAGGTAATGTCCAAATACAATGTAAATGATCTGGCAATAAAACCCATGCATCAATGATAAATGGGCGAAAAACCCACACATCTTCAATCGCAGCGTGCAATGCATTGCGAATAAAATCATCGCATAAAATAGCGCGGCGCTGATAGGTAACTACCGTAAAAAAGTAGCTGCCTCCCATTGCTGATGCACGCCGATAACGAGACATAACTCCTCCGTGGCATATCCGCTAAAGCGCGTGGGCACAGGTGCCCACCCCACAAGACTCCAACCTTGCATTTCAACGCCAGTAGGGTGGGCACCTGTACCCACCATTTCAATCGGCATAAACATTACAACAACACCCGTTCAATCCCGCCATTTCTGGCTTTTGCCACGTATTCTGGCATCCAGTTTTCACCGAGTATCGTTTTAGCAATTTCTACCACGATGTAATCGGCGGTGGTGCCTGCGTCGTCGTTGTAGCGGCTTAAGCCTTGCAGGCAGGATGGGCAGGAGGTGAGGATTTTTACGGGCGCAGGTTTGCCGGCTTTATCCACCAGCACGCCAGATTCGGCGCGTAATTTGTCTGCACCTTTTTTCATTTCCTCTTCTTTTCTGAAGCGCACTTGGGTGGCGATTTGCGGTTTAGATACGCCAAAAGTGCCTGATTCGCCGCAGCAGCGATCATTCAGCTCCACTTTTTCGCCCATCAGCTGGTTCGCCACATCGATACCTTTGTACGTCTTCATCGGGGTGTGGCATGGCTCGTGGTACATATAACGCTCACCGCTTACGCCTTGTAATTTCACGCCTTTTTCCAGCAGATATTCGTGAATATCCAAGAGACGGCAGCCGGGGAAGATCAGCTCAAACTGATACCTTTGCAGCTGATCCATACAGGTGCCGCAAGACACAATCACCGTTTTGATATCAAGATAATTCAGCGTGGTGGCAAGGCGGTGGAATAACACGCGGTTATCCATGGTGATCTTGTCGCCCTTGTCTTTCTCTCCCCCCGATGTTTGCGGGTAGCCACAGCACAGATAGCCTGGCGGTAGCACGGTGGTGGTGCCTACATGCCAAAGCATGGCTTGGGTGGCGAGGCCCACTTGGCTAAATAAGCGCTCTGAGCCGCAGCCTGGGAAGTAAAACACCGATTCCTGTTCTTCATTCATCCTTTGCGGATCACGAATCACCGGCACCGTTGTTGCATCTTCCACATCCAAGAGGGCGCGGGCGGTTTTTTTAGGCAGGCCACCTGGCATAGGCTTATTAATAAAATGAATCACCTGCGTTTTAATCGAAGCCTTGCCCAGCGTGGCAGGCGGCGCTTTCAAGGCAGGCTTGAGCAGGCCCATCCGTTTGGCAATAACGTGCGCCAGCCGCTGGCCTTTATAGCCCCACTCAATGGTTACCTTGCGGATCAGCTTGATGGTGGCGGGGTCTTTGATGGTTAAGAAACCCATACCCAGTGCGGTAATCGGGTTAAATTTCTTTTTGCCTTCTTTGCGCAAGAAATTACGCATAGCCACCGAAACATCGCCAAAGTCGATATTAACCGGGCAAGGATTTAAGCAGCGATGGCAGACCGTGCAATGATCGGCCACGTCTCCTAGCTCATCAAAATGCTTGAGCGACACGCCACGGCGCGTTTGCTCTTCGTATAAAAACGCTTCAGTGAGTAAGCCCGTTGCCAGAATCTTATTGCGTGGGCTGTAGAGCAAATTAGCCCGTGGCACGTGTGTACTGCACACTGGCTTACATTTACCGCAACGCAGACAGTCTTTTACACTATTGCTGATCTCGCCGATGTCGGAGGCTTCTAAGATCAGTGATTCAGCGCCCAACAGGCTAAATGATGGCGTATAGGCGTTGGATAAATCCGCCCCCAGCATCAGCTTGCCCTTATTAAAGTGGCCGTTCGGGTCTACCCGCTTTTTATAGGCCTCAAAGGGCAGCAGCTCTTCGCGACTTAAAAATTCGTACTTGGTAATGCCGATGCCGTGCTCGCCCGAGATCACCCCATTCAGGTTTCTGGCCACGCCCATAATCCGCGCCACGGCTTTATGCGCGCGTTGCAGCATTTCATAGTCGTCAGAATTCACGGGGATATTGGTGTGCACATTGCCGTCGCCAGCGTGCATATGCAGCGCAACCCAAGTGCGGCCTTTCAGCACTTTTTGCTGAATGGCAAACACCAGCTCCATAATCGATTTATCCGTGCGGCCAGAGAACAGCGTTTCCAGCTCGCCCAGCAACTCGCGCTTCCAGCTCACCCGCAGCACAAAATCACGCAGCGCAAGGAACACGCTTTGTGGGATATCATCACCAATCAGTTCTTTTTCTAAAGGCATAGTCGGGAATGTGGCGCGGTATAGCTCGAAGGAATCATCTAGGTGATCAAAAATCCACTGCCAGTGCAAGCGTGATTTCTCAATCAGCGCCAGTGCGCTTTCACGCCGATCACCAATAAACTCTTCAGCACTCACCGGTGCATCCCCCCCATCCACCGGCAGGCGGCCGTGGGCAAAGAAGTCTTGCAGCTTATCCAGCAGATCCAGCTTACTGTTTAAAGACAGCTCAATATTAATCCGCTCAATCGCGTCGGAATACTCGCCCAGCCGTGGCAATGGGATCACCACGTCTTCATTCACTTTAAAGGCATTGGTATGGCGCGCAATCGCCGCCGTGCGGGCGCGATCCAGCCAGAATTTCTTTCTTGCCTCGGGCGTTACCGCCACAAAGCCTTCACCACCGCGCACATTCGCCAACTTCACCACATGGCTGGCAGCCTCACCCACGGCGTTTTCATCGTCTGAGACTAAATCGGCTACCAGTACCATTTTAGGCCGACCATGGCCCTTGGCCTTGGTGGCATAGCCCACGGCACGCACATAGCGCCAGTCTAAATGCTCCAGCCCTGCCAGCTGCACGCTTGGATGCGCGTCTAGATAATCTTTGATTTCTACAATCGATGGCACAGCGCGGCTGACTTCACCAAAAAACTCCAGGCAAACGGTGCGCACATGCGCTGGCATACGGTGCAGCACAAAACGAGCGCTGGTAATCAGCCCATCGGTGCCTTCTTTCTGAATACCGGGCAGGCCAGAGAGGAATTTATCCGTTACATCCTTGCCTAGCCCCTCTTTACGGAACTTATTGCCAGGGATTACTAAGTTTTCATCGCTGATCAGCGTTTTGCCATCTGGCTTAAACTTGCGGATGCGAAAAGTGGCTTGCTTGGCATCATGGATCTTGCCCATATTGTGATCCATGCGCTCGATAAACATCCAGTTGCCGTCTGGATCAACCATCTTCCAGCTCACCAGATTATCCAGCGCCGTGCCCCACAGCACGGCTTTTTTACCCCCGGCATTCATCGCCACATTGCCGCCAATACAGGATGCATCGGCCGAGGTTGGATCAACTGCAAATGCTAGCCCAGCCGCCTCAGCGGTTTCCATGACGCGGCGTGTCACCACCCCTGCGCCGCACTGAATAGTGGCCACTTTGCCAGAAACACCCGGCAATTCACGGTATTCAACCCCATTATGCTGGTCGAGTTTTTCTGTGTTAATCACAGCAGAAAGCGCCGTCAGCGGCACAGCACCACCGGTGTAACCCGTGCCACCGCCACGTGGGATAATCGTCAGGCCAAGCTCAATACAGGCCGCCACCAAGGGAGCCATTTCTTCTTCGGTATCGGGGGCCAGCACCACAAAAGGGTATTCCACGCGCCAGTCAGTGGCATCGGTTACATGGCTAACCCGCGCCAAGCCATCAAAGCAGATATTGTCATTACGGGTAATGCGGCCCATTTTTTTAAGCACTTTACGGCGCAGCAGGGCCACATCAATAAACTCGCGCTCAAAGCACTCTACCGCCTCGCGAGTACGGTCTATCAACAAGCCAACCTGTGCGTTTTCCTGACGGCGTTTTTCGATCTCATGCACACGGTGGTGCATGGCCTCGGCCAACATATTTAAGCGCTTGGGGTTATCGAGTAAATCGTCTTGCAAATAAGGGTTACGCTTTACAACCCAAATATCCCCCAATACTTCAAACAGCATCCGCGCGGAGCGGCCGGTTTTACGCTGTTGACGCAAATCATCGAGCACCTGCCAGGCATCATCCCCCAGCAAGCGAATCACAATCTCACGATCGGAAAACGAGGTGTAGTTGTAAGGAATTTCGCGCAGACGATCATGCGCAGCATGCTGCTGAGGAGGGATGGGAGTATTAATAGGCTCGGCCATGGCGGGACTCTTAGGGCTTGCGGGATCATGGGAGGATTGATTTTATCGGAAAACCCCCATTGTTATAGCCCCATTTTTTTTGGGGACATACGCTAGCCCCCCTTAAACACCCGTTTTTAATGGCTTAGCCGCGATATACACCAATGTAAAAAAATAGCCGTAATGCAACAAAACGAACTATTTCTAGCGCCATTGCCTATATAAGATCTAGATTTAAGAATATTAAGGAAAAATACAACGTAGATAAACGGCTCAAAGCTAGCCCCAAAATAGCCAGAGCAGAGCTTAAACCACCACCCGATTGCGCCCCTGTTGCTTGGCTTGGTAAAGGCATTGATCAGAGCGATTAAGCAAAGCTTCTAATGAAGCATCATCCACAATACTGGCAATGCCCACGCTAATGGTGATATTTAGCTCTGGATGTATCCTCGACCAAATCCAAGCATCCACCAAGCTACGCAGCCGCTCCCCCACTTCGATGGCAGCCACGCCTTCATGGTTAGGTAAGAGCACCACAAACTCTTCGCCCCCATAGCGCCCTACCAAGTCATCTTGCCGACAGCCAGATTTAAGTAAAGCCGCAATCTGCCGCAATACTTTATCCCCCACTGGATGCCCGCAACGATCATTTACCCGCTTAAAGTGATCTACATCAATCATTAAAACAGACAATGACTTCTGGCTTTGTGACTGGCGCAAAAACAGCTCACAACCCTGCTCTTCTAAACCACGGCGGTTTAAAATGCCCGTTAAGCCATCGTAACTGGCCAGCCGCTCTACCCGCTGGATTTCCCGATGCTGACTTGCCCGCTGGCGGCGTAAATCGTCGTTTTCTAAGCGCGCGTTTTCCATTTCTAATTGCATTTTCATTGCATGCAATTTATGAGGGGAAAGCTGATTTTTAAACGTTTGTAGCCCCAAGCTAAAGCGTTTTAAATGCATAAATGCCACTTTGTAATCGCCACGCCGCTCCGCTAATTCCGCCAACAATTGCTCAAATTGCAATACCAAATTGACGGCATTTCTTTGCGTAGCGTTAGATAAACCAAAGGATAAATATTTCAAAGCTAATTTATCATCCCCCTTCTCTAAGCTCATCCGCCCTAAAGCTAATAAATTAACTGCAATACCCCATTGATGATTTAACTTTTGATTAAGCTTAAGTGCCATTTGCAAATTACTATATGCTGAATTTTTTTTCCCCAATGCCCATTCAACCTGACCAATCAAACATAAAGACTCTGAAACATACTCAAGATGATCCACTGTTTTAGCATGCCGCAAGCCATTTTTTAAAGATAATAAAGCTTTATCATATTGCATAAGCGGCAAATACACACCGCCTAGATTAATCAATAAAGAGGCCGTTAATTTATCATTATTAATTTTCGGTAAATAGTCAGCCGCTTGCTGATAGTGCTCTAATGCGCTTGGAAAATCATCATGGGAAAAGTAAATTTGACCTATGCCAATATGAGCTTGAATATATGCTTCATTATTAGCGATATTTAAGGAGACATCCAAGCAATAAGACCAATACTGTAAGGATAAATCATATTGGCATTGTGCATAATAAGCACCGGCAATTTCTTGCAAGCAATCCACTACATGCTCACGGAAAGAATGCTCTTCACCCAGCAATAAGCTATGCCGCATTAAAGCCATGCTTTCATCAAACGAGGGGCTTTGTGCCAAGGCTAAAGCGTGATTAAGCAATCCTTGGGCATAGCCCAAATTATATTTGGCCTGAGTGGCAAGCTGGCACGCAGTTTCTGCCAACTGAAGCGCATCCTGTTTGCTCACCAAGCTCATCTGGCGGGCGCGGATATTTATTTCGTCAATGGCATTATGAATAGGCATGCTAGCGCTTTTACTCTTAACATTAATCTACCATCAAATTAGGACATACTAATCCATTAGATCAAGGTAAATCGTATTAAATAAAACCACGGCTATCTTTCTTATTGAATACTCATGCTTAGCCAGGCACTAATAATGCAAGCTCCATAGAGCGCAGCTGTGCAGATGCGGATTGCTCTAAAAGTACCACGCGTAATTTTTTATGTGCCAATTCATGCTGCTCTTGTAAATCTGGAAAATTCATTTTTTGATAAACGAGCGAAAATATTTCGTGGATATCAGCTAATAATTTTTGTGATTCCATGACATCCGCTACCGTAAATGCGCGGTGTAATTCATCCAGCGCGGCTTCATATTCACCCCCTGCTAAAGAGCAGCGCCCTAAAGCCAGTAAATTAGCCGCTTCATTCCAAGTATTAATATGTAGGCGATTAATTTTTAAAGCTACCAGAAAATTCATTCTAGCGCGCTCTATATCGCCACGCTCTAATCGAATTAAGCCAAACACACTATAAACTTCGGCCTCTAGCTCATAATTACCCTCGGCGCGTACCAAAGGCAGCGCTTGTCTTGCAATTGACATTGCATCATCTAGGCGATTTAAACGGTAAAGATCAACTGCGATATTAATGAGACAGATACTTTGATAATTAGCATCATGCTCTTTTTTGGCTAAATCCTGCGCCATTTTATGATGAATAAGCGCGACTTCAAATTGCTCATGAGCATAATAAAGCTGCCCCAAGCCAATATGGGCGCATAAACGCTGGGTGGTTTCTATGGCTTGCGTAGAGAGCTCTAAGCAGCGGCACCAATATTTCGCAGCGCTTTCATACTCACCCAACGTGTAAGTATGCCTTCCCATTAATTGTAAGGCTTCCCCGCGCCAAACGCCCAGCTCATCGGTTTCTGCAATATCTAAAACCTTATCTAAGATCTTGATTGCTTCACGATGTCGGCCAAAAAGCTGCAATACGCTGGAATAAACGGTTAGGGCTGCGGCCTCACTTAGACGACAACCAAGCTCTACCGCCAAGTCACACGCTTGCGTCGCAAACCCCAGAGAATCAACGCTGCGGGAAGAAATTAATTGCTTAGCTCGCTGAAGGAGCTGATCAACAGGGGACGCAAGCATTATGACACCAAATTGACATTTAGTTTACAATGCCCATCTTAACACTTGTAGGTATGACAATCTATGCACAGTGCAGCATTTCCAAACAATCCTTTTTAAATGTCAGTAATTTATTTATTTTTTGTAAGCATTCTGTTTGACTAGAGATGTCACCTCGCACGCAGGCAGCTTGATAGCAACCATAGGCATTCTCTGCGTTTTCCTTATCTCCCGCACGCTGGTAAGCCATCGAAAGCAAATGATAAGCCTTTAATATATGCTTACTAGCCCCCATCTCATTGGCGTTTTTCAGCGCTTGTTTAAAATAATAAATTGCGTCATCCAAACGGCTTGTGGCTAAAAAAATACGCCCATGCAATAGCTGCTGCTGTATTTCTCCCCATGCCCAAACCTTACAGCAGCGCTTAGCCTGTGCCAGCTTATGCCTTGCTGCATCCAAGTTATTTGTTTCTAAGGCAATCTGCGCCATATATAGATAAATCTCAGCAACAAATTCTTGATGATTAGCACCTTGGGCAAAAGGATAGGCCATCACTAAAGCATGCTGGCTTTCATGCCATTGCTTTAATTTAAAATAACTCGCCGCCAAATTTATCCAAGCCCGAGCATGGCTGATTGCGGGCATTTGATTATTTAATAAGGAAATTGCCATTTTATGCTGGGCTAAAGCTTGATCAATCTGACCATAGGCAAAATAAATCATGCCAATTCCAATATGCCCATTGAGTTTTGTTGCGGCAGAAAACTCAGTACTATTAATGCAATCCGCCCAATACTCCGCCGCCTCTTCATATTGGCCCATGCTGTAATAGCTTAGGGCCAGCTCTTGTAGTAAGCCCTCTTGCACGGATCGTTGATTCTCCACCTCGGCCTGCGTGAGCGCTTTAAGCAAGCAAGCAAGAGATTCTTCTAATCGGCCAAACGCAACGAGAGAGCGTGAGTATGCAAGCGTGACTCGCACAAGAAGTGGGGTGTCACAGCCTGCCAACAAGGCATAAGCCTCTTCTGCGTATTGCAGGCTTAGGCTGGGATCAAGATAAACAAGGCGATCACATTCAGCAATTAAGCTATTAATTTCAGCATGTTGTGCCATAGAGATAGGTCATTAGGGAGGATTGATGCAGAGTATTCTGTTTAACTCACTTACTCAAGCCATTTGACCTTAAACTGACTACTAATAACATATAAACGTCAGCTAAACACACTGCAAAATAATAACATCTAAAATAAATGTAAGTAAAACAACGGATATTTTTTATTTAAGCCAGCCTCAAAACCCACAGCTCAAAGTAAATTATCAAATATAAATTTTATAAAACAATGAGATAAGCTAGTAATCATTAGCCGCTAACGCTTCTTGATTTTCAGCTGCAAGCTAAGGGTAATAAAGCCTAGGGAACATCTGCATAGGGCATGCGGCGTAAAACGATGCTACTTTTACGTAGAAGCTTACGATCATTACGATTTTTATCGAAATAACGCGGATTGGTTACCATCGAGGCCAATTTAGCACTCTGACTTGCACCTAAATGGGCGGCACTGGTTTTATAGTAATAACGCGCCGCTGCCTCCGCGCCAAAAACGCCATTGCCCCACTCAATCACATTTAAATAGATTTCAAAAATACGCCGCTTATCTAAAATGGCCTCTAGCATCACGGTGATAATGGCTTCCTCTACTTTGCGTAGCGGATTGCGGGCACTCGATAAAAATAGGTTTTTTGCCAGCTGCTGGCTAATGGTCGAGCCTCCCGCCACAATACGGCCTTTCTTTAGGTTTTTCTCCCAGGCCACCTGAATTCCTTCCCAATCAAAACCTTCATGATCTAAAAACTTGGCGTCTTCACTCGCTACTAAGGCACGTTTAAGATTTGGGGAGATCTGCGCATAGGGCACCCATGTATGCCGCAACTCTGCATCTGGGTTATTTTGCTGCAATTGCCCCAACTGCTCGCTCATAAAAGAAGTAGCCGATGGATTAACCCATTTCCACATCAACACATGACCAACAATCCACAGATTCCAGAGCAAAAATAGCGCCAGCACGCCCAATATCACACGGCCTAGCCAGCCAGCGACTGATCGCTTTGCCATTACAAAGCCGCCCGCATTGCCGCCAATACGGGCACGATATCCGCACGTAAACCGGTCCATACATAAAATGCCTCAGCCGCCTGCCCCAGTAGCATGCCTAAACCATCGATACATTGTGAGGCTCCAGCTAAGCGGGCCTGCTCCATAAACGGCGTTTCACCTTTGCCATACATCATGTCGTAAGCCACACAATCCTTAGCAAAGATGCTGCCAGCTAAGGGCAGCGCCTCACCAGATAAGCTTGCCGAAGTGGCATTGATAATCACATCAAATTCGCCCTCTAAAGTGTCAAAAGCCTGCGCGATTATTTTTATATTGCCGCTAAACTTTTCAGCAAGGCTCATCGCCCGCGCCACAGAGCGATTGGCAATGGTTAAGCTTTGCGGCATTTGCTCCAATAAAGGCAGCAGCACACCACACGCCGCCCCCCCAGCCCCCAATAGCAAAACGCGTTTGCCTGCTAAGCCGGTATGCCGCAATAGATCTGCCACCAAGCCCGCGCCATCGGTATTGTCGCCAAGCAGCACGCCATCCACACACTTGATGGTATTCACCGCGCCTGCAGCAGCGGCACGCTCGGTGAGCTTTGTACACAGCCGAAAGGCTTCTTCCTTAAACGGTACGGTGATATTCGCCCCAGCACCACCTGCCTCTGCAAACTGCGCCACCAGCCCAGCAAAGCCATCTAAAGGAGCCAAACAGCGCTCATAGCTAAAATCGAGCAAATTAAATTGAGCAGCAAAAGCCTGATGAATTTGTGGGGATTTGCTATGCGCAATAGGGTGACCAATGACCAGATATTTCATTTACAGATAAGTCCGAAAAAGAGAGCTTAGATACAAAAATCACCATGTGTTGCGGCCAACTGACTGGGCAAAAACCCGCTGCTTTTATGCTAAGGCAAAAAGATGGCGGGCTTATTCTTACTCACATCGCTTACTTACCGTACATGGGCGAGTAATTCACTGGCAGCCAGCTATAGCCCTTGCCTACCTTACGTAAATACCCAAGCCCTGGGAAGGATAAATGAGCGGAGCCAATCAAATAGCCTTGTTTTGCTGCATCGGCGTAGGCTTGCTGGCGCTGCTTAGCGGCGGACTTGCTATCCGTATCATACCGAATCGTCACCTCAGGCATCGCAAATTGCACCGCGGCAACGTGCATTAAATCGCCCCAAAGCGCCAGCTTTTGCCCACGGCTTTCTACCATATAAATGCTATGCCCTGGAGTATGCCCATAGGTGGAGACCGACTTAACACCAGGGATTAAATCCGTATTGCCATCAAATGTCTTTAGCTTACCCGCCTTAACCCAAGGGCCAATTGACACCACCGCACCTTTAAAAAAACCTTTCATCGCTTCAGGGGCCGCGTCCATATTGGCTTGGCTTAGCCAAAAATCAATATCACGCTGATCCACACGCAATACAGCATTAGGAAAAGCCAGCTGCTCGCCCACCATCAACCCACCCATATGATCGCCGTGCAAATGGGTGATATAAATTTCATCGATCTGCTCTGGCTGATAACCTGCGGCTTTTAAGTTTTCCATAAAATGCCCTAAGGTCGGGCCAAATAAACCTGCCGCCCCCGTATCCACCAGCACCAGTTTTTCGCCAGTATTAATTAAATAGGCATTCACCGATGTTTCTAGCGGGCTGCTTAAATAAGACTTTGCCAGCTCCTTATCGATCTTGCCCTTGCTGATTTTGGTGAGCAAGGTGTTTACCGGCAAAGCCACCGTGCCATCTGAAAGCGCAGTAATTTCAAACTCCCCCAACATCACCCGATAAAACCCTGGTGCCGAAGTTTTAACCATGGGTGCAGCGGCTTCTGCCTGCAAAGTGCCCAAAACACAGATACCGAGCAGCAATTTTTGCAACTGATTCATTGTATTCTCCCTTAAGCTAAAGCCACCGCCCATGCAAGTGGCGCCGCTCTATACTACAGGCTGTCTGATAAATTACGCCAGATAGCGCAATAGGCTGAGTGCAAAAGCGACATGCTTGCCTTTAAGCAAAGAAAAATACATCACGTCTTCAGCCTTATTTACTTCGAAGCCCCCTAGCCCGCGCATTCTGCCAGCCTTTTGGTAACAACCCGCGTGGGCAAGATAAAGCGCCTTGCCCACCCTACAAAACCATCAGCTCATCGCCACGAGCTATAACTGGGCACGCTTTTGTGCCCACGCAAAGCTAAACATTTACCTGATTATGTCTCTTGCTCAATGGACTCTGCGCAGATGGGTTTCTTGAGTATTGGACTTGGTTTTTAAATGTGTAGGGCGGGTGAAACTCGAGAGCCATACTGAAGAAATACGCGGGTTTCACCCGCCCTACGATATTTATAATGAGATTGAGCAAGAGAGATAATCAGGAACATTTATCCATCAGGCCACCGCTCAAAAATATGCAATGTGCGATCGCACATTTACAGCATCATCAACCGTGCCGCCAGCCCAGCAAACACCAGCGATAACAGATATTGCGGCCAAGGGGATGGGCGATTGGATCGCAAGGTGCTTAATTTACCCGCAGCAAAAATCACCACACCATTCACCATTAATCCAATCAGGTTTAATACAGTCGCCAGCAGCATGATCTGCACCGCCACCGCCCCTGCTTCAGGTTTTACAAACTGCGGAAACAGGGCCAATACAAACAGCATCATTTTGGGATTAAACAGATTGGTCAGCAGCCCGCGCAGCAAAGCCTGCTTGGCCGATATTTTTGACATAGCGGCATTGGGAGAGAAGGCAGTAGCCTTAGAGCGAAATGTTTTCGATGCTAAATAAAGCAGATAAGCTGCACCGGCAAGGCGCAGTAAATCAAAAGCAAAGGGAAGGCGTAACAAGAGTTGTGACAGGCCCAAAGCTGCCGCCAGTGCGTGGCAGTAAGTGCCCACCATAATGCCCGCTAGTGTGGCAAAGCCCGCCCTTTTGCCTTGGCTAACGCTAGAAGAGGCTATCAGCAACATATCTGGGCCGGGCGTAGCAGTCAGCGCCAGAGCGGCAGCTGAAAAAATAAGCATCGTAGAAAAGCTAAGCATGCAGCCCCTTTTGCCATGTGAATGGCGAAAGGAATAGCAGAGTAAGCGTCAGTAACATGGCTGTCAATAAGCTCAAAGACGATTAATAGACGGATTGCGGCTGCAACAAAATAACCTGTATTTGATGACGCCGATTTTTTACCCACCAGAGCGCTTTCAACTCAAATCGGTGACGCAAGCCATTATTGAAAAGCCAGCGCAGCGCAAAAGCCTGATGCGCCGGATTGAGACATCCGGCCTCATTGATATCAGCGATGAAAAAATGTCATCTGGTGACAGGCTGGCGCAGCTGCATTTACTTAAAAGCCAGTGCAGATCTGGTGAACTTTGAACGAAAATTAAGTTTTCAACTCAATAAAAATAATGCCAAAAGCATTAAAAAACAGATGGTTACACATCGCTACTAAAGCCTTATCGAACTCTTAATCCAGAGGGTAGATACTGAATTTGTCCGCTTCACTACCAACCTAACTTCAGGAACCCAGACCATGAACAAACTGCTCAAAACTATCGCTGCTACCGTATTTGTTGCAACTACCGCTTTCGGTGTAGCAGCAGAATCTGCATCCACTCCGATTAAAGTTGAAACACACGCCACCAAGGTGGCCCCAGCAAAACATTCAAAACACCACGCTTCTGCTGCATCAGCAGTACACAAAGCAGATGTAAAAAAACCAGCATCTGCCGCATCAGCCGTGCAAAAAGCCCAAGCTAAAAAACACGCAGCATCTGCGGCTTCTGCTGTACACAAAGCAGATGTAAAAAAACCAGCATCTGCCGCATCAGCAGTGCAAAAAGCCCAAACTAAAAAACATGCAGCATCTGCGGCTTCTGCTGTGCAAAAAACCCAAGCTAAAAAGCACGCAGCTTCAGCAGCTTCAGTTGTTCAAAAAAAATCAGGTAATGCTTCTGCCTCATCTGTAATTTAAAACAGCCCTGCTCATCACACCGTTGATAACAAAGCCCCTGCTTGGGTAAATCAAGCAGGGGCTTTGTTAATCACTATGCTCTAGCCCTCAAGCTAAAGCACCAGACTTAAGCATTCCTTATCAATGCGCTAAACGCCTGCTCCACATGGGGATCATCACTGTATGCAACATTAAATCGCATAAAGCGAGCAAACCGTTGATGACGGCTAAACAGCGAGCCTGGAGCCAGCAGCAGCCCCTGAACCATTCCCTTCCTTGCCAATATTTCAGCATCCTCACCCTCTGGCAGCTGTGCCCAGATAAACATCCCACCGCTAAAGGGTGCAACACAGCCCAGACGCTCCAGCCACTGCGCTACCCGCCCCCCGGATTCCAGCAGGCGGTCAGCAATACGCTTGCGGTGCTTTTCATAACTGCCTTCTGTCAGCATTCGGCACAGCAGTTGCTCCAGCAGTTCGGATGTACCGCCACCACACATCAATTTTAAATGTCCCAGATCTGCAGCAAGCACATAGCTGACCCGAGTATTTGCACTCAGCACTTTTGAAAAACCCGATACATAACTTACCTGCTATTTATCTGAGTTTTATGACTTAGATCTAAAAAACAACAAAGCCCTGTATTTGCAGGGCTTTGCATATTTAACTAAAGCGCTAAGATGTGGTTCAAAACTTTACTCAATATTTTGAATTTGTTCACGCATCTGTTCTATCAGTACTTTTAATTCAATTGATGCACGGCTGGTTTCGGCGCTGACGGATTTAGAGCCTAGTGTATTGGCTTCGCGATTCAACTCTTGCATAAGGAAATCCAAGCGCTTGCCCACCGAGCCGCCTTTTTCTAAGATGCGACGAATTTCGCTAAAATGGGCATTCAGGCGCGATAGTTCTTCATCAATATCAATTTTTTGCGCAAAAATAACAATTTCTTGGCGCACGCGCTCATCGTCATTGGTGCCCAGTACATCTAGAAAACGCGCCTTCATCCGCGCTTCATAAGCCGCCGCCAATTGCGGGATCAACGGCGTAATCTCATCAACAATGGTTTGCATACCTGCAATGCGTTCTAGCAAATGCGCTTTAAGCTTTTCACCTTCGCGGCCACGGCTGGCGCTAAAATCGAAGAGAGCTTCATCCAGCACTTCTAAGCAGGCTGCGCCTAACGATTCTGGCGCGGCAACTTGGGCGGATAACACGCCTGGCCAACGAAGTAATTCGCCCAGTTGTAATTCTGACGCCTGTGGTGCAATTTTCTTAGCCACGGCAGCAGCAGCTAAAAGCTGTTGTAATAATTCAGTATTAAGTTGTAAAGCGGCTTCGGCACCGACACGGGCATTCCAATTAACACGGCACTCAACTTTGCCACGTGCTAATTTAGCAGCAACGCGCTCGCGCATTCCTCCCTCTAGGGGGCGAAGCTCCTCTGGGGTGCGAAGGGTGAGGTCTAAAAAACGGTGATTCACTGAGCGCAGCTCAATACTTAGTGTGCCACCTGGCAATTCGCGCTGAATGGAGGAAAAACCAGTCATACTTAAAATCATTAGGGTTCCTTTAAAGGGAATAGCTTTACATTCCCTCAAGCTGAAATCAAAATTAACAGATACATCAGTATAACGAAAAGAGTCGGATGGCAACTCCAAGCAATCAACCGCTCGCACGCGGTTATCAACTCCAGAACTACACCATCGCCAAGTTATTGTCGGCGGGTGGCTTTAGTATTGTGTATCTGGCCCATGATGAGAATGATTATCCGGTTGCGATTAAAGAATACTTACCCAATTCTTTAGCGCTCAGAACCGAAGGTGATGTGGTACAAGCACGCAGCGAAGATAGCATTGCTTTATTTCGCCACGGTTTAAAATGCTTTTTTGAAGAGGGCAAAACCTTAGCTCATATTCAACATCCTAACATTATCCGGGTGCGTAATTTTTTCCGTGCCAATGATACGGTTTATATGGTGATGGAATATGAGCGTGGCCGCACATTGCAAAAAGAAATTCAGCTTAAGCATGGCAGAGAAGGGGTAGACGAAGGCTTAATTCGCCATGTTTTTTATCATTTACTCAATGGTTTACGCGAAGTTCATCTAAACAAACTATTACATTTAGATATCAAACCCGCCAATATTTATATTCGCAAAGATGGCTCACCGGTATTGCTTGATTTTGGCTCCGCACGCCAAACTTTAGCCCTAGAGCAAAGCAAGCTCACCCCCATGTACACCCCAGGCTTTGCTGCGCCTGAGCAATATAATAAAAAAGATCCGCACGGCCCTTGGACTGATATTTATGGCATTGGTGCTAGCTTATTTGCCTGTATCGCCGGCACGGCTCCACAACCTGCGGATTTACGCTTGAAAGAAGATAAGGTGATTAAATTGCATGATCGCTATGGGGATCGCTACTCGCCCGAACTCATCGAGCTTATTTCATTATGTTTAAGTTTAGATCCTAGCCTGCGCCCACAAAGTGTGCCACAACTACAAAAGCAGCTATTAGAGCGTGGCTCCGCGCCGCTTAAACGCAGCGGCATTGTGAGCACACTAAGACGCAAATGGGTCGAGTTTTCGAACAAAGGCCAGTTGGAAACAGAATGAAATTCACTGTATATCAAAATAGCCGCCAAGGCGGGCGGCAATATAATCAAGATCGCTTAGGCTATTCTTATAGCCGAGACGCATTGCTATTAGTGGTGGCTGACGGCATGGGTGGCCATTTACATGGCGAAATTGCGGCGCAAATTGCCGTTGAGCTACTCACTGATCAATTTCAGAAAAAAGCACAACCCTACCTCAGAAAACCAACGCAATTTCTGCATGATGCTTTACTGCAATGCCATAGTGCGATTTCTCATTATGCAAGCAATCATCAGCTACTTGAAATCCCACGCACTACCGTGGTCTGCTGTGTAATACAAGACGGTGTTTTGCATTGGGCTCACGTTGGGGATTCACGCCTATATGTGCTGCGTAAAGGCGAAATTTTACTGCAAACCAAAGACCATTCTAAGGTGCAGCAATTGGTTAATGATGGCAAAATCACCGCCGAAGAAGCCTTAATTCACCCAGAAAGAAATAAAATTTATAATTGTCTGGGCGGAACCCTCAAGCCAGATATCGATCTAGGCAGCAAGATTCTCTTAATTGACAACGATACCCTGCTGTTATGCACCGATGGGCTGTGGGGCTCTGTGGATGAAAGCGATTTAATTCACTTTTTATCCTCATTTCCTGTTTTATTCTCTATACCCCAGCTTATGGATAGAGCCGAATTACGCGCGGGTAAGTTCTCCGATAATATCAGTGCGCTCGGCATTAATTGGCACGATGCGGATGAAAACGTTTTCTCCGAAAACACCTTCGTTTCCACTCAAAAACTAGACCCCAACACCATTACTACGCATATAGACCCTTTAAGCAGCAGCGCCAATATCACCGACGATGATATCGAAGCCGCTATTGCTGAGATTCAGGCAGCCATCCAAAAGTACTCTAAATAAGTAATGTCATTAGTCCTTAGGCCCCGTAAACCTCTTCCTGATCTACTTCGAGGCATTGCCGTTGTCTTAATGGTGTTGTTTCATTTTTCTTTTGATCTGGCCTATTTCGGCGTTTGGTCAGTGCAAACCAATATTGATCCAGAGTGGGTGGCGCTCCGCACCTTGATCGTCAGCCTATTTGCTGCAGTAGCGGGTCTTTGCGCTAGAGCGCAACCAAGCTGGCAACGTCAGTTAAGATTACTGGCCTGTGCTGGAGCCGCCACGTTGGGCAGCTGGTTTATTTTCCCCAATGCCATTATCTGGTTTGGCGTGCTGCACTTCTTTTTTGTGGCAGGCTTAATCGCCCCGCTGTTTAGGAATAAACCCCGCCTCTGCTTAATCCTAGGATTGCTACTGATTTTGCTAGGTGTGCTGCTACAAGCCACGCTATTTGATCAGCCCGCACTGGCTTGGCTGGGCATGATGACTTACAAACCTAGAACTGAAGATTACGTGCCAATGCTGCCTTGGTTTGGCGTGGTACTGCTTGGCATCGCCGCCCAAACCATGCTGCCAGCTCAATGGCTAGCCCAAGGCGGCCAGCGCCAACTCGCCCCACTACGCTGGCTAGGCAAGCACAGCCTCATTATCTACCTAATACACCAGCCCATCTTATTTGGCGTGCTGGGCTTGCTGTTAAAAAAATAAGTGCTCTACCATGACGCGATTAAAGTTAATGCTAAGTGGCACAGCACTAGTTGCCACACTGGCCCTTAGTGGTTTTTTAGTGGCAAACCATCGCCCCAACACTGCTTGGGATCAGCAAGCCTATATCTGGCAAAGAGTCTGGACAAAGGAGCACGCCAGTGCCTTGCTGCAAAGTCGCCATCTATTCTCGGCTTTGCGTGTGCTGGCCTTGCAGCACCATCCACAAACTGGCTGGCCCAACTTAAGTATTGACTATGACGAACTCAAAAAAGATGGCCGCCCACTCTGGCTGGTTGTGCGTTTAGACGAGCAATTAAACCCCGCTGACCGCCCCGCTATTTATCAGCATATCTTTGCCCTTACCCAAAGCTGGCAGGCTCGCGGCTTAAATCTGCTCGGGGTAGAGATCGACCACGATGCGGCAAGCGCTCGCCTGCCGGAGTACTTGCAGTTTTTGCAAGGGCTTAAACAAGGACTACCGCCAGCGCTACAATTGAGCATTACCGCTCTGCCTACTTGGATTAGCTCGCCTATTTTTCCCAAAATATTGCAGCTGACTGACCAATCCGTATTACAAGTACATGCCGTGCTTTCACCAGAGCAGGGGCTATTTGATGCCAAGCTGGCACTCGGCTGGATCAAACGCTATAGCCAATTAAGCGATCGGCCATTTCGCGCCGCCCTACCCGCTTACGGCATGGGATTAACGGGTGGGGGGAGTAAAGACTGGCAGGTCGAAAGTGAATCCCCACTGCGCATGACAAATAACAAGCAAGAACTGACTGTTGCCCCGCAGCAACTGGCCCAATTTATTCAACAGTTGCAAACGCAACGATTGCCAAGTTTGCAAGGCTTAATCTGGTTTCGGCTACCTTTGGCAAGTGATCAACGCGCATGGTCGCTAAGCACGCTCAGCGCCGTTATTTTGCAGCAGCCACTCACCCCAAACTGGCAGGTCAAAATCCACAGCCTGCCCGCTAAACTAAACGAAACCAAGCAACTACATGATATTGTTTTGCACAATGCCGGCCCAGCTGATGCCCCCTTACCTAGGCAAATCAGCATCGTCGCCAGCGACTGCCTAGCCGCAGACGCCATCGGCAATTACCAGCTGGCAAGCGATCGGTCTCAACAACACTTTAAGCTGATTAAACCTGATCAGCTGCGTAGCGGGCAGTCTCGCCCCATAGGCTGGCTGCGCTGCTCATCTCTGCAAGAGGATAAAACACTTGTCAGCCCTTAAAGCCCTTCGCCAGCGCAATCCGCATCCGCTTATTATTCTGTCACTTAGCACGCTGCTGTTTTCGCTGGCGGTCGATGCATGCGGGCCAGATTTTCCCAACCGCTTACTGATGAATAGAACCGCCACCCTCTTAGCCCTGCCCGAGGGTAACTATGCATGGGAGGCCTCGCGCCTGACGCCGAAAGATCCGCAATTGCCAACTTGGAAAGCCGCAGCACCAGCCAGTTTTCCGCCAATAGCACAAATACAAGCCATGCGCGCCGCACCCAATATCGATGCCGCATGGAAAGCAGGAGCAGGCCTGCCCATGGCTGCCCGCCTTTACACCAAGGCGGCCCTCGCCTTTTCACTGCATGACCCTCAAGCTGCAGATTACTTCAGACAAGTACTGGCCCTGCCAAAGAGTGAACAGGCCGAATGGCATTTGAAAGCACTGTATTCCTTAGGCAGAACATTAATTGGTGATGGTGCAAAAGATCCCAATAACCGTGAAACCACTCCGCCCATACCGCTTTCTAAAGCAGAGAGCGAGCAGGCGATTAAGGTTTTTCAACAGCTGATCGATGCCGTTAAAAATGGCGCAGCAGACCCTGACTTGCTCTCTCTAAGCAGCCTTGGGCAACAAGCGCGTATTTATTTTAGGCAAAAAAACATCCCACTCGCGGCGCAGCATTACGCCCGCCAAGCGGCTCAAGGCGACCCAGAAGGCATCGCTTCCCTGACGTTTATCTCTGGCTATCTAATTAAAGCTGAAAATAATGAGCCATTGCGCAGCAGCATCAAAGACCCGCTGGTCCAGCAATTAATCACCATTGAGCTACTCAGCCGCAGCGGCAATCTGGATTGGCAGCTCAACGATGAGAGCGGTGAAAAAACCAAACAATTTATAGATCCAATTTTAAGCCTGCTCAGCCAGGCCAATAAGCAACAGGACAACGACAAGCTGGCAGCGCTAGCCTATCGCTCCGGCAAATACACCATGGCCGAAGCCCTAATAAAAAACAGCAGGGATAGTGGGCTGGCTTGGTGGCTACGGGCAAAAATAGCACTGCGCCAAGGCGGTATCCCCGCAGCCACCGCTGCCTACGCCAAAGCCGCTGCGCAGTTTCCCAGTGAAAGTAGCCCCAGCTATACAGACGCCCCCACCACTCGCATCGCCGCCGAACAAGCGCTGCTGGCGTTGCACCGTGATGACTATTTGCAAGCGATGGATTTACTCTATCGCTCTGGCCGATACTGGATGGACGTAGCGGATGTGGCTGAGCGCGTGCTCACCGCTGACGAATTAAAAAGCTTTGTAGATCAGCATACTCAGGCTGCTGCCCCGCTACTCAGGCCCGTAATCGAAGGCAACGATAGCTATCTGCAACGCCAGACACCATCAGTCAAGCTAAGAGAGCTACTCGCACGCCGACTAATGCGGCTTGGCCGCTACTCAGAAGCACAAAGCTACTTTGAGGCGCCTAATTATCGGGAATGGGCCCAACAGTTTGCTCAACAGCGCCAGATTGCCGATGATCCCAAGGTAGATAAGCCTAAGCGTGCCCAAGCCTATTTTCGGGCCGCTACTCTGCTGCGCGCGCAAGGAATGGAATTTAGCAGCTATGAAATGACGCCAGATTACGGTGGCACCAGTCTACTGGAGGATGCCTTTAAGCCCATGGAGCAAAACACCCGCTGGATCAGTAAGTTGGAAGCCAGCCGAGCTCAACAATCACTGCCCGAATCTGACCAGCATTTTCTGCATTACCGCTGGAAAGCTAGCGCACTTGCAGTATTAGCCGCTGATCTATTGCCCCCCAAAAGCCAAGCCTATGCTGCCGTACTCTGCAAGGGAGCCAGCTGGGTTATTCAAAAGGATAGTAAAGCGGGCAGCCAGCTTTATCTGCGCTACATAAAAACTGGCAAGCAGTTTGACTGGGCGCCAAAATTTGGCTATCAGTGTCCTGACCCAGACTTTACTGCCCTTAAATCATAAATAATACGAGCAATTATGGCGCTGGCTTACACCCAATTACAAGAAAGCTCTGCCAGCCACCCAGCACCGGATCAGAGCCCTGCAACATATTAGTCATATAGCGCCTGTACTGTGTAAATGTGACTTATTGCAGGGCGTAAAATTGCAAAGCGATGGTAAGGCACAACATCGGTATAATCCGCCCAACTAAAATATAAAGAGACCCGCCATGCGCCCTTCCGCACGCCGTAACGACGAACTTCGCCAAGTACGCATTACTCGCCAATACACGCGTCATGCCGAAGGCTCGGTATTGATTGAATTTGGCGATACCAAAGTGCTATGCACCGCTTCGGTAGAAGAAAACGTACCGCCCTTTTTAAAAGGCAAGGGCAAGGGCTGGGTAACGGCCGAATACGGCATGCTGCCACGCTCCACCAACACCCGTATGCGTCGTGAAGCGGCACAAGGTAAGCAAAGTGGCCGCACCCAAGAAATTCAACGTCTCATTGGCCGCTCATTACGTGCCGTAGTCGATATGGCCGCTTTGGGCGAGCGCCAAATTGTTATTGATTGCGATGTAATCCAAGCTGATGGTGGCACACGTACTGCAAGTATTACCGGTGCTTTTGTGGCCATGACCGATGCCATCAATGGCTTGATTGCCGCTGGAAAACTAGAAAAATCGC
Source organism: Iodobacter sp. (assembly GCF_025352645.1). GTDB lineage: Bacteria > Pseudomonadota > Gammaproteobacteria > Burkholderiales > Chitinibacteraceae > Iodobacter. The sequence goes on along the minus strand of NZ_JANXSO010000081.1, from coordinate 10,049 downwards.
CGATTCGCGAGCATGTTGCAGCCATTTCAGTAGGGATTTACCAAGGCGAAGCGGTGCTAGATTTGGATTATCCTGAAGATTCAGACTGTGAAACAGATATGAATGTGGTGATGACCAGCAGCGGAAAATTCGTAGAAGTACAAGGAACCGCCGAAGGGGTAGCATTTTCACGCCTAGAAATGAATGCATTATTAGACTTAGCGGAACAAGGGATTAAAGATTTGATCGCCATGCAACAAAGCGCGCTAGCCAGCTGATTTAGATGATAAATTACTCTGCTTAACGATAGATAATTCTCTACAAACCACCGCAGACTGGGGATTAAAAACGCAGAAAAAAGCGTTTGCGCAACAATTACCTAAATTCAAATGCTCATTTTAATTTGAATTTACCCGCAAAATCTCCACCCTCGTGGTGTTAACGCGATAAAAATATGCGGTGCCTAGGCTCTGCTCAAGCTGAACTTCAGTAATATGAAATCAACTTGAGCAGTACTAGAAGGTTTAGCCCCTTTTTGATTACTTGGTTAAAGTACAAACGATGAAACGTGTAGATGACTTCCGCCTTCGCTTCGGCAAAAAAGAATTAGTGCCGATCATGATTGGCGGCATGGGTGTTGATATTTCCACCGCCGATCTGGCGCTTGAAGCGGCTCGTTTAGGTGGCGTAGGCCATATCTCGGATGCAATGATCAACACAGTGACGGATCGTCGCTACAAAACCAAGCAAGTTAAAGAAAAGCTCCAACAATACAAACACAATGTAGCTAACTCGGATAAATCCGAAGTTCAGTTTGATTTAGGCCGCCTAGAAGAAGCCACCAAGCTGCATGTCAGTAAAACCATGGAAGCCAAACGTGGCGATGGCATGGTTTTTATCAACTGCATGGAAAAACTCACCATGAACGCCCCGAAAGAAACACTTCGGGTCCGTTTAAATGCCGCTTTAGATGCTGGTATTGATGGGATTACACTGGCTGCTGGCTTACACCTAGGCTCTATGGGGCTGATCGAAGATCACCCACGCTTTCGTGATGCTAAGCTAGGCATCATTGTTTCATCGGTACGTGCCTTACAGTTATTCCTGCGTAAAAACGCCAAGCTGAATCGCCTACCCGATTATGTGGTGGTAGAAGGCCCGTTGGCAGGGGGTCATTTAGGCTTTGGTATGGACTGGGCACAATATGACCTAGCCACCATCGTGGCCGAAATTCACCAGTTTATGCTGGACGAGCATTTAGATATCCCCGTTATCCCTGCTGGCGGCATTTTTACTGGCACTGACGCGGTTGCCTACCTAGAGGCAGGCGCTGCAGCAGTACAGGTGGCAACGCGCTTTACTGTGTCGGAAGAATGCGGCTTACCTGCTAATGTGCAGCAAGAGTATTTCAAGACCAGCGAAGATAATATTGAAGTAAACCAGATTTCCCCAACTGGCTACCCGATGCGCATGCTAAAAAACAGCCCATCGATTGGCGCGGGTATTCGCCCTAACTGCGAAGCTTATGGCTACCTGCTGGACGCCAAAGGCAACTGCAGCTATATCGAAGCCTACAACCGCGTAATCGCCATTGAGCCAGACGCTAAACGTATCAAAGTGATGGATAAAACCTGTCTATGCACGCATATGCGCAACTTTGACTGCTGGACCTGTGGCCACTACACCTATCGCTTGAAAGACACCAGCCACAAGCTGGAAAACGGCAACTATCAAACTTTAAGTGCTGAGCATATTTTCAATGATTACCAATACAGCACCGACAACAAAATTGCCCTGCCAGTTAAACTAGAGCTAGAACTAGCCAAGTAGGGGCACGGCATGCCCTGCCCAGCGAGGCATGCCCAGCAAAGCTTGAATAAAAAAAAACGGCACAATCTGTGCCGTTTTTTATGACGCCCCGCTTCAATCCACCCCGCGCGCCCTATCCACGTGAAACTGAGCCACGTGCTCAGTAAAGCGGTCTTCTTCAATCGCAGTACGCATTTCTGCCATCACCACCTGATAGTAATGCAGGTTGTGGATAGTATTAAGCTGCGCGGCCAAAATCTCACCAGTGCGGAACAAATGATGCAGATAGCCACGGCTAAAGTTTTTGCAAGTGTAGCAGGTGCAAGTTGCATCTAAAGGACGGGTATCGAGCTTGTGTTTGGCATTTTTGATTTTTACATCGCCAAAGCGCGTAAATAACATGCCATTCCTTGCGTTGCGAGTGGGCATCACGCAATCGAACATATCAATGCCCTGACTTACCCCATACACGAGGTCTTCAGGCGTGCCTACGCCCATTAAATAGCGTGGCTTGTTAACCGGCAGTTTGGGCGCGGTATGCGCCAAAATACGTGCCATATCTTCTTTAGGCTCGCCCACCGACAAACCACCAATGGCCATGCCATCAAAGCCGATATCGACCAGACCAGCAATCGACTCATCACGCAAGTCTTCATACATGCCGCCCTGCACAATGCCGAACAGCGCATTTGGGTTTTGCTGTGCATCAAATTCAGCACGGGAGCGCTTAGCCCAGCGGTAAGACATGCGCATCGAATCCCCAGCTTCTTGGCGGGTAGCAGGGTAAGGTGTGCATTCATCAAAAATCATTACGATGTCAGAATTGAGCACCGTTTGGATTTTCATCGATTCTTCGGGCGTTAAAAATAATTTATCGCCATTCACTGGGCTTTGAAACGTGACGCCTTCTTCAGTGATTTTTCGCATCGCGCCCAAGCTAAATACTTGGAAACCACCCGAGTCGGTCAGAATCGGCTTATCCCAGCCCATAAATTGGTGCAGACCGCCAAATTGCTCCACCACTTCTAAACCTGGACGTAACCACAGGTGAAAGGTATTACCTAGGCAAATCTGTGCGCCAATTTCTTTTAAATCACGCGGCGTCATGGCTTTTACCGTGCCATAAGTGCCTACCGGCATAAACACCGGCGTTTCCACCACACCGTGATTTAAGGTCATGGTGCCGCGACGAGCGCCGCTACTGGTGGCTTTTAATTCAAATTTCAACATTTTTTTTCCTAAACGCCGCCGGAAACACAGTCCGGCACGGGCCGCAAGATTACCGCCAAGCCACGGCCAAAGCAACGCGCTTACCCTATAAAAAATACCGGCATCGCACACCCTTCATCGGCTCAGACATGAGTACCCCACTTATGAGGTGGCTTTGGGCTCCAGCAGCATCGCATCGCCATAGCTAAAGAATCGATACTCATGTTCTACCGCGTGCTGATAAGCAGCTTGCATTGTCTCAAAGCCTACAAACGCAGCGACTAACATGAGAAGCGTTGATTTTGGCAAATGGAAATTGGTAATCAGCCGATCCACCACTTTGAATTGATAGCCTGGCGTAATAAAGATGTTTGTGTCGCCAATAGGCTCAGCTAAAAATCCATTCTGTGACGCGGCCTCAAGCGCGCGCAAGCTGGTTGTACCCACTGCAATCACTCGCCCCCCAGCGGACTTTGTCGCTTCAATTAAGGCGACGGTAGTCTCAGGAATTGAATACCGCTCAAAATGCATAACGTGCTCACTCACGTCATCGACCCGTATCGGTTGAAATGTCCCCGCGCCAACATGTAGCGTGAGATAGCCCGTTTTAACCCCCATCGCGTGTAACTCAGCAAGCAGCTCCGGCGTAAAGTGCAAGCCTGCGGTCGGGGCGGCTACCGCACCTGGATCTCTGGCATAAATGGTTTGATAGCGCTTCGCGTCTTCTTCATCGGGGGTATGGGTGATATAAGGGGGCAGCGGCAGCTGGCCAGCTTGCTCCAAGATATCTAAAACGCTCTCATCCCCATCAAAACGTAATTTAAATAGATCATCTTTGCGCTCGATCATAGTGGCGGGCCAACGATCTGCAAAAATCAACTTCGCGCCAGGTTTAGGCGCCTTGGATGAGCGAATATGTGCCAGTGCTGTATGCTCATCCAAAACACGTTCAATCAAGGCTTCAATTGCACCTCCTGAGTCTTTTTTACCAAAGACCCGTGCCTTGATAACCTTGGTGTCATTGAAAATAAGCACATCCCCAGCACGTAAAAACTGCGGTAGCTGGCGAAAGTGTGAATCTTGCCGCGTTAAGCCATCAATATGTAAGAGGCGGCTTGCTCCACGGACTTCTGGTGGGAACTGGGCAATCAAGGATTCAGGCAAATGGTAATCAAAGTCAGCAACTTGCATGCAAAACAGCCTTTTTTATAAATGTAACAAAACTACAAAAAATGTATCCACTTGTACGATAAAACCCACACTCAGCTTGGCTTGGGACGCTTTCAAACAAGTGTTTTAGAACGTATTTTCACCGAAATTGCCCACTTTTTCTGGACAAATTCGCACATACTGCGGCAAACTTCGCCCAATGATAGGCAACAACAGTGAACAGCGGATGCAAAACACACGCAGTATCCTCGTACTACATGGCCCAAATTTGAACCTGCTTGGCTCAAGAGAGCCACAGCATTATGGGGCGGATACACTCGCCACCATCAATACTAAGCTAGTTGAACTGGGACAGCTGCGCGCTGCGTGCGTTGACACGTTTCAATCGAACCGCGAATACGAGCTGATTGATCGCATCCATGCCGCCCATTTGGACGGCACAGATTTTATCATCATTAACCCCGCCGCGTTTACGCATACCAGCGTTGCCATCCGTGACGCGCTGGCTGGGATAAAAATTCCTTTTGTTGAAGTCCACCTATCCAATGTTCATGCTCGTGAATCGTTCCGGCATCACTCTTATTTTTCCGACCTTGCGGTTGGCGTTATTTGCGGTCTAGGCGCGTATGGTTATGAATGCGCACTGGAATTCGCACTCCGTTTTACTCCCCAAGCCAGCTGATTTAAATCAACGCTGATAAATTCTCAATATAGAGAGGAGACCCCTATGGATTTGCGCAAACTTAAGAAACTGATTGATCTAGTCGAAGAATCTGGCATTGCCGAGCTCGAAGTGACCGAAGGCGAAGAACGCGTTCGTATCACCCGTGTCAATCAGAACATCCCTGCCTATGCGCAAGCAATGCAGTACCAGTTGCCACCTGCCGCGCCTGCCGCTGCCACAGCACCTGTTGCAGTAGCCGTAGCTGCCGAAGTTGAAGCGCAACCTGAAGGCTTTGTGGCTAAATCACCGATGGTGGGTACTTTCTACCGCGCCTCATCGCCCGAAGCAAAAAACTTTGTAGAAATCGGCCAGCAAGTTAATGTGGGCGATACACTGTGCATTATTGAAGCCATGAAACTGCTCAATGAGATCGAAGCCGATAAGGCTGGCGTGATCAAGGCCATCTTGGTCGAGAACGGCCGCCCTGTTGAATATGGCGAGCCACTGTTTATTATTGGCTGATAATTCATTGCCGGTGAGCACTAAGCGGTGAGGCCCTTGCCCCGCTTAACTCCTCACTCCTCACGGAGTAAACCATGTTTGAAAAAATTCTGATTGCCAATCGCGGTGAGATTGCGCTGCGCATTTTGCGCGCCTGCCGTGAAATGGGTATCAAAACCGTAGTCGTTCATTCCGAAGCTGACCGCGAAGCAAAATACGTTAAATTAGCCGACGAATCCGTCTGCATCGGCCCAGCTTCGTCCACGCTCAGCTATCTGAACGTACCAGCTCTGATTGCCGCAGCGGAAGTCACTGAAGCACAAGCTATTCACCCAGGCTACGGTTTTTTAAGTGAAAACGCTGACTTTGCCCAGCGTGTAGAAGAATCCGGCTTTGCCTTTATCGGGCCACGCCCAGAGTCTATCCGCCTGATGGGTGATAAAGTCTCTGCCAAAGACGCCATGAAAGAAGCTGGCGTACCTTGCGTACCTGGCTCTGATGGTGCCCTACCAGATGATCCTGTTGAATTAATGAAAATTGGTAAGGCCGTTGGCTATCCAGTAATTATTAAAGCAGCAGGCGGCGGCGGCGGCCGTGGTATGCGCGTGGTAAATAACGAAGATGAGTTGATTGCTGCCGTTGAGCTGACTAAATCAGAAGCAGAGAAATTCTTTGGTAATGCCATGGTTTACATGGAAAAATACCTGCAAAACCCACGCCATATCGAAATCCAAATTCTGGCCGACCAACACGGTAATGCTATTTACCTAGGCGAGCGCGATTGCTCTATGCAGCGCCGCCACCAAAAAGTGATTGAAGAAGCACCGGCACCGGGCATTACCGATGCACAGCGTAAAAAAATTGGCGAAACCTGCACTGCAGCGTGTCGCAAAATTAATTACCGTGGTGCAGGCACATTCGAGTTCTTATTTGAAAACGGCGAATTCTATTTCATTGAAATGAATACCCGTGTTCAAGTTGAGCATCCGGTTACCGAAATGATTACCGGCATTGATATTGTGCAAGAGCAAATTCGTGTGGCGGCTAATTTACCACTGCGCTATACGCAAAAAGACGTAAAACTCAAAGGCCATGCCATTGAGTGCCGGATTAATGCAGAAGACCCGCTCAAGTTTATTCCTAGCCCAGGTAAAATCACCACCTACCATACCCCTGGTGGCCCTGGTGTGCGCGTGGATTCTCACGTTTATCAAGGCTATACCGTGCCATCGCATTACGATTCGATGATAGGCAAAATCATTACCTACGGTGATGATCGCGCCCAAGCCATGGCCAGAATGCGCATTGCGCTATCAGAAATGGTAGTACAGGGAATTAACACCAATATCCCTTTGCACCAGCAATTGCTTTTGGATGAGGCCTTTATTAAAGGCAGCACCAGCATTCATTATCTGGAGCACAGAATGCCGGAAATCAGAAAACAGCTCGAAGGGAAAATCTAAGCCTTTCAAACAAAAAGCACCGTACAAAATACGGTGCTTTTTTTATAAGTAACAAACATGAATTCAAGGGCAAGCCACGTTAGCTACCATCAATTTACATTAACTCAAAGTGCTATTTTCTACCCTCTGCACTGCAGCACAAAAGCTTTGCATGGCGTGATCTAATTGATTAAGCACCATTAAAAATTCATCCCCCACCTCACCCCGCTTTAGTAAAGCCTCAGCTAAAGTTGCAAATTGTGTGGCATCATTCACCGAAAGATTAGCAGCAGCGCCTTTCAATGAATGTGCCGTTCTACACGCTGTTTCCATATCATTTTGCACTAAAGCAGCGCGAATTCGCTCCACGTTATCGTGCTCGGTGCTGGCTAATTGCTGAATAATCAACCAATATATCTCTGCATTATTGCCTAGCCTAGCCAAGCCATCTTCAATATCTAAACCCGCTACGCCCGCAAGTAATCGTAGTTTTCCTAAATCAGTACTTGGCGATTTTACGGCGGTGTTGTTTTTAACCGCATATTCAAGCATCTCATGCTTTTCACTATCTGCCAAAATAATGGCTGGCTCACCAATATAAACTCGGCGGCTACCATCTGCATTTAAGCGATGCTGATGCCAATATTGTAAACGCTCAAATAACAGTGCTGGATCAATAGGCTTGGTAATATGTTCGTTCATCCCTTCTGCCAAACAACGCGCCCTTTCTTCATTAATTGCATGGGCTGTCATGGCAATAATTGGCAAACTATTAAATGCTTTATCACTACGAATTACGGCAGTGGCTTCATGGCCATCCATTTGTGGCATTTGTAAATCCATTAATACGCACTGATAATATTTAGGGCCATATTCAAATATTTTTTTAATGGCTTCATGCCCATTATTCGCCAAATCCACGCTAATTTTTGCAGAGCGCATTAATTCAAGGGCTATTTGCTGATTCACTAAATTATCTTCAACCAATAAAACCCGCATTCCTTTTAGATCAGGTACAGCATCTGTACGGGTAAATGAAGCTACATCTCGTAATAGCTCAGGCGCAAAAATAGTGAGCAAGGTATCGACCACCATAGATTGATTAATCGGTTTAAATAAAAATCCATCCACTAATGTTGATTCAGCTTCCACTCGAACATCTTCACGAGTATAAGCCGTTACCAAAACTACAGAAGGAATTTGATTTAATCGTTTATCCATGCTGATCCGGCGAGCAAGCTCTAAACCATTCATTTCTGGCATTTTCCAATCAGTAAATACCACGCTGTAAGCCTGCTCAATTGCATCAGCACGATGTAAATTAACCAAAGCATCCTCACCAGAGGCCACCACATCTACAGAAAAGGTTAAGCTTTGTAAGGATTCCTGCAAAATTTCACGTGCCACGGCATTATCATCCACCACCAAAATTCGCATGCCATGCAAATGATTAGGTAAGCGAGTTGAGCTATGAATTTGCGTCGCTTCCCGCTCAAAAGTACAGCTAAAGGTAAATACAGAGCCACGGTTAGGTACACTCTCTACCCCAATACTCCCGCCCATCAACTCAACCAAGCGCTTAGATATCGACAAGCCTAAGCCAGTACCACCAAATTTTCTGGTAGTACTACTGTCAGCTTGGCTAAAGGGTAAAAACAGTTTTTTACATTGATCACTTGTCATCCCCACACCAGTATCCCGCACCGAAAATCTTAGGGTTACCGTTTTAATATCACTGCTCAACAAAGCACATGTAACATGCACCTCGCCTTCTTCGGTAAATTTAATGGCATTACTCACCATATTAATCAATACCTGCCCTAGTCTTAGGGGATCTCCCACCAAATAACGGGGCACATCAGGATGCACTTGAAACAGATATTCAATTTGTTTATCTTCTGCCTTCCCTGAAGTCAGCGTCGCAATATTAGCCAATACCTGATCAAGATTAAAATCAATTTTTTCTATTGTGAGTTTACCTTCCTCAATTTTAGAAAAATCCAAAATATCATTAATAATTCCTAATAATGATTGCCCTGCATAATGAATTTTTTGTAGATAATCGCGCTGCCTATCATTTAAATCTGTTTTAAGTGCTAAATGGGCCATACCAATCACGGCATTCATTGGCGTTCTGATTTCATGGCTCATATTGGCTAAAAAAGCACTTTTAGCCTGCGTGGCTGCTTCTGCGCTTTGTTGGGCCATTTTTAACTCAGTAATATCAATTGAAATTCCACCCAATGCGTACACGCTGCCATCGATATCACGAATAGGAAATTTATGCGTGAGAAAAGTATGCAATCCATCGCTAAGTTGAATCTCTTCTTCAACTCGTACTGGGCGATTTTCTTCAATCACCAAGCGATCTTGCACCAAAAAGCGTTTAGCAACATCTGGCCCACTAACTTCTTCATCATTCATTCCGACTAATGATTGCCCAGAGCGATTATAAAGCTCCGCCAAACGCAAATTGTGGCGTAAATATCGCCCATTTAAATCTTTTAAAAACACCAAGGCAGGGGAGTATTCTAGAATTGATTCCAGCATATTCCGATTGCGCTCCAGCTCATCTGTACGCTTAGCCACCAAGGACTCTAAGCCTTGATAGGTTTGGGCATTTTCAATCGAAATAGCTGCCTGCGCCGACAGCCATTCCAATACCTGTCTGCGCTGCATAGAAAAGGTATTGCTAATCGTGCTGTGCTCTAAATAAAGTACCCGCCGCACCGAGCTACTCCTCCCCAACGCACGGCAAAGAATAGAAGCTGGGCGCTGCTGAATAAAGTATGCGTCGCCACGAAACTCAGCAAATTGTGTCAGCTCATTGAGCAACGTTATTTGCCCAGTATTAAATACAAATCGCAATAAACTTTCTGGCAAAACGGCCTGTTCAAAATTTAAAATGGCCTCAATATGCAATTGATCGCCATCTCTAACCACAATTGCACCGCGCTCTGCCCCCGCTGCTTCAACAATAATTTTTAATAAACGCCCTAGTAATGGCTGCAAGCCTACTTCGCTAGAAATAGCCTGCACCGCACGTAAAATAGCCAAGGTGTCCAAGCTATCCAAAGCATGTAATGCATCAATATCGCTTTGGCTTTCATCTAATTCATGCCGTGGCAAAACTTTTACCTGATTATGTCTCTTGCTCAGTTAATCGCCCTCGCGGGCAAGGCTTAGCAATGAGTAAGGCATGCAGCATGCGGGGAATAAGGGCGCATAAATCAAAACGCCTATTAAATCGGTACTGCATTTCCGCCAAATAGCGG
>NZ_JANXSO010000173.1 GCF_025352645.1 Iodobacter sp. | reverse complement strand
GATCCTCGGTGGGCGGTTGGGTTATGTGCTGTTTTATAAGCCAGACTTTTACTTTTCGCACCCGCTGGATATTCTCAAAGTTTGGGAAGGCGGCATGGCGTTTCACGGCGGTTTCCTTGGCGTATTGGTGGCGATGTGGGTATTTGGCCGCAAGACCAGCCGCAGCTTTTTTCAAGTTACCGACTTTATCGCTCCACTGGTGCCGCTGGGCTTAGCCGCTGGCCGCTTAGGTAACTTTATTAATGGCGAGCTGTGGGGCCGTGTGACTTCGGCAGACATGCCGTTTGCGATGATTTTTCCGCAGGCGCACGACGGGCTGCCACGCCACCCTTCGCAGCTATATCAGTTTGCACTGGAAGGCGTCACGCTATTTATCTTGCTGTGGCTGTACTCCGCCAAACCACGCCGCACCGGCCAAGTTTCTGCGCTATTTTTATTAGGCTACGGTTTATTCCGTTTTATTGCCGAATTTGCCCGCGAACCCGATGATTTTCTGGGCTATCTAGCCATGCACCTTTCAATGGGGCAATTGCTTAGCCTACCGATGATCCTGATTGGCGCGCATTTGTTTTGGTGGAGCAGCAAAAAACCACGTAATGCCTAAATCGTAGGATGGGTGGAGCGTTCTCTGCGCGAAAAAAGACCGTGCACGTAAAGCGATACCCATCAACGCTGCGCTCCACCCATCCTACAATGACATCTCAATCATAGAGAAAAGCACCATGAAACTACGCTCCATCGCCCTTGTGGCATCTTTACTGGCCGCTGGCTTTTGCCAAGCGGAAGAAGTATTAAGAGTCTCGGCGATTCCTGATGAATCACCTACCGAGCTACAGCGCAAATTCTCCCCTCTAGGCAAATATCTGGAAGCTGAGCTGGGCATGAAAGTGCAGTTTGTACCGGTGACTGATTACGCGGCCGTGGTAGAAGCACTGGCTGGCAAGCGCATTGATTTGGCTTGGCTGGGCGGCTTTACCTTTGTGCAAGCCAATAAACGCGGCAAGGTTACGCCGCTGGTGCAGCGTGAAGAAGACGCCCATTTCACCAGCAAATTTATTACCGCCCGTAGCGATATCAATAGTCTGAATGATCTAAAAGGCAAAACCTTTGCCTTTGGCTCGGCGTCCAGCACCTCTGGCCACCTGATGCCGCGCTACTTTATTGAGCAAAAAGGCATTGATCCTGATAAGGATTTCAAAGGCCTGCCAGCGTATTCAGGCACCCACGATGCAACGGTGGCTTGGGTGGCTTCTGGCAAGGTAGACGCGGGTGCGTTGAATGCTTCGGTTTGGGATAAATTGGTCGAAATGAAAAAAGTTGACCCAAGCAAAGTGCGCGTTTTCTACACCACCCCACCGTTCTTTGATTACAACTGGACTATCCGCTCTGATTTAGATGCTGGCACAGCCGCCAAGCTTAAAGCCGCCTTCTTAAAGCTGGATGCTAAAAACCCAGCGCATAAAGAAGTGCTAGAGCTACAACGCGCCAGCCGCTTTATTCCAACATCGGCAGAGAATTACAAAGCGATTGAAGAATCAGCAAAGAAAGTGGATTTAATCAAGTAGGGTGGGCAAAACGCTTTACCTTGCCCACGCGGGTGAATGTTCAGCGCTATTGAACATCACCGCGTAGGCACAAAAACGTGCCCACCCTACAACTATTGCCCTCATTAAACATAAGTACACCATGTTCCAACTGCAACAACTCTCACTCACACTTGGCACTACTTGCGTATTAAACAACATCACGCTTGCCGCCACGCAGGGCGAGCAGATTGCCTTAATTGGGCCTTCTGGCGCGGGTAAATCATCCCTTTTACGGCTGCTTGCCACGCATCATCGTCCACAAAGCGGAGAACTTAGCCTCTTAGATTGCTTGCCTTGGCGCTTGCCTCGTGACCAATTGCAGCCATTACGCAGCCGTATTGGCATGGCGTATCAAGCGCCGCCGCTGCCTGGCAAAAGCCGTGTGATTACCGCGATTGCTGCTGGGCGCTTGGGCCAACAATCCTTCTGGCAATCTTTATTGGCGCTGGCTTATCCGCAAGATATTGCAGGCATCAGTAGCGTTTTAGCCAACGTGGGCCTTGCAGATAAATTATTTGAATGTTGCGATACTTTATCCGGCGGGCAGCTGCAAAGAGTGGGCTTGGCGCGGGTGCTCTATCAAGCCCCCGAGCTGCTACTGGCTGACGAGCCCGTTTCAGCGCTCGATCCTGTCCTTGCGAGCAAAACGCTTGCCTTGCTCACCCAAGCCGCAGCAGCGAATAAAGCCACCTTACTGACTAGCTTGCATTCGGTTGATCTTGCCCTGCAGTTTTTCCCAAGAATTATTGGCCTACGCCAAGGCACGGTGCAGTTTGATTTGCCTACAAATCAAGTCAGTAGCGAGCACTTAGCCACACTCTATGCAGGGGAAATCATAGACGCTAGCTCGGTAGAGCAACACCCGCTTCCCCGAGGCGCAAGATGCTAGCCAGCCGTTTTAAAGACCCAGCCGCACCGCTGCGCCTGGGCATCACGCTGGCCGTGATTATATTATTTGCACCAGCCTTTCAACTCAGCGGCGTTGACCCAAGTAAGCTGTGGGAAAACGGCACTTTAGACCATCTATTTATCTTTTTAGCGGGCTTTTTCCCGCCTGCCCACTCCGCCGATTTCCTGCGTGAAATGGGCCTTGCCACCATTCAAACGCTATCCGTTGCAACGGCAGGCTCATTCCTCGCCATGCTGATTGGCATCCCCGCTGCGCTCCTCTCCACCGAGGCGCTATCCATCCCCCTGCTCACCGCCGGAAGGCAGCGTATTGCCCGCTGGCTGGGAGTACCGCTCTTACGCAGTGGCTTACTCCTGCTGCGTGGCGTGCCAGAAATTGTTTGGGCGCTGCTATTTGTGCGTGCCTTTGGCCTAGGCTCTACTGCGGCAGTGCTGGCGATTGGTCTTGCATATGGCGGTATGCTGGGCAAAGTATATGCAGAGATTTTAGAATCTCAGCCCCAAGAGCCCGCTGCAGCCCTGGCTGCCAGCGGTGCATCACGCTGGCAAATTTTTAGCCACGCGCTATTACCACAAGCCTTTGCCGAGCTATTGTCATACTCAGTTTACCGCTGGGAATGCGCCATTCGAGCCTCGGCAGTGATGGGTTTTGTTGGCGCGGGCGGCTTAGGCCAGCTACTTGATACCTCTATCAAAATGATGAATGGCAGCGAAGTCGGTAGCCTCTTACTCGTGTTTTTACTGCTGGTCACCGGCACTGAAGCCATCAGCCAGGCTGCGCGCAAAATAGCCGATTACCAAAAAATACTGATCGCGGCGGCAGCAGCGCTCATGTTTTCTGCTTACTGGCTATGGAGCGATTGGCAACAGGCCTTTAGCGCCAGTAGCAATCTGCTGACCTATCTATACGACTTTTTTCCAGTAGATTTAAGCGCCGCCCACCTGCAAAATGTAGCAAAAGGCGCAGTCGAAACACTAGCGATCTCGGCAGTGGGAACCTTACTGGCACTGCTTGGCGCAGCCGTACTGGCCCTGCCTGCCGCTGGCCGCTGGGGCGCTTTACCCAAGGCGATCACTCGCTTTGCACTTAATTTTTTGCGCGGAGTGCCGGATTTACTCTGGGCTGCAATCATGGTGCTGGCGGTTGGCCTAGGCCCTTTTGCAGGTACGCTGGCACTGGCACTGCATACTTGTGGCGTATTGGGCAGGCTGTTTACCGAAACACTAGAAAACGCCGACCCGCTACCCTATGACGCTCTAATTTGCAGTGGCAGCCGCCGCTTTAGCGCATTTTGCTATGCGCTGATGCCACAGGTATTTGCCCAATGGATTGCCTATACACTTTATCGCTGGGAAAACAATATCCGCATGGCTACGGTATTGGGCTTGGTGGGGGCTGGCGGCCTTGGGCAGCAGCTCTACTTCACACTGTCTTTATTTCAGCAGCAGCAAGCCGCCACCATCATCATCGCCATGCTGATTTTATCTTGGCTGGTTGAGCAGCTCAGCTTGTTTTTGCGGCAAAGATTGAACTGATTGAGAGTGAGGGCCTCCTAATACCCAATCCTATCAACTTAAGAGCAATCTGTTGATCGTTAAATCCTAGGTGATCAACTTAGCTCTATCTATCACAAGCATTTAAATATCGTAGGGTGGGTACAACCCGCGTTTTTTGCATCGCTCGCGGGTTGCACCCGCCCTACGGTGATATTTTGCTTAAGTTGATAGGATTGTCCTAATACCACCCACCTTACAATAGATTTAGGAAAACATGCTCGATCCCTCCCTATTAAACGCAGACATCGCTTGGTGGATAGTCGCCTGGCTGCTGATGATTTCAGGCCTGCTAGGCACACTGCTCCCCTTCTTGCCTTCTACACCATTTATTTTTGGTGGCATGCTACTGGCGGCTTATTTAGATCACTTTGCCCGTGTTGGCTATGGCTGGCTAACGGTGCTGGGCTTGCTGCTGCTGTTATCTATGGTGCTGGATTATATTGCAGGCGCTTTGGGCGCGAAAAAAGTAGGGGCCAGCCCGCAGGCTATTTGGGGGGCCTTGATCGGTGGCATTTTAGGTATTTTTGCGGGCATACCAGGGCTGATTCTCGGCCCATTAATTGGGGCCGCGGTTGGGGAATTCTGGGCCAAGCAAGATGTATTGCAGGCAGGCAAGGTGGGGATTGCCACCTTTATTGGCATGCTGGTGGGAGCCATCGCCAAAATCGCCATCGGCCTAGCGATGTTCGCCGTATTTGCATTTGCTTGGTGGGTTTAAGGTGATTCTAAATAATACTTTGCAATGCTAGCGACCAGCCGCTAGCACCTTAAAGCTTATCCATAAATTACAAAAAAATTCTACATACAGTAATAAACCGACATACTTACCGTTTATCGGCAAGATACATATCATTAGACATAATTTACTTGCTTGAAATATTTCAACGGCATAATCAATACACCTTAAGGAAAATCATTTAATCCTTTAAGTAGATGAAAAAATTTACTCAAAAGAATAACTAAATAAATAGAATGGAAAGTAAAATTGAATGCTAATTACCCACATCAAATAAATGACTTTTCATTTTTTGAAGCAGAAAGGCAAACGGATAGGCGTAAAAAAATAAATAACAGCTTTCCATGCTGCACGGAAGAAGGGCTATTACTGAGCGAACGCCGGGAATACATTGACCGGCGTCTACAAACAGCATCAGAACCAGCGCTTAGCTCTGAAGTACAAGGTTAACCCCAGCCCAATAAATGCCATTAAGCCCAAGACTGCAAAATAGCCAAAGCGCCAATGCAATTCCGGCATGATTTCAAAATTCATACCATAAATACCGGCAATTAAAGTCAGCGGCATAAATATGGTTGTGAGTACCGTAAGCCGGCGCATTTCTATATTCATGCGGTTCGATTGCAAAGACATATAATTGTCTTGTAATGAGTTAATTAAATCCCGCAGGGCCTCGCCACTTTCAATCATTTGCACAACATGATCATAAACATCGCGTAAATAAAGCTGAGTTTCATCACGGAAAAAATCCGCCTCATCACGCTGCAATGTATTCATCACTTCGCGCAATGGCCATAAACCACGTTTTACATATTGCATAGTGCGGCGCAAAGCTTGAATTTCTTGCAATTGAGCCGGATTAGGGCCGGATGAAATTGCGTCGTCCAAATCCTCGCAGCGCTCGCTAATGGCTTCAAGCACAAGGAAATAACGATCGACCAGTTTATCCAGCAGGGTATACACCAAATAATCTGAGCCAAAGCGGCGTAATTGCGATTGGCTGGATTTCAGCCCTTCACGAATCTGATTAAAAGTGCCGCTCGGTTTTTCTTGGAATGTCAGCACATAGTTTTTTCCCAAAACAATACTGACATGCTCGCTACTGATTTCCCCAGCTTCACTGACACTTACCAAGCGCACACAAATAAACACGTAGCCGTTAAAGACCTCAACTTTCGGCCTTTGCTCGGTATTCAGGATGTCTTCTAGCACCAAGGGGTGTAAGCCAAAACGGCGGCCTACCACCTTTAATAAATCAATATTGGCCAAACCATGCAAATTAAGCCAGAGCAAAGGATGCTGGGGCTGATAGCCATGTCCTTCTTCTAGGGAAGTAAATAGCTTCTCATAAAACGCGTCAGCGTCCTGGCCATATTCAATTAAGCTGGCTAAAGTTTGATCCGCAGCACGCGGGCCAACATATTGCATGGTGCCTGGTGCCATTCCCGCCTTACTTGCGGTGGGAACCGTTCTTAACTTACGACGTGTAGTTTCATGCCGATGTTTTGCCACGCGTTTACCTCCTCAGTCAGTGCATAGGCAGTCAGGGGATTAGCATCCAACCAAGTACGATCAACTTCTAATAAGAATTGTTTACTATTAGCTTCGCAGCGCAACAGTGGTAGCTCAATATCGGTGCGCGAGCGGCAAAAAATAGCCGCTAGCCGCAGTGCTAAAATCGCCGACCATTCAACTAAATCGATGACATTTTCATCCAGCTTACCTAAGCCACCACGATGGGCTAATACTAATCTTGCTAGTAGAGCCTGTTCGCGCTTAGAAAAACCCGGCATATCAGCGTGCAGTAAAATATACGCAGAATGCTTGTGATAGCTGGCATGCGCAATTGAGCGGCCTACTTCGTGTAAGCCTGCAGCCATATTTAAGCGATGCGCGCCCACCGTATCATCAGCCACCATCGCAGCGTAAAAGCGGCCAGCTAGCTTAGCCACTCTTTCTGCTTGGTAAGGATCAACATGGTAGCGACGCTGAAACTGCTCAACCGAGCGATGACGAATATCGTGCTCTGATTGCCGCCCCACTAAATCGTATAAAACCCCATCACGTAGCGCACCAAAGGTCACCCCCATTCGCTCTACAGCCAGCATATCAAACACCGCCATCATAATGGCAAAGCCGCCTGGCAATACGGGGCGGCGATCGGCACGCAAGCCGTTCAGCTGCACCTTATCGATATGCCCAGCTTCTAAAATATGCTGGCGCAACTTATCCATGCCTGCACGGGTAATGCCCAAGGCAGAGAAATCGTTCAGCTCTAAAATATCAGCAATGGAGCGTGCCGTGCCCGATGTGCCAACGGCGCGCTGCCATTGTTCATGATTAAAATCAGGCACCAATGAAAGCAACATGCCACGTGCTGCAAGCTCGGCCTCAGCCAAGCGCTCAGCAGTAATAATGCCATCGGGGAAAAATCGTAAGCTCCAGCTCACGCAGCCCATAGGTACGCTTTCAGTACGAAAAATTCTAAAGTGGCTGCCAGTGATGAGCTCAGTTGAGCCACCACCAATATCTACCACCAAGCGTTTATCCCGAGTGGCAGGCAGGCTATGCGCCGCGCCAATATAAATTAACCGCGCTTCTTCACGACCTGCGATCACTTCTATTGGAAAACCCAAAGCGGCTTCAGCTTGCGGTAAAAAAGTACTGGCGTTTTTTGCCACCCGAAAAGTATTGGTGGCAACCGCACGCACGCACTCTACAGGCAAGCCGCGTAGCCGCTCACCAAAGCGCGCCAGAGCTTCAATGGCCTGCTGCTGGGCCTCAGCTGTGAGGCAGCCTGCGGCATCAAGACCTGCCCCAAGCCTGACGGTTTCCTTTAGAGAATCTAAAGGGAAGAGAGCACCTTCAACCACGCGAGCAATTTGCAAGCGAAAACTGTTAGAGCCAAGATCGACTGCGGCAATGATAGGATAATCAGGCATGTAAATACCGAGATGAGAGCATGGGCGTAACGATAACGTGCGCCCGCCTTGCTGGCAAACAGGAAAATCCCCACAAGTACAAAGGGCAAAGGCGGTTTTGACCGACTTTGCCCTTAAACTGCAGAAAATCCAAAGGAATTAGCTGTGTGCTACACGGTCTACTTCTTCTTGGTTTTTATGACGTACATCTTGCCCTTTTACCAAGAAAATAACCTGCTCAGCAATGCTTACCGCCAAATCACCAATTCGCTCAATCGCTTTAGCAATCCATTGAATTTCTAAAGTAACGGTAATAGCGCGTGGGTCTTCCATCATTACGGTAATTAATTGGCGTTGCAATGAACGATATTCGTCATCTAAACGCTCATCCGCACGTTTTACATTGGTGGCCGTTACCGCATCCATACGAGCAAAAGCATCTAGTGCTTTAGAAAGCATATCAATGGCGTGCTCAGCAATATGGTTTAATTCATTAAAGCGTGGAACTTGCAATCGGCCTGATTCATAAATGTTTTTGGCACGTTTGCAAATGCGCGCGGCTTTATCACCAATGCGCTCTAAATCTTCAACTGCTTTAATAACAGTCATCACCATGCGCAAATCAGATGCGGCAGGTTGACGGCGTGCAATCATATGAATACACATATCGTCGAGCAAAACGTGCATATCATTAACACGATTTTCTTCTTCTAATACATGATTGATGATGTTTAGATCGCCCGAGGCCAAAGCCTGCATCGCCTGACGCACTTGTTCTTCAACTAGGCCAGCCATGCCCATTACTTGTGAGCGAATTTCTTCTAGCTCGGCATCAAATTGTTTGGAAATATGTTCAGACATTCGAGGAATTCTCCTGCAGTTTAAGCTCGTCGTAAAATAACATAATTATATGACTATTTTATTGCATCTTTCTGAAAACAGCTAAGGCACTGACTGTGTCTTTATAGCATCATTAGATTATAGACATGTGGCATTTTTAAAAAAAGCAGCAAGCCATTTATATTCAAAGGCTTGGCTTACTGCCATGCACAAGGCATATTAAATATTAACTACAATTATTTTAATACTTGCACACCTTTGCTTGTGCCTAATAACAGCACGTCGGCGCGGCGATGCGCAAATAAACCATTAGTCACCACGCCCACAATTTCATTAATTTGGCTTTCTAATTGATTAGCTTCGCTAATTTGCAAGCCATGCACATCTAAAATGATATTGCCATTATCTGTAATCACCCCTTCACGGTAAGCTGGGTGGCCACCTAATTTAACCAATTGCCTAGCCACATAAGAGCGAGCCATTGGAATAACTTCTACGGGTAATGGAAACTTACCCAAAACATCCACTAATTTGCTGCCATCAGCAATACAAATAAACTGCTCTGCCACCGCAGCTACAATTTTTTCACGTGTTAAAGCCGCACCGCCGCCCTTAATCATTTGCAATTGGCGGTTAATTTCATCCGCTCCATCCACATAAACGGGTAAACGATCCACCGTATTTAACTCAAAGACAGGAATACCATGTGATTTTAACCGCGCGACACTCGCCTCTGATGAAGAAACAGCACCTTGAATTCGATCTTTCATGGTCGCCAGTGCATCAATAAAATAATTAGCAGTTGAGCCTGTACCCACCCCAACAATGCAATTATCTGGTACATATTCAAGCGCTGCACGGCCAACGGCTTGTTTCAATTCATCTTGGGTCATTATGATTTCCTTTTAGGATTTGATATTACACAGCGATGGCAAAAGTAAATCGTTCCGCATAACATCTTTAGGATAATTAATTAACAAAAACATTGTAACCCACTAGGGTGCTATCGCCTTGTGGCTAATCAAGACAGAGTTGCAAGGTAATGGCGAATCCCTGAAAGCAGCATTTCTACCGCAATTGCCGTTAAAATAAGCCCCATTAAACGCTCAAAAGCAGTGGTAACCCGCTCCCCAAGCAGCAGGCTAATTTTTTCTGAGAAAGCCAGCGTTAAGCCGCACACCAGCATTGTGAGAGCCAAAGCACCAATCCATTCCCAAAGCCTTGCCGGTTCCCTCGAAACCAACAACAGCACGGTTGCCAAGGCCGATGGCCCTGCCAATAGAGGAATGGCTAGCGGCACAATAAATGGCTCGCCCTCTGAGGTATCGCCAAACACGCCCTCTGGGTGCGGAAAAACCATCCGCAGCGCAATCAAAAACAAAATCACCCCACCCGCAATACCGAGCGATGTTTCAGATAAATGCATCAGCTGCAAAAACTGCTGACCAAATAGCATAAAAGTAACCAGCACACAAAAAGCCACCGACACTTCTCGCAAAATCATGCGTGTTCGCCGTGCTTTGGGCACTTGTTTCATCAAAGAGACAAAGAGAGGAATGCCACCCAGTGGGTCTGTCACAAGGAGCAAAAGAATAAAAGCCGAAGCAAAAGAAGAAGTTTCCATAGCCCAGATTCTAGCGCGTCCCAAAACAAAAACCCATTGGGAAAATCATGGTGTACCGCGGCTAGCCATTAGTCAGCCCAGTAGGCATGACAATATTTGACAGGCCATAGTGAACAAAGCATAGGAATTTAGGCTCATTAGCTGAAATTAATCTTGCACTTGCTTAACCAAGGATAAAAATCATGGCTTTAACCGAAAAAGATATT
This sequence comes from Iodobacter sp., assembly GCF_025352645.1. Taxonomy (GTDB): domain Bacteria; phylum Pseudomonadota; class Gammaproteobacteria; order Burkholderiales; family Chitinibacteraceae; genus Iodobacter. The sequence goes on along the minus strand of NZ_JANXSO010000173.1, from coordinate 3,485 downwards.
GCGCTTGTAAAAGAAACACTGGCCCTTGTACTGCCGATTGCCGACACCGCGGCCGAGATGTTTTATCAACATTTATTTGAAATTGCCCCCGAAGTAAAACCCCTTTTTAAAGGCGATATGAAAAAACAAGGCGCAATGCTAATGGGCAGCATCAAGCTGGCGGTAGACAACATCAACAATCCAACCGTTTTATTGCCCGCCATACAAAAACTAGGCGAGCGGCACGCTCAATACAACGTGCAAGAAGAACACTACACCACCGTGGGCAAAGCCTTGCTCTGGACTCTAGAACAAGGTTTGGCAGATGCATTTACCGATGACGTTAAAAAAGCGTGGGCAGCAACTTACACCACCTTAGCCTGTGAAATGATCAAGGCCCAACAAAGCGTAGCGTAATGAAGGCGTGTAAAAACATATAACTGAAGCCTAGCAAGCTAACCTTGTATGCATTTTGTGTATGCCGTAAGAATATATTTTGGAGTAAGTGTAATGATTTATACATTGATCAATGTAGAATACTTTCTTGAAACAAAGCAAAAACTTAAAATAATATTTCAAAAAACCATGCAAGTTTAGAGAGAAACCATGCTTTTCCACCCAACAACTGTTTTAAAAAATAGTCTAAAACTAAGTTATCTTAGTCTGATTTGCGCTTTAACTGCCTGCGGCGGCTCGCAAGAAGACAGCGGTAACGCATTTAACGAGGGTGCAATACCTTCATCCAAAGTTTATAAAGACATGTGCGCCACACCACGGCGTGGCACAGATCCTTACAATGGCAATCGCAGCTATCCAGATCACCAAGGCACACTCAATGATGAAAAAAACTGGCTGCGCTCATGGGTTGATGAAACCTATCTTTGGTACCGCGAAGTCCCTCAGAAACTGAATCCTGCCTCTTACAGCAGCGCCATTGATTATTTTAATGCACTGAAAACATCAGCCTTATCCCCTTCCGGTAAAGCCAAAGATCACTATCACTTTACTGAAAATACAGACGAAGCTAATAAACAAAGCCAATCCGGTATAGAGCTTGGCTATGGTATGGCGTTTTCTTTTGTAGCAAACCAGCCGCCACGCAAGCTGATTGTGGCCTACACCGAGCCAAACTCCCCCGCTGCTTTGGCAGGCATTCAGCGCGGTATGGAAATTGAATCTGTCGACGATGTTGATTTGGCCAATAGCAGTAATGTAAATGCACTTAATTCTGGGTTATTTCCAAAAAGTGCAAATCAAAGCCATACTTTTATATTTAAGAATTTAAATGGCCAAAGAATATCTAAAACATTAATTGCAGCCGATATTCAAACAACCCCGGTGCAAAATGTAACGAGCTTTGATACCAATACAGGGAAAGTCGGCTATATGACATTTAATAGTCATAATGCCGTTTCAGAAAAAGGCTTAATCGATGCGGTAAATCGCTTAAAAACAGATAACATAAGTGATTTAATTCTTGATTTGCGCTACAACGGCGGCGGCTTGCTGTATGTGGCCGATGCATTAAGCTACATGATTGCTGGCCCGCTACAAACACAGGGCAAAACCTTTTTTAAATTAAAATATAACGATAAAACGCCTGTTGATCCAAATAATACATGGCCTTTTTATCCAACCTCCTCCAGCTTTAGTGCACTACCTAGCTTAAATTTAAAACAAGTGACTATTTTAGCGGGTAGTGGCACTTGTTCCGCCAGTGAGGCCATTATTAATGGCTTACGTGGTATCGACGTGAAGGTGAATCTCATTGGCGGACAAACCTGCGGCAAGCCTTATGGCTTTATTCCACAAGATAATTGCGGCACCACCTATTACACCATTCAGTTTCAGGGTGAAAATCATAAAGGCTTTGGTGATTATTCAGATGGCTTTAGCCCCACTTGCCAAGTAAGTGAAGATTTCAAGCAGCCGCTCGGTGATAAAAATGAACGGCTGATTGCTGCAGCCTTAAATTACAGAACAACGGGATCTTGCCCAGCGAATGGCCAATCCCTTGGCCAATCCAGCACCGCAAACACCCTGCTACGCCCAGCAAGCAAAGAAATCATGCGCTTGGAGCGGCCTAAGTGATGAATCGCTGGCTGATTTGCTTACTATTAACTGGCTGCCAAGCCTTGGCCCAACCACCAGTAGCAGCTATGCTCGCAGAGCCAAGCCCAGAAGTGAATCGCTTAGTGGCCGAGCTTTTGGGAGTTGCTGAGGTGAGGCTAGCCAATGATGCGCTAGTGCATGACAGCCAGCTGCTGATTGAGCGTAGCAAGCTGCAAGGCTTGAGCTTGGAAAAGCCTGAGTTATTTAAGCTTAAGCTGATCAGTAAGCACTGCTGGTTAAGCCGCGTCAGCACCGGCCAAACCGCCGAGCTTCAATCAGCCAAGTGCATCGCAAAGTAAAAAACCGGCCTAGCAGAGTGATCTGCTAGGCCGGTTTTTTAGGAGTAAGCCTGATTTGCAATCATGTCACGCGTGGGCACAAAATCGTGCCCACCCTACATTACTTTGCATTTGTAGGGCGGATAAAACCCGCGAGTAATACTCCATAAATACACGGGTTTCACCCGCCCTACGATATTGATCATGCGTTTGCAAAAGAGACATCGCCAAAAAGCTTTGTTTTCTCTGTAAGCCTCTATGGTTTAAGACTTAACCCTACACATCTATTAGCCTCTGCCCCCTTACCAAGCGCCTAAAAACTCCAACATCCCTTCTGCGGCTTGGCGGCCTTCAAATACGGCGCGTACCACCAAATCTGCACCACGGACTTGATCGCCACCGGCAAACACTTTTGGATTGCTGGTTTGGTGCTTTAAAGCTTGTTTCTCTGGGGCGATAGTGCGACCACGACTGTCTACCTTAATGCCCTGCGCTTCAAACCATGATGCCGCTTCGGCTTGGAAACCAAAGGCCACAATCACATGATCGCATTCGATGATTTGCTCAGAGCCAGCCACTTCCACCGCTGCTTGGCGGCCATTGGCGTCCGGCGCACCCAGCTCGGTGGTAACCAGTTTTAAGCCTAGGCTGCCGTCGCTGTTTTGGATAATCCCAACCGGCTGGCGATTCCACAGAAACTCAACGCCCTCTTCTTTAGCATTCAACACTTCACGTTTAGAGCCTGGCATATTGGCTTCGTCGCGGCGATAGGCGCAGATTACCGATTGAGCCTGCTGGCGAATCGAGGTGCGGTTACAATCCATGGCAGTATCGCCACCGCCTAACACCACCACGCGCTTACCGGCCATGCTGATGTAATCTTCCCCAGCTGGCAGGGTAGCCATGCTGTTTCTGACGTTATTAATCAGAAACGGCAGCGCTTCCATCACGCCAGGCAACTCTTCGCCCTCAAAACCGCCCTTCATATATTTATAAGCACCCATGCCCATAAATACGGCGTCGTAATCCCTCAGCAAATCTTCAATCGTAATGTCTTTGCCGATTTCGGTATTTAAGCGAAACTCGATGCCCATCCCTTCCATGATTTCACGGCGG